>CAIPEB010000199.1 GCA_903863885.1 uncultured Planctomycetaceae bacterium | reverse complement strand
CGTCCTGCGCCAGAATCGTCCGCCCGCGCAGGGGCCCCATTGCCCGGCGAGCGGTCGACCGACGCCGCAGGATACGGACCGCAGCGTCTGCCGAGTCGCCTGACGCCATGCGGTGACCTTCCTTGGCGCCTCCGCGACGCCCCCGGCAACCCATCAGAATATGGTCCGCCGGTGATGCTCAGAATGAGCGCCCAAGGGGGTGTTTCTGATTGCCCATGACGGGGCTCCGTCGGGCAATTATTGACGGTCGCTGCGCGTAGCGCTACACTGCAGATCCTTCGGCAGACGCAGATCCCGGGGTGCTGGTCTCGGCGGATAGGCCCGGACCGGCAGGACCGCCCGCCGAAGCCGTGTTGGCGCAGCGGCAAATGGTCCTGCATCGGCCGGTTGCTGGAGTTGGCGTACGAAGTCAAACTTCAGTCGGACCGCTGCCGATAGATTGCTGCGCGGCGCGGCGATTAGTTCAGCCAGGACCGATCGCAGCTTGACATACCGAGAGCCACTTCAAGATCAAGGGAGCGAACGATGCATCAAGAAACGTCCCGTCGCACATTCCTGGCCATGGGGGCAGCCGCCGCGGGAGCCTGCGTGCTGGGGGCCAAAGGACTGGTCGCGGCCGATACCGCAGCGAAGCCGACGGTCGTGGTCTGGTCCGAGGGAACTGCGCCCAAGGATGTGTACCCGCACGACATCAACGGCGCAGTGGCCGAGGGGTTGCGCGCGGACCTGCCGGACTGGAACGTTGTCGTTGCCAATCTTGACGATCCGGACCAGGGACTGCCGGACAGCCTGCTCGCCAAATGCGATGTGCTCATCTGGTGGGGGCACAAGCGGCATGATGACGTGAAGAATGAACTTGTCGCCAAGGTGGACAAGCGAGTCAAGAAAGACGGGATGGGTTTCATCTCCCTCCACTCCTCGCACTTTGCACGCACGAACAAGAAACTCATGGGGTCACCCTGCACGTGGGGAGCCTACATCGGTGACTCGGTCGACTGCAAAATCACCGTTCAGGACGCTTCGCATCCGATCGCCGCGGGCCTGCCGAAAGAATTCTGCTTCAAACACAGCGAGCGCTACAGCGAGCCTTATGCCGTTCCCGAACCGAAGGCTGTCGTGCTGACCGGCGCTCACACGCTCGCCGATGGCAAGGAAGATCCGGCGCGGATGGGACTGTGCTGGGAAGTCGGCAAGGGCAAGTTCTACTATTTCATGCCCGGGCACGAGACCAATCCGGTCTTCTTCGACGCCAACGTGCGCCGCATGATGTCCAATGCCGTCAAATGGGCAGCTCCGTCCAAGTGAGTCGTTGGCACGGATAGTTGATTGGTCAGCTCGCGGCTGAGTTGCGGGGCCATTCCGCGACTTGTGGTGATCGGAAAGCCCGTGTTGACCGAGAAAAGCAGCGTGCGACTGTCCGGCCCCCGCGGGTCGGGCAGTCTTTCATAACCTGTTCCGAATCCACCGGAGCTTGCGCTGCAGCGCATGAGAAGTTCCACGACGGCCCGAACCTGATCTGCTCCGCCGGAACGCCGGTGGTTGCGAGGAATTCCGTTCAGGATCCTCGCGGAAATGTCGTTTATCGGCGAACCGGTCGAACCAAGGCTGTTCGTAGCGGAAGAATCGCGATTGGTCCGAGCTGACCATGTCTTTCACGACAGCCAGCACCGGCGGCTTGTGACCGAGTTGGAGTCGGGGGCTGAGAATTCCGATTTCTCCGAATGTCCGAGCGGCACCGATGCCCTCCATGAACTTCTTGTGCGGCTCCGCCTGAAGCAAGTTCATTCGTGATATTCTATGGGCGGTGCTTTATGATGGTACAACGGTCGGCTGGTCCTGCCGGGTGCGGGGGGCGTCGGATGCGTCCGAGTCCCGCGTGCCGGACTCGCACGACAGGATCGGTCGGTACAGCGGACGAAATGCGAAACGATCCGAGAATTTTGCGGATGGGAGTTGATATGCGCGTCGCGAACCTCAGGCGATTTGAACAACATCGAGCATCGCGGATTGCGGGGGCCATCGTTGCGGCCGTGTGGATTGCTGCGAGCGTCGGAGGGACGCTGGCGGCATCTGCCGCGGAAGACGAGGAATATCTCGGCGATCGCCCGGCGGACGTTTCGATGACCCATCGGCAGGACTGGGGCGATTTCGGCGTTCACACGGCTGCTGCCAAGCCGGGTACAGTGGGCACGCCGATGCAGATCGGAGCCAAAACCTATTCCAAGGGGTTGGGCCACCACGCCAACGGCGAGATCGTTATCGACCTGCGGGGCCAATACAAGCTGTTTCGGGCCGAGGTGGGCGTACAATCGCAGGGCGGCGGTCGGGGCAGCGTGAAGTTTCAGATTCTCGTGGATAACAAGGTCGCGTGGGAAGCGGGGCCCATGACCGACAGTGACCCTGCCAAGCCGGTCGAGGTGCCGCTTGAGCATGCCGGTCAATTGCGTCTCGTGGCCACCGACGCCGGCGATGGCATCAGCTGTGATATGGCGAACTGGGCCGAGGCACGCCTCGTGCCGGACGAGCGGCTGCCGCGTTTCGGTTCGCCTGCCGTCACCTTCGGATCGGAAGCGGCACCTGCGCCCAGCGCGGTCGCCGGCGGAATCGCCATGATGGCCCGAGCTACCGGGCCGCAGGTCGCCGTTATGAATTCGGCGTCCGCCTGGACGGTCAGCGTCGATCGCGGTGAAGAAGTCCGCGTTGCCATTCCACTGAAAAACGTGGCGGATCCGCTCAAGGTGATGGTCGACGTGAATCTCGTTCGCGGAGAGCAGGCGGAACTGGAGGTGTCGCTCGGCTCGCAGCGTCTGGTGCGTGCGATTCGATCGGGCGAGGATGTTGTGCTGGAGACGCAGCCCGTCGAGAACCAGCGCGAGCTGGAATTGGTCGTCGCCACGCGCGGCGCTGCCGCGGAAGCGGGAGTGCGCTGGTCGCGGTTGCGTTACGTCCAGCAAGGGCACGAAACGCCGATCCAGGTGGCTGGTCAAAGCGACGCGGTGACGATTCCGCCCCCCGTCCTGCCGGATCCCCGTCCTTCCATCGAGCAGCAACTGATCGAGTGGGATTGGCGCATGCAGGATGGAATCGGCACCGACCGTGAGCCGCGGGCGTTTGCCGATGCGGTCGCCACGATCTTTCAACGTGGCGACAAGCTGATCCAGGACCTGGCCCGGCGAGGCCACGTTGCAGAAGCGGCAATCAAGTCGTGGGAAGACCTGAGAAAGGAATCGCAAACGCTCGCCGAGGGCCCGGCCGCAACGGACGCTCAGTGGCTTTCGCTTTGGCGCCGCGCCCATGAACTTCGCCGCCGGATCGCGATCGAAAACCCGCTGTCGAAAGTGGGCCCGTTACTATTCGTAAAGAACGTGCCGAGCAGTTTCAGCCACCAGTTGACGCAATATGCCGGCAGCGCCGCGCGTCCCGGGGGCGGACTTTTCGTGCTCGAAAACCCTGGCCAGTCCATGCACTGCCGTGAACTTGTTGCGATGCCGCAGGGCAGCACGATGCTCCCGGACGTATCGTGGGATGGACAGTCCGTGATGTTCTCGTTCTGCAAGACCGTCTCCGGCAACGGCGAATACTGGCGCGGCGATTCGGCGCAGTTTTATCATCTCTTTCAGGTTGGTGCCGACGGATCGGGGCTGCGTCAATTGACCGAAGGAGCCTGGGACGATTTTGCGCCCCGTTATCTGCCGGATGGAAACCTGTTGTTTCTGTCGACGCGCCGCGGCGGTTTTCACCGCTGCGGTCGCGGGCCGTGTCCCGTCCACACGATGGCGCTCGCGAACGGCGACGGTTCGAACCCTCGCGTGATTTCCTTCCACGAGACTCACGAGTGGGACCCTGCGGTGCTGAACGACGGGCGCGTCATCTACACGCGATGGGACTATGTCGATCGCAACGCCGTCTTTTACCAGCAACTCTGGTCGGCGAGGTCCGATGGCAGCGACGTGCGGGCTTTCTACGGCAACAACACGCTCAACCCGGTCGGAGTCTGGGAAGCGAAACCTGTGCCGGGGTCCGGCAAGGTCATGGCGACGGCCGCGGCGCATCATGCAATGACGGCCGGTTCGATCATCTTGATTGATCCGTCGCGAGGCGTTGACGGGTCGCAGCCGATTTCAAGGCTGACGGAAGACGTTCTGTTTCCCGAAAGTGAATTCCCCGTCGGTCCATCTTGGCATAACCCGGCCGGAGTGGACGCTGCGCCGACGATCCCGACAGAAGAAAAACGCTGGCCGGGCCACTGCTACCGGTCTCCGTATCCGCTTTCCGAGGATTATTTCCTGGCGTCCTACAGCTACGAACCGCTGGTCGGCGAACCGTTGGCGAATCGCCCTAACATGTTCGGCATTTATTTGATGGACCGGTGGGGCAACAAGGAACTCCTCTATCGGGACGTCAGCATCTCGAGCATCTGGGCCATGCCACTTCGCTCGCGTCCCCGGCCTCCCGCCTGGCCGGGAGCAGCGGTGGCTCAGCAGCAACCGGCGGAGGGGACCTTCCTGCTGCAGAATGTCTATGAGAGTTGGCCGAATCTCTCCGTCGTCCAAGGTACAGTCAAGCGATTGCGGATTCTGCAGGTGCTGCCCAAGACGACGCCGAATGCCAATTCGCCTCGCGTCGGTCTGGCCAACGCATCGCCCGGCAAACAGGTGCTGGGGACCGTGCCTGTGGAAGCCGACGGCTCTGCCTACTTCCGCGTTCCCGCCGGAATACCGCTGTCGTTCCAGGCACTGGACGAAAAAGGAATGGCAGTCCAGACGATGCGCAGCCTCACCTACGTCCAGCCGGGCGAGCACAGCAGCTGCGTGGGGTGTCACGAATACCGCACCACAGCTCCCGGGTCTCACGCCGTTACGCTCGCGGCTCAGCGGCCGCCGTCGCCGATCACTCCGGGACCGGATGGTTCGAGACCGTTCAGCTACGCCATTCTTGTGCAGCCGATTCTCGACAAGCACTGCGTTCGCTGTCACGATGCCACGAAACCCGAAAACAAGGTGGATTTGACCGGGGGGCCCGCCGGCGAGTTTTCGGTTTCCTACCAGGCCTTGGCTCCCCGCGTGCCGTTTTCGGAATGGAAAGGCACTCCCAAGGATAATTCGGAACCGCAAGCCCAGCCCGGGACGTTCGGCGCCAGGGCAAGTTCGCTGATGGCCTTGCTGGAAAAGGGGCACGAGGACGTGTCGCTGTCGCCCGATGAAATCGAGCGGTTGGTGACCTGGATGGACACGAATGCCTTGTTTTATGGGACTTTCTCGCCTGCCGATCAGCAGCGGCAGCAGCGAGGCGAGAGGATTGAGGGGCCGGCTCTGCAGTAACCCAAGCGTATGAAAGAGCAACGCCTGCGCGCCCAGACACACCTCGCGAGGGGTTTAATTGAAGTATTCGTTGATTTTGGTCGATAGTCGCTTCACAATTTATCGACTTGCGGCTTCTGCTCGCGATTGTGTCGGTCGATGCCCCTCTCCGCGGCGTCGACTGCTCGTCATCGAAAGAACGGGACGCGATGAAAACCAAGATCAGGCTGGCGAGCCGTCGGCTCAGGGCACTTCGAATCGAGTCGCTTGAACCGCGATTGGTTCTGGATTCCGGCATTGGCTCGTTGCTGTCTGCGTCGTCGCCGTCGCTGACGCATTTCGAATCGCAAGAGCAGCTTCGCAGCTATCTGCTTGATGCGGCAGTCACCCAATATGCCGACTTGTTTGAACAGCCGGCGTACAACTTCTGGCCGTGCTACTTGCGTTTCGATGCTGCGTCCGATGTTGTCGCCAGCGACCCGAACGAATCCACGGAATTGACGGGCGGGACGAATGTCCAGGTCGCTGGCGTGGACGAAGGGGACGTGATCAAGACCGATGGAAATTACTTGTACGGGATTCGCGATCAGGATCTGTACATCGTCGATATCCGCGATCCTCAGCAGTTGCAGATCGTCTCCCGCCTGACGCTCGATTCGAACACGAATCCCCGCGAAATCTATCTCAGCGGTGATCGGCTGACACTGATTTCGCAGACGTTCGGCTTCGACATCATGCCCATGATGGCCGATGCGAAGATCGCCGGAACCGACTCGATGATCGCCATCCCGTGGACCACGTACGATCCCGAGGTGCATGTATCGGTCTACGATATCAGCGACCGCGGCATGCCCGTTCTACTTGAGACGACCCGTCTCGGAGGGACGCTGATCAACTCGCGCGAGGTCGGGTCGGTGGTATACGTGGTGTCGGACGACAGTGCGGGACTTCCCCTGCCCGAGACACACTGCAAATCGGGCGATCCGGGCACGGAAAGCCCGCCGATCGCAATGCCGATGCCGTCCATTCTGCGTGGGATGCCGGACATTGCTCCGTACCCGGGGTACGAATCGAATTGTGTCTACGAGACTCGCGATGACTTCGTGCAGAGATGGAGTTCGCAGTCGCTGGACGGGCTGATGCCGGCCTTTCATGTGTTTGACGGAGCCGGCAATGAGTTGTCGAGCGGTTGGCTGACCGAGGCCGCCGACATCTACTCAATCACCGGCAGAAACGGCACAGAACTGGTGTCCGTGGTTTCGTTCGACGTCGGCAATGATGCGCCGGGACCGGAGGGCAGTGTCGGCGTGTTTCAGGACTACGTGTCCGAGGTCTACGCGACGCAGACGGGGCTGTACCTGGCGAGCACACGCTGGACGGACAGTGGCGAGTCGACTGCGATCACGAAATTGACGCTCAACGGTGTCGCCATCGCGCCAAGTTCGCTGGGAGAGGTTCCCGGTCGCTTGCTCAACCAGTTTGCGATGGACGAGTATCAAGGCTATCTGCGCGTGGCGACGACTCAAGGCTGGGGTGATGCGTCGATCAATCAGCTGTGCGTGCTTGGCGAATACGCCGGACAGTTGAAGGTCATCGGGCAACTCGAAACGGGGCTTGCGCCGGGCGAGCAACTCTATGCGGCGAGGTTCCTCGGCGACCGCGCCTTTCTCACCACCTTCCGGCAGGTCGATCCGCTGTTTGCCATTGATCTGAGCGATCCCTACGCTCCGAAGGCGGTTGGCGAGCTCGAGATTCCCGGGTTTTCCGTTTATTTCCAGCCGATCAGCGAGAACCTGCTACTCGGATTCGGGCGCGACGCCGATCCGGAAACGGGAGTCGCGACCGGGCCGCAGCTGACTCTGTTCGACATCAGCGATCTGGCTGAGCCCAAAGCAGTGTCCAAATACCTGTTTGAAAACAGCGAGCGGCTCTGGTCATATTCCGAGGCCTTTTACAACCACCATGCGCTGATGTACTCATCCGAGTACCAGACGCTGGTGCTGCCAATGGAAACCAGCGGCTGGCAGACCGCCGGAACGATGGCGTCGACCGATCCTATCGGCTTCCAACAGAATTACGATTTCCTGGTTTTTCATATCGGGACAGAGGCCGGTGCCGAATCGGTTGAGCCTCTCGGCTCGATTGCGCACGACTCGCCAGCGCGGCGCAGCTTTGAAGTTGGCGGAAATCTGTTCACCATTGCTGCGGACGACATTCAAGTTCATCCGCTGCTCGATCCTGCGACGCTGCTCGGCCAGATATACCTGGCTTCTCCGGCCGTTGACGACTGGTTGCAGGTCGAAGCGGGCAGCGCAGGCCAAGTGCTGGATGTTCTGGCCAACGACCGCTGGGACCTCGGCCCCGATTTCCCCGGCATCGCCGGCGTGAGCGAGCCAAGTTGCGGCGGATCGGTGCAGATCTCCGCGGATGGCCGCTCGCTTGTGTATACGCCGCCGCTCAATTTCGAGGGAACGGACTCTTTCAATTACACGGTTGATGGCAATACCGCCCAGGTTTACGTAACCGTGCAGAGTTCGTTGCCGAAGGTCAGGTTCCGTCTCGATTTGACCGACGCGGCCGGAAACCCCCTGAATCTGGTTCACGAGGGGGATGAATTTCAGGTTGTTGTGACGGTCGAGGATCTGCGTGCCAACGCGACGGGAGTGTTCGCGGCGTACCTCGATATCCGGTTCGATGCGACGCTGGCCGAAGTCGCCGGGCCGATTGTCTACGGCGACGAATTCCCGAACCTCACGTCGGGCGGTCTGGACGTTCCCGGACTGATCGATGAGTTGGGAGCGTTCGGAGGAATGGATCGTTTGGGACCTGGGGAACATCTTCTCGCCACGATTCCGATGATTGCTATCGGTTCTGGACAATTGAGCTTCTCGGGCGACCCGTCCGATGTGCTGCCTGGCCACGAATGCTCCGTGTACGATTCCAACGTGGCGGTTGCCGCATCGTCCCTCGTGTTTGTGGACGACTCGGTTGTCGTAGGTGATATCTGGCACAACTCGAGATTGGCGACCGATACGAACGATGATGGGATTACGGCGTCGGGCGATGTATTGGCGATCATCAATTTCATCAATCTGCACGGCGCGCAGCCGGTAAATCAGATCCAGGGTCTGATGAGCGCGGATAGTGCGGGTGAGTCCACCGGTGCCGTTGCACGATGGTACTTCGACACCAACGACGACGGTTTTGTATCGCCGCTTGATGCACTGCAAGTCATCAATCTTCTGAACGAAGACTCGATCGCGCCGGAGGGCGAGGCCGCTTCGGTCATCGTTCGCGCGGCTGCGGAGGACCGACTGCCGACACGACTCGCTGCGCTCGAACTGCCAACCGCATCGGGCGAAGGCGACCGGGGATGTTCGCTTGAATTGCCGGCGGTCCAGTACCGGGTTGCCGCGCAGCGGGAGAGCGATTCGGTGATTCAGAATCTGGAACCCGTGCTGGACGATATCCTGTCGAGCGACCTGGTTGACGCGCTCAGTGCCCGCGATAATTGGTTTGCCCAATACCGCTGAGTTCATCGAACGGGGGCATGTTTCTCTTGCATGTGTGACTGGCCCGATTGCGTCGGTCGCTCGGCCCGATGCTAGCGTCGCAGGAATCGACATAGCGTCAATTTCCCTTCCTCGCTAAACTCCACATACTCAGAGTTGTATTCCTGGCGATAGAGTGCGCCCGCTGAACCCGCGGGGGCGCATTAACGCGGAATGCAAACTGGCATGATGCCACGGAGGTGGGGCGCAGGGAGGTGCTCATGGCCGGACAGTCTTTTCGATTTATTCACACGGGTGGGTTCCAGTTGGAATCCACACTGGTCGGGCTCGCGGAAGTTCCCGACCATCTTCGTGACACGCTGACCGGCGCGCCTTATCGAGCCGTCGAGCAAGTCACGGAAACTGCGATTCGCGAAGAGGTGGATTTCGTGCTGTTGTCGGGCGACGTGCTCGACCCGACCAGCGGCGGCCCCTCGGCTCTTGCGTTTCTGCAGCATCAATGCGAACAGCTTCGAGCGAGAAAGATACATCTATATTGGGCGGCGAGCAGATTGGACCTGACGGGCAATGTGCTCGGGCGTCTTCAACTGCCCGACAACGTCCACGTTTTCGCGAGCGATTGCGTCGAGCGGTTGACGCACTTTCGGGGCCAGTCGCCGATCTGCACTCTTTACGGCCGTAGTTGGAACGACAAGCGTCCGTTGCGGGCGGCCGAGTTTGTGCGTGAGAGTCAGGAAGGATTTCAGATCGCGGTGCTGTACGGTCCCGGCGATCTTGAAGGCGGGCCTCGCCCGGGCGTGGATTACTGGGCGGTCGGCGGCGATACGCCGATGGAAATCGCGCCCACGAGACTGCAGATCGTGCACGGCCCCGGCAAGCCGCAGGGCTTCAGTCCCAGGGAGTCGGGGCCGCGTGGTTGCACTCTTGTCAATGTGGACGGTGAAGCGGAAATCCGCACGCGGCGAATCGAGACGGATGTCGTCCGCTGGCACGAAGAGAGACTGATTGTGGACGGTGCCAGTTCGCTCCGCGACGCCAGGCAGGCGTTCCGCACTCACATGGAACGTTTGATGTCCGGAGTGCATCGGCCGATGCTGGTCAGTTGGCTGCTGACGGGCACGGGCCGATTTGACACGCCGCTTGTACGCCGCAAGGAGCGGGACGAGATCCTGGACTGGCTGCGGAGCGACTTCGGCCATCGCAATCCGGCGATCTGGTCCGTGCAGCTGGAGATCGAGCCGCCGGAGACGATACCGGAGGACTGGTGCGATGACGATTCGATCCTGAGCGACTTCCTGCGGGCGATCCGCGGGCAGATGCGCGACGACGCCAAGCCGCTGGAATTGAAGCCTTTCGTTCCGGACGTGCGTCTGCCGCAGGACTTGCTCGATGCGATGATCGGCACGGAGCCGACCGTTGCGGCGATGCGTCTGCGGGAAACGGCCGTCCTCGGTTTTGACCTGTTGCGCGGCGAGGAAACGCCGGGCCGTAACAAAGAGAAGTACTCGTCACATGCCGAGTCGGAGGGGGTGACGACGTGAAGATCACGGACATTCGAGTTGATGGCTTCGGGGTATGGAACGAGACGTCGGTCGACGAACTGTCGGACGGCGTGACGCTTTTCTACGGCCGCAATGAGGCCGGCAAAACGACCCTGATGCAGTTCATCCGCGCGGCGCTCTACGGCTTTTCGCCCGAGCGGCGCAAGCTGTACCTTCCGCCGGTCTACGGCGGCGAGCCGGGCGGCCTGTTGCGGGTCGAAAACCACAACGGTCCGTTCGTCATTGAACGGCGCATGTCGGACCGGACGGATTCCGCGCTGGGACGCGCCGTCGTCCTGGCAGCCAATGGCAGTCGTCAGGGCCAGCATCTGCTGAACGTCTTGCTGTCCGGCGTGGACGAATCCATCTTCAACAACGTGTTTGCCGTCGGGATCCGCGAACTGCAGGAACTGGCGACGCTGAACGATACGGAAGCGGCGGAACTGCTCTACAACCTCGCCAGCGGCGTGGATCGGGTCTCGCTCGTTGAGGTCATGCGCGACCTCGAGTCGGCGCGGCATAAGCTCCAGGGCACCGACGATGCGCCGGGGCACATCAATCGGCTGCTCGTCGCCCAGGAAAAACTGGTCGCCGAGATCGGCGAGCTGGAGATGCATACCCGCCGCTGGTCCGACCTGGCGGCGGAACGCGTCGCGCTGGCCAACGAAGTCACTCAGCTCGAACAGCGCATCGCTCAACTCGAGCACGATTCCCGGACGGTTGAGATCTCGATCAAGGTGCGCGACAAGTGGACAACGCGGCGCCAGATCGAGCAGGAACTCGTGCGCTGCGGCGAAGTTGAACCGTTGCCCGAAGGCTGCGTGGAACGACTCGACCAGTTGAACCTGCAATTGCTCGAGCAGACCGATCGCGTGAAGCCGATCCGGCAGAAGCGGCTGGAAATCCGGCGTCAGCTGGCGGCTCAGCCGATCAACCGGGTGCTGTGGGACGAATGCGCCCGGATCGAAGCCGTGTGTGAGCACGGTCCGTGGATCGAGTCGCTGGAGCACGAAATCAAGCAGCTCCGCGCGGAAATGGAGACGTTCGAGGTCGAACTGCTGAACCACGAGGAGAAGGTCGGTGCCGAAGGCGCCGTGAAGCTGGCGAATTCGCCGATCGTGACAGCCCGAATCGTACAGCAGCTTCAGCCCGCGGCGTTGTCTTTGCGCGAGGCAACGAAGAAACGAATCATTGCCCACAAGCAGCAGAAGAAACACCGGCTCGACGAGGAAAAGGCCAAGAGCGACCTGAAAGACGAGCTGAACGGCAAGGGCACAGAAAATCTGGATGAAGCTCTGGAAAGGACCGGGCAACTGGTCAACCATCTGCGGCGGCGGGTCAAGATCGAGGATCGCCTCGAACAGATGTGGCGCCAGCAGGAGGAGCAGGACGGGCAGTATCAGGACATCCTGGACGTGCAGCTGGAACGGGTCCGAATCCTGTTCGTCATCGGCTTCATGTTCGTGTTCGGTTTTGTATTGATGCTGACCGGCATGTTTGGCTGGAAAGTCATGCCGATGTCCGCCGAAGTGAGCTGGGGCGTCGGCTTCCTGGGCGTGATCTGCATCGGGCTGTCGGCTGCCTGGAAGATGGTGCTGGAAAAAACGGGCCAGGACGAACTGGACGCCAGCGACCGGGGCCGCGACGCGCTCGAACGCGAAATCGAAGATCTCACGGCGGAACGCGACGAGATCGACGCCCAGCTTCCCAGCGGCGTCGGGAACTTCACCGCGCGGCTGGCCGCCGCAGAAAAAGAACACAAGGAACTCGAGGCAATGGCTCCGCTGCATCAGCAGCGCGTCGATGCCCGCAAGCGCATCCAGGAATCTCGCCGCCACACCACCGGCGTGGATGAGGAATTGCGCGAGGCACGCGGCCGCTGGCGCCGGGGTCTGCGGCAGGCGGGACTGCCGGACAGTCTCACGCCCAAGCACGTACGGCAGCTTGCATCGCATCATCAGAAGAAATCAAAGATCGAGGAACAGATCGTGCGGCGTCGCGATCGCCTCGCGAAACTCGAAGCGAATCGCAACTCGCTTGTCGAGCGTCTGCAGAAGCTGCATCACGACGTCGGCATCAACGCGGTGAGCCAGGATCCGCAGGTGCAGTTGAGTCAATTGTCGGCGGCGCTGGATGGTCAACGCGAGATGGTTACCCGGCGGCGCGATCTGCAGAAAGAGGAACGCGAACTGCGCAAGCAACTTGCCACGGACCTGCAGGAAATGCGTCGTCTGCGGCGAAGTCGCGAGGCGCTCTTTGCCGAATCACGGGTCACGGACGAACCCGAATTGCGAGCCCGCGTCGAGAAGATCGAGCACGTCGCGGATCTGCAGAAGCGGAAACACACGCTGTCCGAACAGATCGTCGTGGTGGTCGGCGGCCACTGCACCGATGCGGACATCGAGCGGGAACTCGACACGTACAACCCCGAAAACCTCAAGCGTCGCTGGGATGATCTGGTCACGCGCCTGCACGATTCGCAGACCCATATCGGGCAACTGCATCAGCGGCGCGGCGAGATCAACCAGGAAATGAAATCGCTCGGCGAGAACCGCCGCCTGTCTGTAGCTCGCTTTGAACTGTCGTGCATCCGCAAGCAACTTTCCGACGCGGCGTGCGAATGGCGGACGGTCACGACAACCTGGCACCTGCTGGAGCAGGTCCGCGAGACATACGAAGCCGAACGGCAACCCGAGACGCTGGACGAGGCCTCGATGTATCTCGAGCGACTGACTCGCGGAAAGTACACGCGGGTCTGGACTCCGCTCGGCCGTCACGAACTCCGCGTCGATGACCAGGACGGCAAGGCATTGTCGCTGGACGTTCTCAGTCGGGGAACCCGCGAGGCCGTGTTCCTGAGCCTGCGACTCGCCCTGGTTGCTTCCTACGGACGTCGCGGCGTCAATATTCCGATGGTGCTCGACGATGTGCTCGTGAATCTCGATGCTCACCGGGCGGAAGCGGCCGTCAGCCTGCTGTGCGACTTCGCCCGCGAATCGCGTCAGCTGCTTTTCTTCACCTGCCACGATCACATTCGCGAGATGTTCCAGCGTGCTGATGTCGATATTCGCATTCTTCCCGGACACGGCACTCCCGGAACGCGGATTGTCCGTCAGCAGATGCCGGTGATTGCGGCTCAACCCGCGCCACTGCCCGAACCCGCGCCCGTGCCGGAAGCGGTCGAGGAAGAGGGTCTTCCCGAGCCGGTGGCGGTGGAGCCCGCCGGGGCGCCTGGCGAATGCGAACCGCCGGCTGCGGTCGAGGCTCAGCACGACGAGGACGAATACGTGCTTCGGGACGAGGACAATGACGATCACTCGCCCTTGATTCAACTCGGCGACTTCGACACCGAAGACGACGAGCTGCCTTTGAATACGGACGAGTCCGTCGACGCCGAATACGAGGACGAGCCGGAAGAGGACCCGGTTCCGGCCCAGGCCGAAGACGTGGACGAATTGTTCGCGGACGCAGATGAAGGAACTCCGGATTGCGACGGGCCCTGGTGGAGTTTCGGCCACGGACTCGAACGGGAAGGCTCGGCCGCCTGAGCGACGATAATTCGGTCCGGTGCTCGACTACAGTCCCTCGCGGATCGCCGACTCGAGGTACGCCCGGCTTCTGTTGATCATCTCCGTCACCTGTGCGGTTGTTTCCATGATGGGAATTCCGCGCGGGTAAGGATGCATGAAAATCTCCGTCCAGCCCGAGTAATTGATCTTCTTCAGCGAGGCGAGTATCGGCCGGAAATCGAGCGGTCCGCGCCCCGGCAATTGCAGCAGCTCCTGCTCCTTGGGCTGCGGGGCCATGCAGCCGTTGCCGTGCTGCCACGCGTAAAACAGCGAAAGCTTGGGGCCGAGGTCCTCGACGAGCCGCGCAATCAAGGCCGGATCCTGAGGGAGATGATAGGGAGCCAGGGCCAGGCCCAGATGCTTCTCGGGCGCGAACTCCGCGAAGTAACGGATCGAATCCGTGCTGCTGATCAGTGAACTGGCATGATTCTCGATGGCGATCGTCAGGCCCATCTCACCGGCTGCCTCGACGTGCGGCCGCATGCTCGCCACAAACGACCGCACTTGTTCCTTGAGCGAGTCGCCCGTGCCTTTTCCCGCCCCGGTTACCAGGATCTTCCCGCCAAAGCTCTTGAGCACCGGCAACTCGTTCCGCAGTTCATACGGCCCGAGATCGAAACGCGTGATGATGCCCAAATGGACTTTGGCTTCGGCGAGCAGCTGACGCACCCGGTCGTGGCCGATCGCGTCCATCTGCTCGCGGTGATCGGCGTGACGGCGAGGCCAGATGTCCACGGCGGCTGCGCCGATCCTGGCAGTTTCCGCCAACACCTCGGACAGCGGAGTCGTGCCATACAGCGGCGAGGCGAGAATGTAATTCAAGCGGAACGGCTCAGCCGGTCCGTCCAATGACGCTCGCGCCGGTTTGTGAAGCAGCGAGGCCAGCGCGAGGCTCGTTGATTGAATGAACTGACGCCGATGCATCATGAGACACTCCCGCGGTTTAATACCCCGATGATCAACTATTGTGTGATCTTCAAGTTGTCGAGATAAAACGCTGTCTCCGCCGCGGCCGTGCTGCTGAATCCAAGCCACTCGAGTTCGCGGAATTCACCGCCGCTGAACGGCAGATCCTTGAACACCTTCGTCGGCTCCCCCTCGAACTGAACCGACAGTTGAAATCGCCGCTCGGACTGCGAACCGATCTGGGCCTGTATCTCGACATGGAACCAGCGGCCGATCGGCGCCGTACAGAGAGTCTTTCCCGCGACGCTGATGCCGCGCTGAACGCTGAACTGCACGCTCGGGCCGATGTTCCCCGGGTACTTGCCTGCGTCTCGCCATTCAGTGAAGAACTCATTTCCTTCGAGCATCTTCACATCGAACGACTCAAGCACTTGCCCGGAGCGGTAATGCGGCTGGTAGAAGAAATGCGGTTGCCAGGAGGGTTCGAGCGACTTGGAATCCGTGATCTTGAGCGAGTGCTTGCCTTGCGAAGCGGTCTCGTCGGTCACCCGGATCGATGCTCCGTTAGTTTCACCGTCGACGATGGCCTGCGCAGGCGGGTTGCCGACCACCGTGCTTTCCATGTCGTCATTAACAGTCAGCGGGGCCGGTGGCGGAGGCGGCGCCGGCAATTCGACCGCGGCGCACTGCGAGTGGCTGCACTCGCGTTTCCACGATTCGTCGCCGTAAAGTCCCGCCGAATTCAGATCGAACGGGCGAAAGCCCGCTGCAATCGCCGGGGAAGAGCCCTCCAATCGGAAATCGAGCTGCGCGGCGTCGGCAAACCGCGGATCGGCGATCTGCGAGTTGCGGTCCAGACCGAGAGCTTGCCAGTCCGCGAAGCTTCGATCGTAGAAACGCAATTTGTCCGGGCCCGCCGTGTGCCAGTAAATATTCTGGTCCCAGTCTCCCGGAGATTCCTTGGCAGCGAGTCGTTCCTGAAGCGATTGTTCGCCGTAGGGAACGAGCAGCGATCCCTGAGTCAGGTAAACGATGTTGTTGCGGAAGGTGCTCGGCTTCTTATCCGAATAGGGCCACAGTGCGACATTCGCGGACCTCACGAAGATGTTGTTGCGGATGGTGTGCGCATGGCCGCCGTTGTTGTACATCAGGCCGCCGCTGAGCGTGTTGTATACGAGGTTGTTCTCGACAAGGTAGTCGCCGCAATGCGCGTCGAGATAGATGCCCCAACCGAACGGCGGATTGGAGTAAGGCCAGATGTCGTGGAAGATGTTGTTGCGGATCACACTTCCCGGTGAAACGCCGAGCGTATAGATCAGACCGGCGTCGCTGAGCACTCCATGCACCAGGTTATGGACGTGATTGAACTCGATGATGTTGTCGCGTGTCCGGTTCGGCTCCCGTCCCCAGTTCCAGCCGATGCTCATGCCTGAGTAGGACAGGTCGTGAATGTCGTTGTGCGAGATCCGGTTGCCGCTGCTCTGAGCGACCCAGATGCCGACGCCGGCGGCGAAAACTCGCCCGCCGTCGCGGATGTGGTTGTTGTCCACCAGGTTATCGGTCGATTCGGCAGCGTCGGTCGCCGCCATGTGATCCTCGCCGACACGTACGCCGCCGGCTCCGAGATCGAACAGGCGGTTCTGCTGGACGCGGCACTGTTTCGCGCCGTGTCGAAGCCAGATGCCGTACGTTCCGATATGAGTCACTTCGCATTGCTCGATCGCGCAGTATCGGGCGCCGTCGGCGATGATGGCCGCCGGCACATTGACGGCTGCCTGCGTGCTGCTCCAGCCCTCCGGACCCATTTGCCAGTCCGAGTGCTGGAAGGATATGCCTCGCAAAGTGACATGATCGACGAAGCGGTTATCTTCCGGTTTGCCCTCGATTCGCACCAGTTCATTCAGTGCAGGAGCCACGGCTTCAGCTTTGTCGGGATTCTCCCCGGGCATTGGCCAATAGCTGAGCACCCCCGTCTGCCGGTTCAGGAACCACTCGCCAGGCGCGTCCAGGAATTCTCTGGCGTTTTCCAGGTAGTAGCGCTGCGCTGGCTCCCAGTATCCGACGGACCACCACTCCCGCAGCGGCGCGAAAGTCACCGTGTTGGTCGTCGCGTCAATCGATTTCAGGGGATGAAAGGACGTCTCCCAGGAGTGCATCAGGGTAAGTGACACATCTTCGAGCCGTTCGCAGGGTTTGACATCGCCCGGGTGAAATACGAATTTGTCGCGCGCGATTGCCTTGCCCTGGCTGTCTTTCGGGCCGGGCAGCAATTCGGCGATACGGAAGAATCCCGTATTGGGCGACCGGGCCGGCGTGCGGCGCTGACCGTTAATAAACAACTGGCGAAAGTACCACTTGCCTTGGGCGACTTCCGGGATCGTGACTTCCCATAGAGGGCCGTTGCTTCGGAAACCCGCGATGACCCGTCCGCCGCTGAGAATCGGGTGTTCCTGAGGATACGCTGCGAAGGTGACGGGAGACTCTTCAGTTCCTGAATCCTGCGGCTCAAACACCCACGGTTCGCTGAGTTGGTACACGCCGCCGCGAAAGAGCACGGATGCCGGGCCGGTCAATCCGCCCGATCCCCGCAGCTTGCGCAGCGCGTTGCGAGCCCCTTGCGGAGTGGCCAGCGGTCCGTCTGTGCCGTCGGAATTGGGCGTCTCCAACTTGCCGGACCAGCCGTCGTTGCCCTTTGGCGCGACGTAGAGCGTGGTGGTTTCCGCAGCCAGAAGCAGAGTGCTGTGGCACGTGGCCAGTACTGCAATTGCCGCGGCCAGTGTTTTCCTGGCGGAATTTGTCATGGTGGGCCTCGCTCTTGGTGGGATTCCGGAACTCATCGGCCGATCCGGATCGAGGATGGATAGGGCGCGCAAGGTACTTTGCGAGTTCGCATCGGCGAAGACCGGCAGCGGTTCCGCCAAACAATCAAACGCTGCGTCTCGCGACCGTCGCCTCTTTTCGCGAGGCGTCTAAAACTCTCTGCTTCCTCGGCATATCATACCGTCGGATCAGGGCAGCGTAACCTGAGTCGGCCGAGGGCCGCCAACTGCGGAATCGATTTGGCCGGTGGCAACGGATCGTAAACAAGACGGAGGTCCACAATGCGAGATATTCGTGTTGGTGCGGCGCAGTTCGAACATCAGGATAACGGGAAATCGCACAACCTTTCGAGAATTCGCGAACTGACTCGGCGCGCCGTCGAAAAGGGCGCGGAGATCGTCAGCTTTCACGAGTGCTGCATTTCGGGTTACACGTGGGTCCAGCCTCTCACGAAGGCCCAGTTGCTTGAGGTGGCGGAACCGGTTCCCGACGGGCCTTCCACTCGCGAGTTGATCCGCATTGCCGCCGAGTACCGCACGATTGTCATGGCGGGGCTTTTTGAACGAGACGCCGACGAGCGGATCTACAACTGTTATGTTACGGTCGGGCCGGACGGGTTCATTGCGAAATACCGCAAACTGCATACGTTTGTCAGTCCGTATCTCACCCCCGGCAGTGAATACCAGGTGATCGACCTGCTGGGCTGCAAGATCGGCTTTCTGATCTGCTACGACTGTAATCTGCCGGAAAATGCGCGTATCACCACGATGCTCGGCGCAGAGATCATCTTCATGCCGCACGTAACCGGATGTCTTCCGTCGCCGATGCCGGGTCGCGGCACGGTCGATCGCTCGGTGTGGGATAATCGGCATCGAGATCCGGTATCGTTACGGCTGGAGTTCGACGGTCCGAAGGGACGTCGCTGGTTGATGCGATGGCTGCCGGCACGTGCCTTTGAAAACGGAATTTACGGTGTGTTCACCAACCCGATCGGCATGGATTACGACACGGTGAAGCCAGGGCTCTCGATGATACTCGATCCGTTCGGCGAAGTGCTTACCGAATGTAGATCGCTGGACGACGAGGTGGTCGTGGCGCTGCTCACGCCGGAGAAGATCGAGCAAGCGTCGGGTCGTCGATATCTGAAAGCGCGTCGCCCGGGGCTGTACGGCAAACTGGTCGAACCGCAGGAGTCCGTTACGCTGCCAGGCTGGCGCTTGATGCATGAAGGGGAGTCAACGGATCCGGCGCGCAAGTAGGGAGGTTGGCCTATGGAAGAGGCCGCGGATGCGCACTGATGAAACACGGATGCGGCCGGTTCTACACACTCGCTTGAAACCCGCGTCTGCCCTCAACCCGTCGCTCGGTTTGCTGACCATCACCACTTCGGGCAACACATGCCGGGTGGCACGGGTGGTCACGCGCCCGCGGCGCCCGAGACGGAGGTAACGATTTGCCGTCGGCAGTTTGAATGCGCTTGCGGCCGCGAGTTTGTGTGAGCCAAGGCGTTTTTCTGCGAACCGGTCACACCCTGCGACTGCCGGACTCCGCTCTGCTTTGGATATTGCATCCGTCCTCGTTCAAGGCACGGCGGCGATTTCACGGCCGTTGCGGGTTGCGAGGGCGCGGTAGGCCATCAGGTCGATAGTCTCGGACAGGAGGTGGACCGATCCGTCGGCCATCAGGAAATAGGCCGCGTGGGAGTGGTAACTGCCGAAACACATTTCCATCAGCACGCCGCTTGCCTGCGGATCGAGCCGTCGCAGGTTCATGCGTTCGAATGCCGAGCCGACGCATTCGCTGAATTCGGTGCCGCCGTTGCCTCCATCGCAGCGGCACGCGTCGGCCTGTGGCGAGCCGATGTACCAGAAGTCCAGCGCGTTGCCGTCCTTGATAAAGTCCGGGTCGGGAGCGGATTCTCCAATCAGGATCGTGTTCGAAAGTCCATCGGCGATTGCGTCGAAGCGGACTCCCCGGCAGGCGAAAAAGATTCCGTTCTGCGCAAGCTGCTCCAGGGACTTCGCGCCGCGAATGGGGACTGTGCTGCTGTCGTCTGATGTGGCTTCGGTTCCCGCGTTTCCGCGGTAGCTGCCGGGCACGCGTGCGGTGATGCCGTCGTAATCCATGTGCTCGGCCAACGGCAGAGACGGGCAGCGAAAGACGTCCAATCGGGTGCCGCAAGCGGTTTCGTTGGCGCTGCCGTTGTCTTCCCAATTGCTTGCTTCGTCGAATGAGAGCGAATCGTAAAGGACCTGTTGCTCCACGAATGGCAGGATGTGGGCGTGCCACATCGAACCGCGGTTGTCCCAGCCGTAGGGCAGGGTGCGCGAGCGGTCGTGGTAGCTGTGCATCGCCAGGCCGATCTGTTTGAGATTGTTGTGGCAGCCGAATCGGCGTGCCGTTTCACGCACTGACTGGACGGCAGGCAGCATCAGGGCCACCATGATCCCGACAATGGCCAGGACGACCAGTAACTCCACAAGTGTGAATGCCCGCGCGCACTTCCGCATGGTTCTTTTCCTGTACGGCAGCCTGTTGAATCCAAAGGACATGAAGCAGTCGCTTGGAGCGGACTGTTCGCGTGAGATCGACTCGCTCTGACGGATGCGGCGAAACAGCCTCCGCTAAGAAGTAAGAGCGTAAAACGCGGCTGCGACCCATCAGGAAATCTTCAGGCTGCGATGCCCTCTGGAAGTGCGGGCGGTTGGCCGTCCGAAGCTCCGCAGCACGAAGCGGCGCTTCCGCGGCAACTGGCCATTAGACCTTAACAAACGCGACCTTGACTGCCACAATGCGGAAACAAGGCAGGAAACTTGAACGATGGAAAGACCACTTATTCCGCCGGATGGAAGGCAGGACGGAGTTGCGGTGGCGGATTCTCATGCCGCAAATCTCGAAGGGCTGCTTGGCCGTTTCGGTCTGCGTGCGTTTCGTCCCGGTCAGCAGGAAGTCATCCAGTCGGTTCTGGAGGGCCAGGACTGTCTGTGCATCATGCCGACGGGCGGCGGCAAGAGCCTCTGTTATCAGCTGCCGGCGATCGCGCGGCAGGGGTTGACGCTGGTGATCTCGCCGTTGATCGCTCTGATGAAGGACCAGGTGGATTCGCTTCGCGCGCTGGGCGTGCGGGCCACGTACATCAACAGTTCGCTGGCTTTTTCCGAACAGCAGGAACGACTGACCGCGCTGAAGGCGGGTCAGTTCGACCTTGTCTACGCGGCTCCCGAGCGGCTGCGGCATCCTCGTTTCCTCGAGGCGGTCCGCGGCGTGGGGTTGCAGTTGCTTGCGGTGGACGAAGCCCATTGCATCAGCCAGTGGGGACACGATTTTCGGCCGGACTATTCGCGTCTCGGCCAGTTCCGCGCGCGGCTCGGACATCCTCCGACGATCGCGTTGACCGCAACCGCCACGCCCGATGTGCGGGCGGATGTCGTCCAGCAGCTTGAGCTGCGCGATCCGCGTGTCTACGTGACGGGGTTCGCCCGGCCTAATCTGCGATTTGAAGTGTTCGATTCGGGCGGAAACAGCGAAAAGGAGCGGCGGTTGCTGCAGATCATCCGCGAGACTCCGGGCGCGGGGATCGTTTATGCATCGACCCGGCGCCGCTGCGAGGAATTGCGGGAACTGCTGAAAAGGGAACTCCAACAGCCCGTCGGGTTATATCACGCGGGCCTGATGCCGGATGATCGCCGCAGTGTGCAGGAGGCCTTCAAACGCGGCGAAGTGCGCTACATCGTCGCGACGAACGCATTCGGCATGGGGATCGACAAGTCCGACCTGCGTTTTGTCGTGCACTTCAATATGCCGGGCAGCCTGGAGGCCTACTATCAGGAAGCAGGCCGCGCCGGTCGCGATGGTCTTTCGTCTCGATGCGTGCTGTTGTTCTCCCTTTCGGATCGATACGTGCAGGAGTTCTTCATCGAGAATGCGTATCCGTCCCGGGCGGTTGTGCGGAAGGTATTTGAGTTCCTTTGCTCACAGGACGAAGACCCGATCGAGGTCACACTCGAGGAGATTAAAGAACGGCTGAAGCTGCAGATCGGTTCCGAGGGGATCGGAGCGTGCGAGAGACTGCTGGAGCAATGCGGGGCCATTGAGCGGCTGGAATCGCAGCAGAACCAGGCGGCGTTCAAGATCGAGAGTGATCTGCCGACGCTCGTCGACCTGCTTCCGCGTGAAGCTCGCGTCCAGCGAAAAGTCCTGCGCCTCGTGGAAAAGACAATAGGGGATCGCCGCTACGAGTGGGTTTACGCGAGCCCGCTATATTTGGCACAGTCCGCGGAGATCGAGCGGGAAGCTCTCCAGCGGGCATTCCGCGAGTTGATGAAGCTGCCTGGCTTTGATTACATGCCGCCGTTCCGGGGACGCGCACTGCGGGTATTGCGGCGCGATGCCGGCTTCGACGAGTTGGAAATCGATTTCGAAGAGTTGGAACGGCGCAAAGAGGCCGAATTCGAGCGGTTGGAACGCGTCATCCGCTACGCGCGCACGCGACGGTGCCGCCAGCGGGAGATTCTCGACTATTTCGGCGATCCGGCGTCGGCATCCTGCGATGCCTGCGACCGCTGCCAGCCGAGCGGATGGAAAGTCGGGGTCGAGCCGGCTGCTTCCGCGGGGCGCGCACCCGACAGAATTCGGTCCGTCGGCAAGCAAGCCGAGGACCAGACGCTTGATGCGGGGGTGCTGCAGGCAGTCCGCATCGTCCTCAGCGGCGCGGCGCGGGCTCAGGGACGCATCGGAAAACAGCTCCTCGCCAAGATGCTCTGCGGATCCGAGTCGGCGCAGGTCAGTCGGTTGCGTCTGGACCGGCTCAGCACCTTCGGATTGCTCAGGGACCTGACGCAGCCGGAAGCCTCGGAACTGATCGAGGCACTGATCGGAAGCGGCCTGCTCACACAAGTCGAAACGGCCCGGTACCGTCCGATCGTGCAATTGACGGAGCAGGGGCAGCGGGTGATGCGGGGCGAAAGCCGGTTTGAAGGACCGCTGGCCCTCGACGCCGCCCTGATGAGAAAACTGAAACTCCGCGCACCCGGCGAGTCCGCGGCTGCGAGTCGGCGGGAGGCTGCGGTGTCGGATCGGCCTCCGCTTCCGCAGGAGGATGAGCGGCCGATTGCTGCTGATGATGTGCCGGCTGACGACGATATACCGGTGTCGCCTGAAGCGGTCGGTCCGTCGGATCCGCCGAATCACTACTGGACCTGGAGGCTGCTCGAGGACGGTTACGATCTGGCGGAATGCGGACGCATCAGGCGATTGAACGAAACCACTCTGCTCAACGATCTGTTGTATGCGGCTGAGGACGGCTTGCCGATTCGGCGGGAGTGGTATCTCGATGCGGAGCAAATCGCACGTCTCGAGCGGCTGACCTCTCGGTCCTCGCCCAGAAAACTGCGGCCGATCGTCGAGGATCTGAGCCCGGATATCGGGCCGCTTCGGCTGCAACTCTTTCTGAACAGCCAGCCTTCGGAATAGGACAGAAGAGTTCGCCCGGATGGGCAAAGGGCACTTCGCCTGAGTTGGGGCGCAGTTACAATAGCCGTGGGCGGCGTGAGGCCGAGGGCTGCCTATTTCTTGTCGAAACACATCCGGCTACCAGGACCGACCGCAACGAGAGGTATGTAATGGAAAGATCGCCGAAGGATCCCGCCAAAGTCACCCCGGCCCGCCGGCCCGTGCTCCGCCGGGGGGGGCCGAACTTCTGGCTGCTGCTGGGGTTATTGGCGGTGGTACTGGTGATGTTCCTCAGCCGTCAGAGGCCGGCCCAATCGACCATCCCGTACTATTTCTTCATTGAACAGATCCAGAAAGACAACGTCGAACGTGTTGAACTCGGGGACCAGGAGGCGGAAGGCCTGTTCAAGAAGGCTCCCATCGGGCCGCCGGAAACCGACGCGACCGGCAACAAGAAACCGACGCCTCCCAAGACTTTGAATCAGAATTTCCGCGTCGTGCTCCTGCGAAATTCGGAATCGCAGGAACAGCTGAGGTCCTTGCTGGCCACGCACAACGTCAAGTACGACGTTTCGCCGTCGTCCGATTCCGCGCTGCTGACGGTGTGGCTGATTGCCATTCTGCTTCCCGTAGCGCTCTTCGTGTTTCTCTGGTTCAGCTTCCGGCGTACTCGCGATCAGATCATGGGCGGCGGCTTCCTGTCGGGCTTCAGCAAGAGCCCGGCCAAGCGTTACGAGGCCTCGCAGCAGGCCGTCACGTTCAAGGATGTGGCCGGTCTGGACAGCGTGAAAGCCGATCTTCTCGAGATCGTCGATTATCTCCGGGACCCCAAGAAATTTCAGCGGCTCGGCGGGCGGGTGCCCAAGGGCGTGCTCTTGAACGGGCCTCCCGGAACCGGCAAGACGCTGATTGCCCGGGCGGTGGCAGGCGAAGCCGGAGTGCCGTTTTTCTCCGTCAGCGGCTCTGAGTTCATTCAGATGTTCGTCGGTGTCGGAGCCAGTCGCGTGAGAGACCTTTTCCAGACGGCCAAGGAAAGCGCTCCCGCAATCATCTTCGTGGACGAAATCGACGCCGTCGGACGACAGCGCGGTGCGGGGCTCGGCGGCGGTCACGACGAACGCGAGCAGACGTTGAATCAGATTCTGAGCGAAATGGACGGCTTCACCCAGAACGACTCGGTGATCGTCCTGGCCGCCACGAACCGGCCCGATGTGCTCGATCCCGCGCTCCTGCGACCCGGCCGTTTTGACCGCCACGTTACGGTCGGTCGGCCGACGCAGAAGGGACGGGTCGAGATCTTCAAGGTCCACGTGAGGGATGTGCCGCTGGCAGACGACGTGGATCTCGAGGTGCTCGCATCTTCGACCATCGGATTGACCGGCGCCGACATCCGCAACATCGTGAACGAGGCTGCGCTGTGGGCGGCCCGCCATGACAAGAACCAGGTCGACATGTCGGATTTTGACTACGCCCGCGACAAGGTACTGATGGGCGCAAAACGCGAAGAAGTGCTCGGCGAGGAAGAAAAGGCGAAGACCGCTTACCATGAGGCGGGGCACACTTTGATGGCCTGGATGCTGAAGGGCGCTTACCGCGTTCACAAGGTCAGTATCGTTCCTCGCGGAAGAACCCTGGGCGCCACGCACACGATGCCGTCCGAGGATCGATTGAGCATGTCGGAAAGCGAACTGCGGGATCATCTCGTGGTGCTGCTCGGCGGGCGTGCCGCGGAACTGCTGATGTACAACGAGACAGCCGTTGGGGCCGAGAACGATCTGGAACGGGCCACGGGGATGGCTCGGCGCATGGTGACGCACTGGGGCATGAGCAACCGCCTCGGGCCCGTCAGTTACAAGATGTCCGACGACGATCCGTTCCTGGGACGCGAGATTCACCAGCAGCGGCAGTTCAGCGAACACACGATGGAAGTGATTGACGAAGAGGTTGCGCAGATCCTGCACCGCGCCGCTGAGCGTGCCTCGGAGTTGCTGGAACAGCATCGTGCCAGGCTGGATCTACTGGCTAAATCGCTGCTGGTGCACGAGGAACTCGATGAGAAGGAGATTGCGGACTTGATCGGTCCCGCCGTCCAGCGAGGAATGAGGCAGACGATCGAAGTGCAGCAACCGATGCTTCAAAGTCCCAGCGAAACCTGAACGGGGACCCCTGTGCCGGGACGCGACCGGTTGCCAGGTTGTCCGGATCCTTTTCAGCGAACCTGCCGAGTATCGCCTCCCGTACGATCATGGCGCGCGACAAGAAGAAAAAACTGCGAGCTGAATTCCGCAAGAATCGCTCGACGCGCGCGCGGGACGGAGATCTCACACGCCGCTTTCAGCAGCCCGATGCCGACGACGACGCGGAGGTTCGCGAGGAACGCATCAGCGGTAAAGGGGAATTGTCCCGCAAACGCACGGTGATCGGCGCGACCGGGGCGGATGCCGATGCCTCCGTACCCGTCATCCTGGATGTGGACGAGTCGGCGTGTCTGAGCGGGCGCGTGCTGAGCGTTCACGGTGCGGCGAGCCACGTTCGCGGGGATGATGGCCGAATCTATCAGTGCGCCACGCGCCGGTTGCTCAAAACGTTGAGCACGGATCAGCGTCAGGCCGTCGTGGCCGGCGACCGCGTGCTCTTTCGCGCTGTGTCGCCTTCCGAGGGATTCATCGAGCGGGTCGAGCCGAGACAGGGGGTTCTCTGCCGCACGAGCAAAGGCCGGCAACACGTCATCGTGGCCAATGTGGACCAGATCCTGATCGTGGCCAGTGCCGCCGAGCCGCAGTTGAAGCCGAACCTGATCGATCGTTTTCTCGTCACCGCCGAGAGGGCCCACGTGCGGCCGTTGATCTGTGTCAACAAGATCGACCTCGTGCAACCGGCCGATCTGCAGCCGATTGCGGGAGTTTACGGCCAGATGGGCTATGAAGTCGTGCTGGCGTCCGCAGTCACAGGGATTGGCATCAATTTGTTGCGGCGGCGCTTGCTCGGCCAGCAGACGGTCGTCGCAGGCCAAAGCGGCGTGGGTAAGTCATCTTTGCTCAACGCGGTGGAGCCCGGATTGAATCTGCGGGTGGACACGATCATCGCCGACAGTCGCAAAGGGCGGCACACGACGACGACCGCCCGGCTTGTTCCGCTCGCAAGCGGTGGCTACGTCGTGGATACCCCGGGCGTCCGCCAATTCGAGTTGTGGGATGTTATTGCCGAAGAGGTCGCAGGTTTTTTTCGGGACCTCCGGCCTTACGTCAGCCACTGCCGATTTCCGGACTGCACCCATACCCACGAGGGCGAATGTGCCGTAAAAGATGCAGTGGCCGATGGACGGCTGGATGCACGCCGTTACGAAAGCTACTGTCGGTTGTTTCTCGGAGAGCCCGCCTGAGCCGTTCCGTGATGTGGGAGGCCGGCTCCGGGCAATCGCGGTGAAGTTCGATGCGCTACATTACGGATGCGAACTCAGGAAGAGATAGCGGCCGTCCTCCTTCTTGAACCGCATTTCTCGGCCTCCAGTCCAATCGGCCGGTTTTGCACACGGATCGTTTCCGCACAGGAATCACTGTTTATGACTCAGGCAAGGCGGTTTCGGGCGAGTCTCGAAAATCAGCGGGATCACATCGCGGCCCTGTTGAGCCGATTGATCCGGATTGATACGACGCACGGCAAGGAGGGCGACGTTCAGCCGCTGCTGCAGTCATCGCTCGAAGAGTTGGGGCTGCGGACGGAACTGCGGGAGGTGCGTGAGAGTCTGCGCAGCGATCCTGATTACACGGCACCGGAGCGTGCCATTCCGTTTGCCGGTCGACCTAATCTGCTCGGCTATCTGCCGGGAACGGGCGGAGCGGGGCGGTCGCTGATTCTGAATTCGCACGTGGACGTCGTTCCGGCCGTGTCGGATTGGTCGGACGCGTTTTCGGGACGCATCGAAGGGGATATCGTTCACGGGCGCGGCGCGGTCGACTGCAAGGGTCAGATCGTCACGATTCTGGCCGCGCTGCGGGCGGTCAAAGAGGCGGGCGTCCGCTTGGCCAAGGACGTGATCGTCGAATTCGTCATTGAGGAGGAAGTGGGCGGCAACGGATCGCTGTCCGCAATTGTCGACGGGCCTCGCGCCGATGGCGTCATCGTGCTTGAAGCAACCGAGAATCTGATCCATCCGGCGAATCGCGGCGCAGTCTGGTTTCGCGCAACGGTCGAGGGCAAGTCGGTGCACATGGGCCGGATCCGCGAAGGAGTCAACGCGATCGAGAAGTCGTGCGAGATGATCCGCAGGATGCGCGAGTATGAAAAGCAACTCGTCGCGGATTGCGCCGGTCATCCGCTGTTCCAGGAGTTCGAGTGCCCGGCGCAGGTCAACATTGGTACAATGCGGGCCGGAGACTGGCCGAGCGCGGTCGCCGGATTTGCCGTCATCGAGGGCGGCGTCGGCTTCCTGCCCAACAAGCGCATGGAGGACGTCAAGCGCGAGTTGTACGAGGCCGTCATGCAGACGGAGGACGAGTGGCTGAAGAGCCATTTTCAACTCGAGTTCCCCAAGCTGCACAACGACGCCTACGAAATACCCGCCGATCATCCGCTGACTCAGACGATGAAGGGCGGATGCGACGCCGCGCAATTGGAGTCGAGAGTTACGGGGTTTATCGTGAGCTGCGATGCGAGACTCTTCTGGCACCGCGGCCGCATGCCGGTGATCGTGTTCGGGCCCGGGAGCATTCGCGACGCGCATTCAACCCACGAGCATATCAAGGTCAGCGACATCCTTCACGCGGCCGAAGCGCTGGCGGAGACAATGGTCCGGTGGTGCGGCGAGGCGTAATCTGCCGACGGAATACTCTTCAGATCGAAAGGGCTTTGCATGCCGGCTCGTATTGGAGTCATCGGGGCGGGCACGTTCGGGATCAATCACCTGCGGGCGTTTCGCCAACTCGGGTACACCGGCGAAGCGGAACTTGTTGCTCTGGCCGAGGTGAACGATGCGACGCGCAAGAGCCGCCTGGACGAATTTCCGATTCGCGGATACGCCGACTATCAGGAGATGCTCCGCTGCGAGAATCTGGACGCGGTTTCGATCGCCACGCCCGATCATCTGCATCGCGACATCGCCATCGCGTGCGCCCGCGCGGGCAAGCACGTGCTGGTCGAAAAGCCGCTGGATGTGACGGTCGCGGGTTGTCAGGCGATGATCGAAGCGGCGAAGGACTCCGGCGTTCTGCTGCAGGTCGATTTTCACAAGCGATATGATCCGGAGCACGAGCAGGTTCAGTTGGCTGTCCAAGCCGGCGAACTGGGTGAGATTCTCTACGGTTACGCGCACATGGAAGACCGCATCGAAGTGCCGCTCGACTGGTTTCCCCGCTGGGCCGGAAACTCGTCGCCGGTCTGGTTTCTCGGCGTGCATTTTTTCGATCTGGTCCGCTGGATTCTCGGCTGCAATGCGCGACGGGTGTTTGCCGTCGGCCAGCGCGGCCATCTCAGGTCGCTTGGCGTCGATACGCTCGATGCGGTTCAGACTCACGTCGAGTTTGCCTGCGGCGCTGAAGTCTGTTTTCAAACCTCGTGGATTCTGCCTCGACGATTCGAGGCGGTGGTCAATCAGGGCCTGAGGCTCGTCGGCACGAAGGGACTCTGGGAGGTCGATACGCAGAATCGGGGCGCGCAGTCCTGTATCGATCCGCAGGGAATGCGGACCTGGAACAACAGCTTTCTGCGCGAACGAAAGGACCCCATGGGCCGTACACACTTTCGCGGATACGGCGCGGACAGCATCGAGGACTTTGCCAGGAACGTGAACTTTCTGCTCGAAGGCGGATGCCTCGATCAACTCCAGGGACAGCACGCCACCGGCGAAGACGGGCTCGAGGTGACGAAGATCGCCGTGGCCGCCCACAAGAGCCTCACAACGGGTCAACCCGTCGACCTTGATTCCCTGTCGGACTGAGATCTGCCGCCGCGGATCTCGACGTACTCGAAAATTCTCACGGACTAAGGTGTTTCATGTTGCGGCGAATCAGCCGGTTCTTCTGTCTGGTCTTTCTCGCGTTGTCCGCTGCGACCGGTTGTCAACCGGCGGGCGAGCAGACCGCGGCGCCGCAGCCTGCCGCCGCTCCCGTGAAACGCGAGCCGGTGCGATTGCTCATCATCGACGACGCCGGACTGGCGACGGCAATTCCGCGCCAGTGGGAATCGAGGGCCGATCGGGAACTGATCGTCCGGCAGATGACCAGTCAGGAACTGATCGCTCTGCGCACGAAACGGCTCGCGGCCGACGCGATTGTCTATCCCAGCGGACTGCTTGGCGAACTGGCTTCGCGGGAATGGATCGAGCCGCTGCACACCGAGACATTGCGGAATGATCTGTTCGCGCGGCGAGACCTGTTCGAAATGCAGCGTCTGCGCGAGGTGACCTGGGGGCGTGAAGTGGCGGCGGTCAGCTTCGGTTCGCCGCAGTTCACGCTGATGTACCGCCGCGATATGTTCGAGAAACTGGGACTGACGCCGCCGCAGACGTGGGGTGAGTACCAGCGGTGCGCAGAGCGACTGGCTGATCGCCAGAAGCTGGGTGACCTGGCGCCGCCGCAGGATAAACCGTGGTCTGCGGTCATCGAACCGCTTGGTGACGGCTGGGCCGGTCAACTGCTGCTTGCCCGGGCGGCTGCGTACGCCCAGCATCGCAGCCAGTTTTCGACGCTGTTCGATTACCGTGACATGAAGCCGCTTGTCGGCGGTCCGCCGTTCGTCCGCGCCTTGAAGGAACTCGTCGCGGCATCAAAGCAGTTCCCCGCAACCGCCGCGCAGATGGGACCGAACGAAGCTCGTCGCGAGTTCTTCTCAGGCCGTTGCGCAATGGCTCTGACCTGGCCCAGCCGCGCGGACGACCAGTCGGCCGAAGGATCGACGGTACCGGCAGCGTTCGCTGAACTGCCCGGCTCGGTGGATGCCTACAATTTTCGCACCGAATCATGGGAGCCGCGCGGCGACGCGGCGGATCAGCGCGTGACGCTGGCCGCAGTGGCCGGGCGCCTCGGCTCCGTGACGCGGGAATGCCGCGAGCCGCTTGTGGCTGCGAATCTGCTGCTGTGGGTGACCGGAAAACTGAGCGTTGATATCTGCCCTGAGTCCAAGGCCGGCACGCTGTTCCGCGAGAGCCATATGCCTCAGGCCTCGCGCTGGCTCGATCGCCAACTCGATGACGTCGCGGCAAAGAGCTACTCCGAAGCAGTGCGCGACGCTCAGAACCGAACCGCCTGGGTCGCGTCCGTGAGGATTGCCGGCCGAATGCAATACCTCGCCGCACTCGATCAGGCTGTGCGCGACGCCATGAGCGGATCCGACTCGGCCGAAGCTCTGAAGAAAGCCGCGGCCGCCTGGGACAAGATCACCGAAACAGCGGGGCGAACCGCTCAGCGCGAAGCCTATATGAGAAGCGTCGGTCTTGAACCTTAGGCATCATGGTCGTCCTTTCGCCGTCTGAGGAACCAGTAAGAGCCCATTCGGGAAAAGACATGAATTCACGTGAACGCGTACTTGCCGCGTTGCGGCACGAACAACCGGATCGTACCCCGCGCGATTTCTGGGCCGAACCTCCGACCATGAACCGGCTGTTCGCGCATGTCGGCCACAACGACAAGGACCGGCTGCTCGATGCGCTCGGCGTGGACGTGCGGCATCTGGAAGCGCCCTCGCCGCCGGAACGCGAGGTGCGCCCCGGGTTGTTTCAGAACTTCTGGGGCGAACGCTACGTCTATCAACAAACGCCGTGGGGACCGATGCGCGAGGATGCCAAGGGCGCACTCGCGGGCGCGACCAGTTGTACGGAACTGGAATCGTTTCCGTGGCCGAGCCCCGATGATCTCGACCGTTCGCAGCTCAAGGCGCAATGCAATCGCCATGCGGACCGGGCGTTGCTCTACGGTTTCGCCGACATCTGGCAACGTCCGGCGTTGGTGCGCGGTTGGGAGGACATGTTCCTCGACATGGTCGAGCGGCCGGAGTGGGTGCATTTCCTGAGCCGCAAGTTCACCGACTTCTACCGGGAAGATTACACTCGCGCCGCGGAGATCACTGGTGGCCGGATTGACCTGTATCTGGTCATCAGCGACCTCGGCTCGCAACGCGGTCCACTCATCTCGACGGGCATGTTCCGCGAGTTTGTCGCGCCGTATCTGAAAGAGATGACGGACTTGATTCACAGCCTCGGCGGGCGGACTCTCTACCACAGTTGCGGCACGATCTGGCGGTTCATCCCGGAACTGATCGCATGCGGCGTGGACGTGCTCGACCCGATTCAACCGACCTGCCCGGAAATGCAGCCGGTCAGCCTTAAACGCCAGTTCGGCGACCGGCTGAGTTTCCACGGCGGCATCGACATGCAGAACCTGCTGCCGAAGGCCACGCCGTCCGAAGTCGCAGAGGAAGTCCGGCAGTATTGTGAAGTCCTCGGCCAGAAGGGCGGTTACATCCTCGGCCCCGCGCACCTGTTCCAACCCGACGTGCCGCCGGAAAATGTCCTGGCTGTTTACGAGAATGCCCCGTGAAACCGGTATCTGTGATCAGCTGGCCGTTTCCGACGACATTGTTTTCCGCTTACGGACAGGCATCTTGATTGCCATAAACTGGAATGCCTCGGCCTGTTTGCGAGGCATCTGTTCATCCTGCTGTGATCATTTTTTGGTCGGCGACAGCGGCGACTGGAGCCACGCCAGACGGGACCAACGGCGACCGTGGGCTGCGGTTTGCTGCAGATTGCCCATCGTCCCGTCAGCATGACGGTTGTTTCCGCACGCTTGTGAAGGCCAACGGACGGCGCACCGACGAGGGATGAACGCCCGCCTTCAGGGCCATGATCATGCCGGCAGCCTCGATGTAGTTCTCGACATAGATGAACTTCGGATGTTCGGGATGGTTGAGGCAGCTCTTGTTCTCGCGCACCACGATCACCGGGATGTTCGCGTCGAGGCACGCCTGATGCGGCGCGCCGAAACAGCCGTAAGGAGAGACCATACAGTCCACGTCGTGGTTGCTCATCCCGCGCTCACGGCTGAGACGCGGAGCTTTGTGCAGTCCTTTCAGCAGGCAGTGGATGAAGTTCTCCGTGATGATTTCCACGGCGATTCTGGGGTCGACGACTTCCTTGAAACCGGTCAGCGCATAGTCGACCGGTCCGTGGGCGCACGGTTTGTCCAGTGCCTCGCCAATCAACCGTGTGGCCAGAGCCTCAACTCCACCCACGGGATTCACGCCGCCCGTGCGCCAATAGGCGGCGAGCGTGTCGTTGTCGATCGTGATGGGCGTGGCGATGCCCAACGCGTCATACTCGAGTTCCTTCACCTGCGCCACCAATTCCTGCCAGTTGATGACGTCGCCTGTGGCAATGCCGTTTTCCATGCGGGCAATCAGTTTCAACGGCGCACGCAGTTCGAGAATCTCCGCATCAAGACCGAGGGTCGCCCGGGCGGCAGATACCGCGTTGATCGATTGATAGTCGGCCTTGTTGACGACCACCAGGACCTTGTTCGACTTGACCTTCTGCAGGAAGAGCTTCCCCTGCAGGAACCGGTCCAGGTGATTGCCCTCGACATACAGCGCGTTGGGGGGCATCTCGTTGATATCCGAGGCGTTCACCACGTTGGGATGCAGCACCAGCGTGTCACAACATGCGCCTAACAAGCGCGCCGGCGCATTACCGTCGCCGCAGTGGCCGCCAATCTCACATCCGATTCCCGTGGGAACGATCATCACTACGTTCATTTGGATTCTCTCTCGCTGGCTGTTTCACTTGCCGGGCGGAAAGCCCGATCTGATGGCATTGTGGCAACGTACGATCAGTACGCGCTTTTACGGTCTGACTCGCTCAAGCACCAGGATCCAGTCCTGGGGCGAAGGCAGGTCGGGCGCATGGTATTCGTCGGTCCGAATTACGCCCGGCAGTTCCGTCTCGAGAGAATCTGGTGGCGGATCGAACGGGGTCGCGGAAACTGCGAAGCGACCGAACTCCTGCCGTTCTCCGATCTGGAACATCCACAGCCCGGTCTTGCCTGCCGTCGTGTTTCCGACCTTGACGATCGGCGTGGCATACGTGCGCTGGCCGTCGGTCAGCACCAGGGCCGCAAATTCACCACACGCGGCGGCTGCCAGTTGGATTCTTGGTCCGATCTCCGGAACCCTCACCCTCCCGAGCATCTCCCCCCATTGCCCGTCTTTGCGGTCATGCCAGAAGATAGCGTTGAGTAAAGGACTGTAGAGCGCGACCAGATAGTTGTCCGCGTCGTGGAAACGCAGGATGATGCCAGCCTCCGCGTCGCTGTTGGCTTCTACGCTGGCCATCAGATTCAAGTCGCCGATCGTCTCGGCGACGGTGACCACGCCTTTGCCGCCAACCAGGCGGGCGTTCTCACGGCGCGTCGGCGTGCCGTAGTCTTTCCAGCATGCGGCATCCGCCCGGTCGAATGTCTCGTCAAGCAGCAGCGGCTTCGTATGGCCTTTGAAAGGTGGAGCCGTGGGGCCGGTATACTTCACAGTTCCCTGGTCAAAACGCCGGCCGGTGGCTGGATCGAAATAGAACGTATGGTAGGTCACGCCCGGTTCCAGGTTCTTTACGACCGTGCCTGCCCAGTTGTATATGCCTCTCCGCGGTTGGTAGATGAATCGTACCTCGCCCGGAATGCCGGCCGCGATGCAGTCCCGCTCCGTCCATTCGGGATGCGGCTCGAATCGCGACCAGGGATATTGCTCGAGCAGTTTCCTGCCGATGCCGAGTTGGGTGGCCCCGGGATAGTTCATACCCTCTTTCCAGGTCGTCCAGTCATACACCTTGGTGCCTCCGAATGCGGCGGAAGCACAGCCCGGGTCCCCCTCCACGCTGGCATGCCAGATACCGGCCGCGCCGTACGTGTGTCCCGCCGCGCCGCTGAGAATTCTCCCCCAAAACATGCGGCGCTGCACATCGCCGAATCCCTGCTGCATGTGCCCCTCATAGCAGGTTTCCCCAACCAGCACCGGCATGGGCGGGTCTTTCGTGTAAGCGGAAGTAACGATGGCCACGGTCTTCGGATCCACAGCGATTCGTTCATCGTGATTTCCACCGACCATGTCGAAATCAATCACGTGGCTGTCCCCCTCAGCGCCGCGGCGTCCCTGGCCCGTGTGACAAGTCAACGGTCGGTGATAGGGATCGATGTCACGCAGATAGATCGCCAACTCGGCCCAGGGGCCGTGCCCCCACTTGGTCTCTTCCGGAATTTCCCCGGCCAGAATCCAGAACACCGGAAAAGCGCTGTAGCGCGCCACAAGATACCGCCAGTGCCGCTTCAGGCCGGCCGCGCCGATCGCCTCCATGCTGTTGCAGTCTCCGCGTCCCCAGGCACCGACGATCGCCGGAGCAATGCCCGCGTCCACCAGATGCTTCAGACGTCGATCCGCGTAGTTGAAATACTCGGGGTTGACCTGCTCGAATTTCACCGATTCGTAAGGAAGTCCGCCCTCATTCGCCATTCGCGGTTCGAGAAACCCTTCATCGGGATAGGGTCCGCAAACGATCTGCACCACATTGAAGCCCTTGGCCCGGCGGTCGGCCGTCAGTTCCTGAAACCCGTCCCAGGTCATCCGCCGGCAGAGACATTTCCACCACGTATCGCCCAGCCAGAAGAACGGCGTGCCATCGCTATGTTCAAAGTGCCGCCCATTGCCGCTGACCTGAATGAAGCCGTGCTTCAGCAACGGATTGTCGCCCGTGTAGGCCGTCACTCGCAGCGACTTCTCATTACCATTCAGCTCCTTGTTCGTCGGGTCCGAACAGGTCACCCGAAACGTGTAATCACCTTGGAGCGGTGGTGCGAATCGCACCGTCCACGTGTCTCCGCCGGACCAGTACGCTGGGACCTTCCATTGTTGGTTGCCTTGCTTGAAGACGACATCCACCTCCACATCCACGAAGGGATTGTCATACTTCTTAACGGAGGTGAAAGTGGTTTCTGCGACTACCCATTGCTCTGCACCATTGGCGGCTGTTGCCAGTGCAAGGAAAAGAGCGAGACAGAAGTTTGCGAGTTTCATACTGTCGTCACCTGACACTTACGGTTTAGTAGCCAACAAAGGTCTCATAGCCTCGGCCAGGCTGTATCCGACCATGCATAATGACCAATGCGAATCGCTGGTTCGTGTACATGACGATCCTGCATTACGAACCACCGTGTTATTCAGGGGTTCTGGTTCACTACTGGACGGGTTGCCCTCATCTTTCCGGGCAACTGCGTTCTGGAGTCCGAATCCGGCTGCGGGTATTGGAGGTGTTTCAGACGACTCTTGTCTTCTCGCACGACGATCACGCAAATCCGGCATTCATTCAGGCTTGTTATGGGGTGCCGAAAGTGCTGCACTCCGACAGGTGGATTGAAACCGATAGGTTCCCGAGCCCACGTCACAGACGGCGGCGTGGTCTTCCATGCGCAGGAATTTCATTCCTTCAACCTTGTCGATGGTGTGCCCTCCTTCTGTCACAACCGCCGCATCGTTCGCCGGCACATACACGGTGGCGGTCGTGTTGGGGGGAATCGTGATCTCCATCGTCAGCTTGTCGCCCTCGCGTTTCCAATTGCTGACGATCCTGCCGTACATGGAATCAAACGACGTGTTCGCCCAGGTCAGGCCTTCTCCCATCACCGGCCGAATCGTGACGGTCTTGTAACCCGGACTTGCCGCCTGAATGCCGCCGATACCGCCATACAGATACTCGCCCACTGCGCCAAAAGCGTAGTGGTTGTAGGAATTCATGCTGATGTCGCCGAACCCCTCCGGCGTCCAACCGTTCCAACGTTCCCACATGGTCGTGGCGCCGTTCTTCACGGGAAACAGCCACGACGGGTAGGTGTCGGTCAGCAGCAACCGGTAGGCCACATCATTGCGCCCGGCGGCATTCAACGCGGGCAGCAGTCGCGGCGTGCCGATGAACCCGGTAGCCAGATGCCAGTCAAATCGCTTGACTTCATCCACAAATTTCGCCGCCGAGTTCGCGCGCATGCCGGCAGGCAGCAGGTTCATGCTGAATGCCAGTGCATAGCCGGTCTGACTGCATTCTTTGAGCGAGCCGTCCGCCTGCAGGAACTCGCGAACGAAAGCCGCCCTTATCTCTTCATGAAGTCGGGCATAGCGTTCGGCCTCGTCATTGCGCCGGATGGCACGAGCCATTTCGGACATGATCTGTGCCAGATAGGCATGATACGCCGTATCGATAACCTCGCTCTTGGCGCTGCCGCCGGCATTGAGCCAGTCACCGAACCCGCCGACCGTGGAAATCCCGTTCTTGGTTCTCGTGGCCAGCCACTTCATGTAGCGTTCGAGTGCGGCGAATCGCTCCGCGATAATTCGAGTGTCCCCGTACGACCGGTAAATGTTGTAGGTGCAGATCAACGCGGCATCGCCCCAGGCCGTCGCCCCGCCGCCGCCCATAATATCAGGCACCACATGAGGAAATGTCCCGTCGTCATGCTGGTTGTCTTCACAGGTGGTCAACCAGCGAGTGAAGAAAGTCGCCACATCAAAATTGTAGGCAGCGGTGGGAGCAAAGAACTGCGTATCACCGGTCCAGCCCATGCGTTCGTCGCGTTGCGGACAGTCGGTCGGAACTTCCAGGTAGTTTCCCTTTTGGCCCCAGATGATGTTGCTGTAGAGCTGGTTCAGAGCCGCCGACGAACACTCGAACGATCCGGTGCGCCGCAACGGGGTATGCACCACAATTCCGGTGACGGCACTGGCATCAGGTTTTTCCAGAAGTCCGCGCACCTCGACGTACCGGAAACCGTGGAACGTGAAATACGGCTCCAGAATTTCCTCACCTTTGCCGGACAGAACGTGGAAATCGGTCGCCTGACAACTTCTCAGGCTCGCCGTGTAGATCGTTCCGTCCGGATTGAGCATTTCGCCATGGCGGATCGTGATCCGCTGACCTGCCTCCCCGCGCACTTTCAATCGCACCCAGCCCACCATGTTCTGTCCAAGATCGAAGGTCCAGCATCCGGGTCTTGGTTCCGAGACCTTGACGGCCTTCAACTCCTGGATGCGGCGCGACGGATCCACCAGGGACGCCTGTAACTTCATACCAGCTCCGCCATCGCTGTCGGCGCGGCCATAGGTCGCCTTCTGAATACTCAGCGGTTGCCCGGTGCCACCCAGTTCAACGACGGCATTCTCAGGGAATCGCTGCGTCCGCTCAGGGCCATCGCCGAGGCGATACACCAATTCCAACGACTTGACGATGTTGGGCGCTGGATCGCCGCCCATCGCTTCATTGGTCAGCGTGAAACGAAGGCGTCCGTCCTTGATCGCCGCCCGCAGCGGCTGCGCGACATCCGCGGCTCCGACGCGCTCGGAAGCGCTGCTCACAGTCACCGGCGACCAGGCATGGTCATCAAATCCCGGCGCATCCCAACCGGGCATGGCCAGGCGATTGTCCAACTCGCAACCCATCAGCAAATCCGCGTGGCGTATGGGGCCGAAGGCTGCCTTCCAGCTCTCGTCACTGACAACCGTCTGCGTGCTGCCATCCGCCAATTCCACGACAAGTTGAGCTATGAACCGCGGCCGGCCGCCGTAGATGTTGCGTCTGCCGAGATGCGCCAGCGTGCTCGCATACCAGCCGTCACCCAGAATGGCGCCAAGCGTATTGACACCCTGGCAAACCTGCGCGGTCACATCATAGGTTTGATAATGAACTCGCTTGCGGAACTCAGTCCAGCCGGGCGTGAGCACATCATTGCCGACAGGCTTCCCATTTATATGGAGTTCGTACACTCCCAGCGCAGTGACATAGACCATGGCCCGCTTGACGGACTGGACAACGCTGAAGTCCTTCCTGAGGTAAGGCGCCGGCAGACGTTCCAAATCGGAAACCGCCCCGGGCCCGCGCCAGGGCGTTCCATCAATCGCCTCGGCCGCAGCCCAGGCGGCATCATCAAAGGCGGGCAGTTCCCAGCCATCCGCCGCCTGTTGCGATACCTTCCACGTTTCATCGATCGGAACGACCAGATCCTCACCGGACTCGAACTGCAGCACCAGCCTGCCGATGACGGCAGGGTTATAGGGATCGGTGTGGCTGGCCACCAGAGTTACCACGTTTACGCCTGAACGCAGGGCTTTGGTAACATCCAATCGGGCCGTGCGGTCCCAGTGCATGGCCTGACCGACCGGCGCACCGTTCACGGCAGCCTCGCAGAAGTGATAGGCATAAAGAGCCAATACCGCGCGACGCACCTTGCGTCCCTCAGGCAACTCGATCCTCCGGCGCAGGTAGCTCTTACAGCCGTCCTTGCCGCCACGTACCTGTACCCACTTGAGCCCCTGGATGTTCATCAATTTGTCATCGGCAGCCGCTTCCGAAGAGGCTTGGTATGCCGCGTCGTAACCAATCCATTTCGCCCGCCAGTCCTCTGGTCTCAACAGACCCATTCCCCAGGTTGCGCCAGCACTCCACGCCGACGCCTGCCCGTTCTGATCCCATACTCGCACTTTCCAGTAACACTGCATCCGGGACTCAAGCGGTTTCCCCAGGTATTCCACCTGATTGCTCTGGTCGCTGGCCACCTTCCCGCTGTTCCACAAGTCGCCTTGGTCATTCTTCAGCAACTCCTCGGAACTCGCCACCAGCACTTGATAGGCCGTCTGTTTGGTTCCTCGCAATTCCGACCTCGGACCTCCGTCTTCAATCACCCACGACAAACGCGGCTTGACCACGTCGATGCCGAGCGGGTTCTCGCGATACTCGCAGCGCAGGTCTGCCACTTCGGTGGCGTGCAGGAATGTCAGCGGCGCGAACAACATAGCCGCGAAGAGGAAGAATGTGAGTCGTGGCAAGTGTGTATTCCCCTATTTACGTTTGTCATCATCAGGAACTGGACTCGATGGAGATGGTGGAACCTCCAAATGTCTGATCTTATCGATCCTGAGTTTCGGCCTCACGTTTTCCGGATCTCCGCAGGAACTGCTGCGGGAGAGGATTGACAACGTCCGCCTTGAACTCAGGCGTGGCGTATTCGGTGTGTACCGGATCGTTACTCCCTCGCCATCAACCGCACCGGGCCGAGCAGACCCGACGGAAGCAAGGGCGAGCCTGCACTGTAAGGATCATGCGTGCTGAAGGTGTAGCGGCCGGTTTTGAACTCATTCCCGCCGAGGAAGCCGTCCGGGGACTTCACCGTGCGCACATCCGCATCGCCAGGCTGCTTGTCGCCGATCATGCGGTTCGGCCAGCGGTTGACGACTTCGATTTCCAACTGGTTGTCGCCAGCCTTCAGGACGCCCGTGACCTCAACCCGCCACGGGGCGCACCACACCACGCCGAGGTCCTTGCCGTTCAGCTTCACCCGCGCCATGTCGTGGACGGTGCCCAAATCCAGATACGTTCGGCCGGCAGGACCCTGGGCCAGGTTGAAAGCTCTCCGATAAGTGGCGATGCCGGAATAGTATTTGATCCCCGGTTCCGGCCGGGCCGTCCAATCCTGCAGCGTGTCTAGGGTGACCTTCTCCGGCCCGCCCCATTGCGGATCGAACGCAATGTCCCACGCGGCGGAAAGCTCCAGACTCGGCTTCAGGTCCGGGAAGTTCTTCTCCGTTTTCGAGAGTGACTCGTCGTGCCTTCCGCCGAAGACGACGAAGAAACTCTGATACGCATCGAACTCCAGGGGGATGACCGTCAGACCATCGACTCGCTCGAATCGCGGCAGCGGCCGCGTTTCGCCAGTCACCGGATCCCAGAGTTGCGGGTCACCCTGGCCGACCCGGAAGCGGCAGTCCGCATTGATCGGATCCTCGGTCCGGTTAGATACGAAGTAGATGTCCCGATCGCTGGTGCGCCGGTGGCCGTAGCGGACGGGCCCGGTTGAGGCAAAGTCTTCCTTGATCCCCATTCCCGCCAACAGCGAGGCCGTCAGGTCATAGGATGGATAGAGCGGCGGAGGAGGTTGGAGCTCGACGCCGCGGTTCCATGGCGCCATGGAATATGCACCAAGAACCTGAGCGTCCTTCCACTCGCTCGGTTTGGTGACCGCCTGCTCCCAACCCGGCTGGGCAGTCAGTCCGGCAGACCAAGTGCTGTCTGTCTTTACCGCCTCGCGTGATCCGTCCGTGCAGGTCAGGTCGAATGCACCGATCCATCCGGCGGGATTGGAGGCTCCGCCGGTGTTTGCCACGGACACGGCAAGCACGTTGTCACCCGGCCGCAGGAACGATGCGATCGACGTCCTGACGGTGACGGTGAAGTTATCGCCTTCGCTGACCTTGTTTCCATTGATCCAGAGGGTGAATACATTGTCCGCACTCACCTCGGCAGTGGCGGATGTCAGGACTTTCTTCTCGTCCACGTGGATGATCCGCCGGAAATATCTTGTGCCCACGGGTGCGCTCTGGGCGGGATTTCCTTCCGGATACCAGATCCACTTACTCTCTGACAGTGAACTGTGTTGAGGGGTCGGAACCGGCGGCGACAGTTCGCCACCCCAGTGCATGGCGCCTTTGCCATAACTGCGCTTCGTCACCGTCTTCGGTGCGTCCAGACTCCCCCAGAGATCCTTGGCGAGCGATTGGACTTCCCCGTCGCAGGCGGGATAGCCGGAGAGACTCGGAGACTTGACGGGCGGCGTTCCGACCACCGCGGCGCCGGCTTTCACCAGCTCGCGGATCTTCGCGAGCAGACCCGGGGTCATCGTTTCCACCTGCGGCAGAACCAGCAGTCGGTACGATGTTCCGCCCGGGAAGGCAATCAACCCGTCCTTTACTTCGGCCCTGGCTTTGAGAATGTTCGGCGAGCAGCCGTCGAAGCCGTAGCCTTTCTTGTCTTTGTAGAAACCCGTCCCCTCCAGGGCGCTGGGCGGCGCAAGGAAAATATGCGGCGCGCCCTCGGGAGTCAGATAAAGCACATCGGAAACCGTAACTCCCTGCCTCAGCAACTCCGAGCAACGGGAGAGATAACGATGGTAATCCGACACCATGGGCCACCAGGTCTGGTTCCGGTGCCAGTGCACGCCATACGGACCGAAGGTCATCCCCGGCTTGTAGGCGTCGCCCAGCGTCTGGTGTGCCCAGGTATGGAACACAAAACGGTTGATGCCGGCGCAGAATGCCCAGTCGCCCTGGTTCTTCAACGACCATGGATAGGCCTCCAGATTGCCTTCGGAGGTAAACGACTCGGCCGAGACGACAGACCGCCCCATGACATGCGCGATCGAGGTGGCTTCAAAACAACTGTAAGCCGAGTCGATGCTCGTATTCCAAAACTCCGCCATGGGGACATCGGCCGCCGCGCCGAGGTCGAGGTCGCCGGCGGGGTTCATGTCGTAGGGTTCAATCGAAAGCGAGAGCCCGTGTTTCTCTCCATACCTTTTCACGGCCATGGCATGGTTCTCCAGAACCAACTCCTGCGCCGTCAGGCGGAGGTCCCAGAGAAACCGCTCCGACTTTTCCAGGCTCTCGACCGCCCGTCCGGTGTAAGTCAGCAGCCACTGCCGGGCGTCATAGCCGCGTCTCTTCTTGAACTCATCAAGTAGCGAGGGAGTCCAGTTCTGCGCTCCGGATTCCCAGCTGTCCATGTGCAGCGTGGTCAGGCCATGTTCCTTGGCGCGCGTCCCGATCTTCTTCAGCAGTTTTCCGACGTACTGGTCCAAGTGGAACTCCAGCGCTTTCGTGTCAAACCTATCGCATTCCAGTCCCACCGCCGCTTCCGGCGCGGGGCGAGTGCCGGCGCCGTTAATACGGCGGCCCATGCGGACCACCGTCCATTTCCCGTCGGGCACATGCCAGTCGAGCGTGCCATCGGGTTTCAAATGTTTCGTGATATCCAGGATGCTGTCGGGAACGACGACTTTCCCCTCCCCCGGTTCCGCGTAGCGAGCCGAGGTCGGCAGATAGGGCTTTACATGCTTCCAACTGCTGTACGGCTCGCGCTTATAGAGTGCCTTCTCGTTAACATCGGCGATGACCGGAGACGAACTCGGGAAAGCCAGTACCGCGACATCCTGATAAAAGGGATTGCTCATGCTGAGAAAGGGCTCATGGAGCTGGTCCGGCAGCGGCAGCTTCTGCGAGCAGTCCTGAGGCCCCTGGAGTTCCAGCGAACTGAAGACGAGGTGCTGCATGGATTGCTCGGGCTTGATCCATGGGCCGCCGCTGCCGCACCAGCCTGGACCGATGCCAAGCGTGACATCGATGCCCAGTCGCTCGGCGTCGCGAATGATCTGGACAAACCGATCCTGCCACGGTTCGGTCATCCACCGGATCGGCCCCTTGGGCATTCCGAGATCCACTTCGAGGAAGACCAGGTTGCCGAGCCCCGCCGCTTTCATGGATTCCAGGTCAGCGGTCATCTCCTTGCCGTTGAGATTGCCGTCCAGAAAATACCAGTAAACCCCTGGCCGCGCGGAGTCCGGAGGGTTCATGAAGTTCTTTTCCAGGTCTCCAGCCACCCGTTTGTCAGCGGATTGTTGGGCGGGCAGTTGCTGCAGGAACATGCAGTTGGCCGCCACGACGGCGGCCGCCAGAATACAAAAGGGTCTGTGGGTTTTCTTCATTTCAGTGTTGCTCGTCCAATCTGTCTGATCATTGTTTGGGTGGCGAGAGCGACTGATCCATCGTAGCGTTAAGACGGTTCCTGCGTTGATTGTGAAGAATCCCGCCGGCTCAATACACTACCAGTTTCGCGTTTCTCGGAGAAAAGGGCTCAATGCGAATTGTGTTCGACCCGGACTTCAGCAAGCCGGTGACGTCCAGGCGGAACGGTTTGCCGATGAACCCGCCGGCATGCGCGCCATTGACCGTAATGCTGGCGGCCTCTTCCGGGGTGAGGCCATCGAGCTCAAGATCGACGCGCGCGGTCGAGAGATCGATGTCGGCGGGAAGGGTGCACGTCACTTCGAGCGGATCCGCTGCGACGGGGCTGGCAGTGTACGGCCTGCCCTCGGCAAGGCGGTTCAATTCCTGATCGAGCGGCGACGGTTCGCCCCACGACAAGGTTTCCGGATCCGTGCCCTTTAGCATGATGCGCTGGTCCCCGGCAGTGCACTCGGCCTCCAGTGTCTTCACCACTCCGAAGGCCGGATCATCGCCTTCTGCCAGGCGCGCCACGGCAAGTCGGCGTGCGCCTGCGTCAATGATCCTCTGCAGGCGTTCGCGGACATCGCGACTCCGCGCCGCATCACCCGTAACGCCGTAGGTGGCCTTCACTACGACGAGCTTGGCCTCCGCCTTTTTGGCCTCGGGACGCGCATCACCCAGCGGCATCTCACGTTTCGGTGCCGTGTCGCCATTGCGTGGCGGCAGCGCCCGAGCATGGGATTGGAACACCAGCAGGACACTTTCCATGGGCTCGAGCGTGAGTGAGAATTCCGTCATGTTGCCGACGCTGCGACAAGCTACGGAACGGACTTCGTTGCGCATGGCGTCCCATGCCTCGGGTGTGCCCGGTGCGGCGGTTCGGAACTTGAACGTCCGGGCGGGCCCCTGATCGTTTTGATTGCAGACCAGGAACACATCGCGTCCGCACTTCACACGGTGCAGGATATGCAGCCAGTTGTCGGTTTTACCCTCGACCACTTCCAGTGCCGGCGGCAGGCCGGCGTCTTCTTTCAGCACCTGGGTCAGTTCGTCGGAAGACGGCTTCTCCGGCAGTAGATAGGATTTGCCGCTCTGGTCGTTCCTGTTACATGTCGCAGTACCCGGCGTCGGTGCGCCGCCCCAGATGGCCTGGCAAATCGCGGCAATGTCGGCGGACGTCTTGCCCACCGTTGCGGACTTGCTGGGCAGGAACCCGTAACCGACGACGATGCCTCCCTGATCGAAGAACTGCTTGACTTTCAGGAGGGTCGCGTAGGGAATCACCTCGACCGGCGGAACCACCAGAACCTGATAGCGTTCCCGGTTCAGAGTTACTTCACGGTTCGTGAGTTCGGCCTTGCCCTCGAACACCTCAAACGGCAGCCAGTCGCAATCGAATAACGAATCCTGGATGGCCGACGTCATGTCCTCAGGTGTCACCATGTGGCCGACCTGTTTCGACGTGCCGCTGAAGAGCAGGGCGATCGGGCAGACATGCCGGCCGCCGGAGAGCATGAGACTGAGCCGCGACGTGTAGTCGGCATAAACTCGGTAGAGCGGGTAGCGCGGCTCGAATCCGCCGTTGTAGAAGTAGGGAGGACAGTCGCCGTCGAACGGCGCACGCGGGTTAAAGGAGTGAGGGATCATGAAGTTGACGCCGCGCACCTGCATCTGGTCCGTCAGCCACTTCATCTGCGGATAGGTAATGTCCTGCCCATAGGCGCCGAACATCTCGCACATGGTGATGTCATTGGCCTTGTCGAAAACGTGCGTGATCGAGCTGGCGAGTTTCGGTGTTTGATAGATGTCATGCGGCCGCGTGCCGGGATACATCTGTTGGCAGACGAGATCCAGCCCTCCCATGTCGCTGTATTTCTGCAGACGCATCATGTCGCCGGCGCAGTACTGAGGATGAACGTACAGATACCCATGCTCCATGAAATGGCCCATGGATAACACCTTGTGTTGTCGGCACCAATCGGCCATGCCGCCATACATCACGCGGCCCCAGGTTTCGGCAAAGGCATCCAGATACTGATAGCGCGCGGCGATGTCGTCCTCGCCGGAGAGGCCGAACTTGTAGGCGACATAGGCTTTCTTCCAGTCGACGTTCCATTCCTTGAGGGTCGCGTTCAACTCGGTTCCCCAATCCCCCTGGGTCTCTGGCTCGTCATAGAAGAAGCCGGGAATCGCCGTGCCGAAATCACCGCCGAACCGGTCGAAGTGCGGCTGATAGACGGTCTGGATGAACCACTCGGTGCAATCGCGGCTTGCTCCATCGACGCTGACCTGTCCATTCTGGCCCAAGCCGGGGGCCTGGATGTGGGTGAACTTCATAACCTGCCACTTGCCGGCAGGGGCTTGCCAGGACAGAGTGCCGGCCGTGATGAAATCATGCAGGTCGACGATGCTGTCGCCCACGATCTTGCCGTCCGCATCGAGCTTGCCCGCCAGCGTTGCGATGTAGCGGTCGCCAGAATGCCCCTCAGAGCGAAATGAAGTCGGGCCTTCGACCGCGACGGCATCCGCGGCGAGACGCTTGGCAGAATATCGTTCCGGGACCTTTCCGCCGACGCCTTGGCTGGGCCACCATTGTTCATCGAAGATCCACATCTTCAAGTCGTGTTTCTTCGCGGCCTGCAGGCAGATGTTGAGATCGCGATACCAGCCCTCGCCCAGCCAGTCCTGATGCGGGCGGGATTCCGCGGTGAAGCAGCCATTGCCACTTTCCGCGACTCGATCCAAATACATCTCCAGCCGCTCTTGGCTTTCGTCCCCGTGCAACCAGAAGAGCGGGCCGGTGAGGCGTTTCGCCTCCATCGGCAATTCACGGAATTGTTTTTCCACCGTGGTGAGCGGAGGCTCGCCCGCAGCGGCGGACGAGGCGACGGGCAGCGCCGCGCCAGAGACAGCCGGTTGTTCCGCCCCAATAGCGGATGCCGTCATCAATACGACAAGGGCAAGACTGGAGAGTGTTCGTTTCACGATCGCACCGAAAGTTCGGCTGTGATTCATACGTTGGCCTCTCGTATTAGTGGTCATCCCGCGGTTAGCGGGCCATGGATCTCTGCGAGCGTCGCGTCGGTTTCCGGTTCCGCCCGCTGCGAACCGCCGCTGAAAAACGGGTCGTAATCATTCGTACCAGAATAGCATCCGGTCATTTTCGGCAAAGAACTCCTTCTGGTCCGTCAGCCGTTTCCTTTTCCCGCGAAACGGGCGACGTTCTTCAAGGCAAGGAGCATGAGCGTGTGTTTTGTTCTTCAGTTTTGAAAGGTCATGAATCGCTCGCTCGTTTGTCTGACTGGCCTATTTGTCCGCTGGCCTAAGCGGATAGGACTGTCCGGCCGTGGTCTTGAATTCCCAGGTCTGGCCGCCCCAAACGACCTTACAGGCGAGGCCGGACTTGGAATGGATCACGGCGTAGGCCAGGCGGCCGTCGTTCCAACTCATGTCCACCTCGAACCCGCCAAAGAGGAAGTGGCACCGCGAAATGGCCGTCGCCGGTGCTATCGATTTGACTTTCATGAAGATGACCTTTAGTTGTCGGCGAGCATATAAGCCTTCTGCTTGCTCAGCACCGGACCCAATTGCGCCGTCACCACGCCCGACAGAATCAGGGAGCAGCCGACGAGCGCGCGGGCTGTCAGGGTTTGATGGAGCACGAGGTATCCGGCGAGCGCGGCGAAGACCGCTTCCAGACTCATAATGATGGCGGCGGGGGCGGGAGGGCATCGCTTCTGGCAGACGACCTGCAGCGTGTAGGCAATCCCAACCGACATGAGCCCGGCATAGGAAATCGCGCCGGACGCCGCCCTGATCTGACTCAGGGAACAACGCTCGAAGAGCAGGCCGCACAGCGCACTCAAGACCGCACAGACGGCAAATTGAAGGCAGGCAATTTGAACCGAGTCCCCTTTGCCAGCAGCGTGGTCAATGACCAGAATCTGACACGCCCACAACACGGCACAAATCAAGGTCAGCCAGTCGCCTTTGGATACCACAAAATCCCCCGTTACACTCATCAGATAGAAGCCGATGAGGCAGACCGGAATGGCAACCCACAGGCTCTTGGAAACTCCGTGCCCGAAGAACCTGCCCACCATCGGGACAAAGAAGATATAGAATCCGGTGATAAAACCGGAATGGGCGCTGGAGGTGTATTGCAGGCCGATCTGCTGAAAGGCGGCGGCGGCAAACAGAAACAGCCCGGCGCCCAGACTGCCCAGGAAGGGCAACCTGGCCTCTTTCTTGGGCGTCGCGAGATTCCTCTTCCGCCACAGGATCACGGGAATCAGCGAAAGGCAGCCAAGTGCGAAGCGAAGCCCGTTGAAGGTCATCGGGCCCAGCCCCTTTTCCATGCCGATCTGCTGCGCCACGAACGCCGAGCCCCAGATCATGGAGACCAGCAGGAGCAGCAACTCGTATTTGAACGCTCCCCTGCCACGGGAAGTCGATTCGCTCGTGGTGTTCATCGCGCGCAGCGTCTCGCTCGTATCAACTGGCCACGGAAGATCCGAGACACATCCATGGATCAGGGTTCCTTCAGCGCGGTCCTGGAGGTAAGTGTTCAAGCAGATAACGGATGATGAGCATGCGCAGATGCACTTGCGTGCCCGGACCTTCATGCAGGCCGTGGTCGCGGTTGGGATAGGCGAAATAGTCGAAGCGTTTGCCCAATTCGATCAGCCGGTCCACCAGCCCTTCGGTAATCTCGACATGCGTGTTCGTCTCGCCCGTGCCGACGATGATGAGCAGGTCGCCGCGCAAACTCTCGGCATAGTTGATTGGCGCGCAGGTCCGGTAACCCTCGGGGTTCACTTCGGGAGTGCGCATGTAGATCTCTTGATAACCCGCGTTGTAATACTGCGGTTGCGGCTTCGGTACGACGGCGATGCCCACGTGGTAGAGGTCCGGCTTGCGAAACAGTGCATTGAGCGTATTTGAGCCGCCGCCGCTCCAGCCCCAGATCCCCACGCGCGACAGATCCACAAAGGGACAGAGCCGCGCCAACGCCTCCAGGCCCGCGGCTTGCTCGTCGGTCGATAGCGGTCCGAGGCTGCCGAACACCGCGCGCCGCCATGCGGCTCCCTTGGGCGCGGGCGTGCCACGGTTGTCGATCGACACCACGAGATAGCCCAAGTCGGCCACCGTCCGATGAAACAGCGTGTGCCCCTGTCCGCCGCGCCAATCGTCCAGCACGGTTTGTCCCGCCGGTTCGCCATAGACGAACACCAATACGGGATACTTCTTGGCCGGATCAAAATCGCGAGGCTTGATCATCCACGCGTCCATCGCCACGCCGCCTCCGATGTCGAGTTGGAGGAACTCGGTGGGGCGTGCGATGAGCGGCTTGACCCGGGCAGCAACGTCAGCGTTATCCTCCAGGACCCGCACTTTGCGGTGTTCCGGCAGTTGCACCAGGTCGGTGACTGGCGGCTGATCGAAGGTGGAATAGGTGTGGAACGCCCAGCGGCTGTCCGGAGACAGTCTGTAGCGATGCGTGCCGGGCTGGTCCGTTGGCGTCAATCGTTCCGGAGTGCCCGTTCCGTCCAGGCGGGCGCGGTAAAGGTAGCGTTGCGTCGCGTTGGCCGGCGAGGCGTAGTAGTAATACCAGCCGTTCGTCTCATCGACCTGGCCTCGCTCGATGATGTCGCTGCCCTCCGACGTGATCGGCTGCATGCCCGAGCCGTCTCGCGAGAGAACGTAGGCACGTCGCCAACCGTGCCGCTCGCTGCGGATGACAAAGGCCTTGCCGCCGCGAATCCAATCCAGCCCTTCGTTCGCGGACGGCTCCATGTCCACCCAGGCGGGATCGGTTTCCGCGTAGGCCGTATTGATCGCGCCGGTCCGCCAGTTCGCGAGCAGGAATTCCCGCGTGTCCCGAAATCGGCCGAGTTTTTCGATCAGCAATTCGTCGGGATTCCCAGCCCAACCCACTCGGTTCAGATAGAAGGTCCCCGGCGCGTCGGGCAGTTCGATCCACTTTGTGCGGCCGCCTCCCGCGCCCACCATACCGACGCGCAACGTGGCAATCGGGCCGCCTATCCGTTCGTAGCGAGTTTCCCGGAAGCTGCGATACGTCGGGTCGCCCGGCACTAGGACTGCTCGTTTCGGGACGGCGGAGTAATCGTATTGAATATAGGCGATCCATTGCCCGTCGGGACTCCAGCAGGCGCTGCTGTTGTCAATGGTCTCCGGATCGCCGTCCTCGGTGAGTCGAGTTGTCCGCCCGCTGGCAGCGTCAACCGCGATCAGGTCCGCGCCCCGTGAACCCAGCAGCCGTTTGCCATCAGGCGAAAACGTATCTCCGCCGAACCACGCTCCACTGCCAGCCCGCACCGGTTTCAACGATCCCGTTTCAGACTCATACAACCAATGATCGCTGCCGTTCTCCCCGCTGGTGCTTTGGGTGTGCAGCAGGTAACAGTTGCCCATGGGCGACCGAACGAAGTCCCGGACCAACAACCGCTCGTCACTGCCCGGTACGAGGAGTTTCTCACTGGCAACTTCCACCGTGCGATGGCCGCAGGCCGAGTCGTAGCGGACGATTTCCGCACCGGTCCGGCCGACCGGCGTCTCGAGTTTCAGATATCCCGAACCATCGGGAAGCCATGTGGCCTCAAAGGACCGCGTGGCGAATTCACGCGTTTCGTAAATGGCCCTGATCCGCGGTTCGACCTGAGCCAGCAGACTTTCCTGTTCCTTCGCCACTGGGCTGGCAGCTGGGACTGATCGTGCGAACGCCACCGCAGCCACAAGGGCCAGCACGCACCGCAGCGCTGCAGCGAGATAGCAGGTCGCCCCTGCCGCACGGGATGCCTGGAAACTGGACGAGTCCATGACTTGACGTTTCATTCCCACACCACCTCCACGACGCGCGGACTAATCACATCCGCCCTTGGTGTCACTCCGAATCCCGGTACTGTGCCGGCGGCCATGAAACCGTTTTCTCATAATCGAGCATCCCGGTTCTTCAAGGGCGGCTTCCCAGACAGTAATCTAGCGCGGAACGGAGTCGGTGTCTTGCACCAGGAGCGGATCAATCGGTGAAATCTCGCACAAATGCACCGATGAATGGCATTGGGGGCGTTTTGTCGGTGGTCGATGTTGCCTTGCTGCAGACGCTCTTCGACCGGCGACCGGACGTTGCGTCTTTCGTCGAAAATGCTCAAGGCTGGCATGTGGCGGTCAACAAGTGCCTCGTGATGCGCCACGAACTCAAACAGAAGTCCGACGTTTCAGGTAGGCGACCACGCGACATCTGCCCCGGTGACTTCGGGCGGATTCCAACCGAACAGGATGCGCGAGTTGCGCGCACGGGCCGGCGGTTGATCGGTCACCCGGAACTGCAGTGGCATCGCATCTGTTGCGCGAAACCTGCAGGTAAGTTGCAGAAATCGCCCAAGCTGCCCGTTTCTGAGATCATCTCGCGTTCACAAGAGTCAAGCACTGGATATTCAGCATGACCAAGGTACTTCGGATACTCGGACTGGCGCTTTTGGTGGACCTGTTGGTCGTCGTACATGCGTTGCCGGCCGGGCAGAACCAGACGCTTAAACTGCTTCCCTATCCAAAGGAAATACAGCGGCAGACCGGCGACCTGCAGCTGGGGCCAGCGAAGTACCTCGAGCCGCGCCGTCCCACTGATACCGAAATGGCCGCGCGGGAGTCGCTGGACAGTTATCTGCCGCACGATGGACGAGCCGTGTCCGTACGCTTGGGATCAGTCGAGGAAGGATACGTGCAGGATTGGCTCGCGCCGTGCGACCGCGAGTTCCTGGCTCGGCCGCAGACCAGTTCCGAGGCGTCGGTGCTGTGCATTGCCGAGCAGGGCATCACGGTGGTCGGAAAAGGCAAGTGGGGCTTGTTTTATGGTGTTCAGACCGTGAACCAGTTGATCCGCGGGAGCGATACGGTACAGGGCGTATGGCGTCTGAACACGAGCCTGCCCTGCCTGACCATCCGCGACTGGCCCGATCTTCCCTGGCGCTGTCTGTCCCCGCAGATGACGTGGTACTCCGGCTACAATCGGCTTGAGGGCTATGACAACGGCAACTGGACACTCGACGAGTGGAAGTGGCTGGTTGACTGGTCGGCCCTGCACAAGTGCAATGGCTGGGCGCTGTGCATGTACGGCAACTGGCCCTTCACGCTGCCAGGTTACGACGAGACCACGCTCGATGTGGACTCCTATTTCCTCGACCCGGCGACGGGCAAGAAGGTGCCGCACCGATTCACGCATCGGAACATCCGGCGCGAGTTTCTGCCCGAACTGATTCGTTACGCGAATCGACGGGGCGTACAAGTTTACGCGTACATCGGCAAGAACTCGTTCAACGGAACGTACGGCATCAAGCACCCGGACGCGAATGCCGGCGGCGCTGCGGAGTTAATACCGTTTCATCCGGGTGTTCACGAGTACTGGGAGGCCATTGTCCGCAGGATTGTGGAGATCGGCTTCAACGGCTTCGTGTTCGAGGACCCCGAGGCGCTGCACGTGCCCAATCAGAACGCGAAGTGCTACGAGACCTTCTGGCAGCCATGGGCGCAGACCTATGGATTCAAGTCGGTCCAGGAAACGGACCAGAACAATCCGCCGTTGGGCGTTCAAGTGGAGTACTACTCGTGGTTGTTCAAGGTCTTTGACCAGATGATCCAGAAATCTGCGGCCGAAACCGGCCGGCCGCAGGAGATCTTTCTCATCTCGCACGTTCTGCTGTCCCGCATGGTGTCCGAAAGCAAAACGCAGGCGGAGCGCGATAAGTGGTTTGCTTATATCGACGAGAAGCAGGGACGCAAGGCGAGGTTCATTATTCTTGAAGCCGACGAAGACAAGTACGTGAGTTTTCTGGGCCGAGAACGGGTGGCCAGTCTTGGCGGACGAGGCGGTTCCTGTACGAACGCGATGCGGCGCATCGCCAGCATCAACAACAACTGGTGCAATGGCGGCATGGGGGGCGATCTGGCGTATGAACGACGATGTCAGCAGCACATCTACGAGGCCGGCGGATTCGGCGCTATGGGGTACATCTTTGAATGGACCAACACCGAGGTGTTCGGTTATCTGGCCTCACAGTACCTCTGGCGCAACGCCGGCGTGCCCGGCCTCGACAATGACAATCAGACGGACTTTCTGAACTACGCCTATCGGATGCACTACGGCGATACGGTGGGAAGCCTCGTCGCCCGGGTCATGGACGAAGGTTCCTGTGTCAATGACGCGATGATGCTCGAAGGCGTCTACGGTTCGCAGTACCCGTCCACCGGCGCCCCGTTGCATCGGGACTTTCAATACTTGAGTGTTCAGGCCGATCGCGCAGTCGACCTGGCGTCACAGGCGTATCAGGCGTACGTCGGCAATGCGCCGGATCTGTACAAGCCCGTCTATGTGCAGGAGGAGTTTGCCTGGAATGGATTTGAATTGCAGGCCAACAAATCGTTCAATGCCGAGCGATTACGGTTGCTTTACGTATCCACGCGGCGATCGCAGTGTATGTGCCGGGCCGTTCTTGCGCACCGGTTGGCCGAACGACTGATCGCGGAAGGCGCTGCCGCAGGTGATGTCCTGGCACGGTTTGACGCGGCGCTGGCCGCCGCGAGCGAGAACCAGCGCATTTACCAACTTAATTACGACGACGACTATGATTGGACGGACGGACTGTGCGCCAAAGTCACTGAGGCGCTGCAGTCGCAACGCGATCAGTTTGTGGCATCGCTCAGCTCCGACACGAAGGCCGTTCAGGCGTGGATGTTTGAACGGCCAGGCGAGCCGGAAGGGTGGACCGAAGTGCACGAATTGTCGCCGCCCCGCGTTGAGCAGGGCGCGCTGGTCAGCGAGGCGAGCGGTTCGGGCCCGTTTGTCGTGCAAAGCCAGCGGTTGTCGGTGCCGGTCGACGAACGGTGTTTCGTCGAGCTGGTGATCGCATCAAATCAAGGCGGCCGCGTTCGCCTGTTCTGGGCGACTGCTGCCGATCTGGCCGCGCAGCCTGCCGACGCATATCCGTTCTCGGAGGCACGCGTGCGCAACGCGGAGACTTCAGCTTCGAACGAATTCAAGGTGTGCCAGATTGCTCCCGGTTGGCGCGGCACGTTGGCCAAACTCAGGATCGATGTTCCGGCGAAATCGCGTGTGCGAATCGACTCCATCCGTATCGTGCGCGTTCCCGAAGCCATGTCCCTGACAGCCGGTGACCTAACGCGGCCAGTGCCCGAACTGGTCCGCCGCTCGATTGCGAATCCTCTGTTCATTCCCTGGCAGAAGCAGCACGACATCGTTCCCGATTCTTGCCGGGCCCGGCAGCCCGGGCTGTACTTGAGCACCGACATCGGCTGTGACAACAAGTTTGACTTCTACCGACTGGGCGTCGTCTTCACGGTGCAGGCCCAGACGCACGACGGACAATGGCAGACCGTCTTCCGCAAAGATGTCGCTCGGCGCACGAACGCGTGGGAGCACTGGGACATCCCGGTCGCTCCGTTCGCGTCCTCTGCGGCCGGGGGCGATGCGGCATCGACCGAGTCTCGTGAGGCAGCGGCGAAAAACACCAGGCAGGTGAGACTCCGCTTCATGACGGATTCGTATTCGCGTGCTCAGGATCGCAGTGCGCCCAGTTGGAATTGGGCGTTGTGGGGCGAACCTCAGTTAGTGGAAGTGACCGCGGACGGCACTCGGCAAGTGAAATATGATTTTGTGGAGCACATCGATCGTGCGCAGCCACTCGTGCGATTGGATCGTGACGGGCGCGAACGGCCATTCGACCGGCCGTCACCCGATTCGACCGGCGCTACCTATCAAACCGTTGATCCGGGCATCGTTGCTCGGCTGCAATCGAACGAGGGCCGTTCGTGGCAATGGATCGATGGTTTTGAGCGTTGGGCGGAACAACCGCGCCAGCGAGGAGCGTATCGATGCTACCTGGGCTCGGTCGATTCAGGCTGGGTGTACGCGCACCAGAACGGCGAATTGTCCTGGCTGACGGCACCGGCCCCGGAGAAGCAGCCCACCGCCATCGCCTTTGTCGGCGGAACCGGTTATGGACCGGGGAACGCCGAACTGTGGTGCGATGGGAAACGTTTGCTCGAATTCCGGACGTCACAGGCGAAAGACAGTTCTTGGGAGGCCGATGGTGTGGAACTTCGATATCTCCACGGCGGCGATACTCGCAACGCGAACACGACGTTCGGGATCAGCGGCGTGTACGTGTTGCGTTTGCCGGCGTCGTTCGTGACACCGGGCCAACCGTTCCATCTCGTCGTCAAGGTGCCCGCAGTTGGCGGCGGCGACTGGTTCATGGTTCACGAGTACCACGATGTCGCCGCAGCGACGGCCACGGCCAGGATTCCTGCTCCGTCCAAGCCCGCGATTGCGGCGTTCACGCCACATCTGGACGGCCAGTTCGGAGTGACCATCGCCGAGTACCTGGTTGAACTGGTCGACTGAACGAACCGTGACATTAACAGGTCAACTCGTGTACCCCAGGGAAGCCCGTCCCTCCAGAAGAAACGAGGCCTGAACGCATGCAAACTCCGCTTGCTCTGATCTTCGGTTGTTGCATCGCCATGCCTCCGCTGAATGCCCGTGGTCCTTCTGACTCCCCACTCTCGCCGACGACGGAGACGAGCGCGCTGCATGATGTCGTAGTCTATGGCGATTCGTCCGGCGCGGTGATTGCCGCGATTACCGCCAAGCGCGAGGGGCGTTCGGTGATCTGGATAAATCCCACCAGCTTCGCTGGCGGAATGAGTGCGAGCGGACTCGGCGCGACAGATTTTCTTGGCTATCGGAGTACTTTTGGCGGCATCGCTTCTGAATTCTATGACGGTGTCGCAAAAGCCTACAGCAAGAACTACGTCCGCAGTTTCGAACCACACGTCGGAAGGCGGGTGTTCGAGCAGATGATTGCGGCTGCGGGGGTGACGGTCATCTACAACGAACAGCTCGACCGCACTTCGGGTCGGGGCGTGGCGATGGCAGGTCAACGCATTACTGCCATTACGACGTTAAGCGGCAAGACCTATCGCGGAAGAATGTTCATTGATGCGACCTATGTCGGCGACTTAATGGCCGCTGCGGGGGTGAGTTATACCGTTGGACGCGAGCCGGAGAGCCAATATGGCGAAGACCTTGCTGGCGTGAGGCGAGGAGACACATCGCCGCGAGTTCATTACGGTCAAGGCGACAAGGACCACTTCGTCACGGAAGTCGATCCTTACATCCAACCGGGCGACGCGACCAGCGGGTTACTGCCTCATATTTTCCGAGTGGACGGCATCAAGAACGGTCAGGGTGACAGGAAGATTCAGGCCTATAATTACCGCGTCTGCCTCACGACGGATCCGGCGAACCGACTTCCGATCGAAAAGCCGTCCGGTTATCGCGAAATCGACCATGAACTGCTGCTGCGCAACTTCGATGCGGGCGACACCCGTTTGCCGGCGCTCATCGAGCCGCTTGCAGACGGGAAGAAAGTCGACTGGAACAACATGCACGCCGTCGGCACAGACCTTCCTGGTGCAAACTGGGATTATCCGGAGGCAAGCTATGAGCGTCGCCGCGAGATCGAGAGGGAGCACGAAACCTACATCCGCGGTTTCCTCTGGACGATGGCCAATCATCCGCGGGTTCCGGAAGACATACGCCTGAGGACGAGCGCCTATGGCTTGCCCAAGGATGAGTTCACCGACAATGGCGGCTGGCCTTGGATGATCTATATTCGCGAAGCGCGGCGGATGGTGAGCGACTATGTCGTGACACAGCACGACTGCTCAGGCGATCGGCGGGCAGCCGACCCGATCGGACTCGGCTCGTTTGGCATGGACTCGCATGTGGTTCAGCATTTTGTCACGGAGAACGGCAAGGCGCAAAACGACGGCGTTATCTGGCGTACGCCCCCAAAACCGTATGGCATTTCCTATCGCTCGATCATCCCAAGGAAAGGCGAATGCGAGAACCTCTTCTCGCCGATTTGTCTGTCGGCATCGCATGTGGCGCACGGTTCGATTCGCATGGAGCCCGTCTTCATGGCGTTGAGCCAGAGCGCGGCCATCGCCTCCGGGCTTGCCATTGATAGCCGGGTGAGCGTGCAGGACGTGAGCTATGCGGCGTTGCTGGAAAGACTTGAGGCCGCCAAGCAGATCGTGCGTCCGGAAGCAATCACCAACACGCCGGCGCCGAGGCAAACTCGATGAAAATGTCTCCGGTTGCTGCGCGGCAGACGCCTTCCACCGCGGAGGCGTCTTGTGGTCGACGGTCGGCGACCGAGCGGAAATGAGTGTACGGAGCTGTCGGCGTGGTCCGTGCACAGCGGGATGCACTGAATTCGTTCAACAACAGCGGGCATCCGCGGCCGCGGTCATTATGAATGGCCAAACACCAGCGAAGGTGCGACCCGATTGGCCCGCTGAGAGTAATGCGGCGGGCATCCAAGTCACGCGTGACTGGTGGCAGCAGTGCCGTCCTCGTTTCCGATTGGTTGTTTCTCAGGTCGTGCTCGATGAATTCGGCGGGTGATGAAACGGAGGTGCGGAAACGGCTCCAACTGGTTGAGCTGCTCTCCGTCTTGGCCTCCTCTCCGGACGCTGAAGCTCTGACTGCCGTGATCGTCGAGGCTGGGGGGCTTCCGGAGAAGGCGGTTCGAGACGCGGCGCACATCCCCCTGGCAACCGTCCATGGCGTAGAGTAAATGTTGACGTGGAACTGCAGGCACTTGGCCAATGCTCAGATTTCGCGGCGGGTGAGGCGGATCTCCAGCGAGCGTGGTTTCGCCATGCCGACGATCTGTACTCCGGAAGAGTTGTTGGAGGGAACCGGCAATGCATGATGATCCTATTGTTGCCTCCGTCCGGAAGGTCCGTGAAGGACTGGCCGCTGCATTCGGCTACGACGTTCACGCAATTTTTGCTGATTTGCGACGACGTGAGGCAGCGTTGGGCGACCGTCTCGTCGGACAGCCGCAAACGCAACCGCCGAAGCAGGCAGTGCAACCAAGCGGCGGTTTGGGTGGCTCGCCGGTAGATGCTCATTCGGCCGCTACCGGTTGAACACAGTCTTTCGGCCTCGTCGGGCTTAGCCCTGCGGACACCGCTTGACTTTCGTCAACGACTTCGCTTCTCCATCTGGAGAGCTATTCGCAAATTGTGCGAACCTCGATCGCCCTCCCCGCAGGCTCGTGCCTCGCCTTTGCCCGTCCCGCAAGCAGGAGGGTGAAGTTACGTGAGAAACATGATTCGATGAGACACGGAATCACCCGATCATCGAACCTCTCTCCGACTAGAAGTCGTCGCAGGTCGTGCCCGGCTGGCCAGCCAGGAACCTGGCGCGTTTTCACACGCCCGCCGACACAGGACGGGTGTCGGGGGCAAGGGTTGCGTCACTCAGGTTTTGGAGGCGATACTGAATCGCTGGAGTTGTATCCGCGAGGGTGATTGTTGTCCTTTGCCTTCAAATAACTGCGATGCGTCGGCTTGCCGTGTTTGTGTACGAACCGCTGTTGACGCTCTACCGATGCACGTCG
>CAIPEB010000198.1 GCA_903863885.1 uncultured Planctomycetaceae bacterium | reverse complement strand
CTCCAGCGTCGGCATCAGTTCGCCGTCATGTATGTCGAGGACCTGTGTTTCGATTCCTAAGATCTCGGCGCATCGCTTCACCTCGGCTGTCCGTCGCTGGGCGAGTGGTCCGCCGGCCATGCCCCAGTGGCCGATATCGCCGTTGGTGACCGACACGAACTTCACGTGATGCCCGGCCGCAGCCCAGAGAGCCGCTACTCCCCCTGCGCGGAATTCGTTGTCGTCCGGATGTGCCCCGAAACAGATGATGTGAAGCTTGCCCTCATCCGATCCCGGCGATCCTTCCGCTGCAGGCGCTGAACCTGTCATTACGCACCGGAGTGCCAACGCTGCGATGAGGCAGACCACCTGCCGAAATTCCCGCGTACAGTGCCGTCGCATGATTCGTCCTCCAGGTTGTCGAACCGCCGATCCCCCGCCAAGGTCAGATGTTCCTAAGTGTGCAGGTGCGCCGTGCGTTTCACAAGCCAGTCTTCGAGTCCTTCCTCGTGGATTGCGAACACGTGGCCCTTCCGGCGGGCGACACCGCCCGGATTGGGATATAATCAGACACGGCGGAAGGCGGCTTCCCCGGAAACGCAGCCGGTGCTTCTTCACCTCCACGGATACCGAATCATGAATTGCCGACTCGCGCTGACGATGTTGCTGATCGGTCTGGGTTCCGCGACGCGCGGTGCGGAAAACCCGACGCAGTACCGCAAACTGCCGGTTGGCGTCTATATCGACAAAATGAAAGCCGGTTGGATCGGGCAGATGGTCGGAGTCGGATGGGGCGGCCCGACCGAGTTTCACGCCAAGGGCATCATCATGCCCGACAGCGCGCTGCCGGAGTGGAAACCGGAACTGGTCAACCAGTTTCATCAGGATGATATCTATGTCGAAATGACCTTCATGCGTTCACTGGAGCAATACGGTCTGGATGTCCCCATTCGCCAGGCGGGAATCGACTTTGCCAACAGCGGATATCCGCTGTGGCACGCGAACAAGGCCGGGCGAACAAATCTCCGCAACGGGATCGCGCCTCCCGATTCGGGCCATCCCCGTTTCAATAAGCACGCGGACGATATCGACTACCAGATCGAGGCCGATTTCAGCGGGTTGGTGGCACCCGGCATGCCGAACATCGCCATTAAAATGGGCGAAACTTTCGGCCGCCTGATGAACTACGGAGACGGTCTGTACGCCGGGCAATTCATCGGCGGCATGTATTCCGAGGCGTTTTTCTCCGACGACATCTTCCGCATTGTGGAAGCGGGACTCAGGTGTATCCCCGCCGAAAGCCAATACGCGGGAATGGTCCGCGACGTGCTCGAGGAATATCGTGCGAACTCGACGGACTGGGAGAAAGCCTGGCAACGCGTCGAGTCAAAGTACCACCGCTCGCCTGAATTCTCGCACGGTTTGTGCAGCGGTCCGGGCGGCGACGGCGAGTATTCGATCGACGTCAAGCTGAATGGTGCGTACATCCTGATTGGCCTGCTGTACGGCAATCGCGACTTTGACCGGACAATCAAGATCTCGACCCGCTGCGGACAGGATTCGGACTGCAATCCGTCCAATTCGGCCGGCGTGCTCTTCACAACCGTCGGCTTCGCCGGACTTCCGGATCGTTTTAAATCGGCTCTCGACCCGACTGGAAAGTTCAGCCATACGCCCTATGATTTCCCGACGCTGGTCGAAGTGTCCAAAAAAATCGTGCGACAGGCTCTGCAGCAGTCGGGGGGCCGAATCGAAACGGATACCAGCGGCAACGAGGTGTTCGTGATACCCGTGCTCTCGCCGAAACCGAGTTGCTTCGAGCAGTCGTGCAAGCCGGGGCCGGAACTGAATGTTCGTTTTTCAGCGGACGAACAGCAGAGAATCAAGCCGCCTCAAGAGACGAAATGAGCGACTGAGAGTCGCAGATAAAAGTTATCGCGTGGGCAAAAGCTTCCGTTTTGGTAATTTGTAGGCTAGAATAACCTAGTAACACGCGAACGTAGTCCCCTGCTTTTGGGTCGTCGCGACAGGAATCTGGCGGTTGCTGGAATTGAGACGTGGAAGCTCACTAAAATTCTTTCCAGCAAGATCTTGTGTCGTTCCAAAGGGCATTGATGTAGCGTCAATCGTGAATTTTGCCAGATTTTGATTTGGGTATCTGGCGAAGACGCGTCCCTTGGGATAATTTAGTACGACAGATTCGGTTACAGAAGTTGGACAATGACTTAGGTTCCAGTCACTTTACTCCTGGGAGGTGTGCTAATGAGACACGCACTGGTACTTGCACTGTTTGGAATGTTGATGGTCGGCCCGGCGTTCGCGGGTGAGGAAAAGGAAGCGGCTCAGAAGGACGCCGCAGCTGTCCAGAAGGAAGACAAGGGCGCCGAACAGAAGGGCGCAGAGCAGAAGGACGGCGCGGCCCAGAAAGAGGCCAAGGGTGCCGAACAGAAGGACGGCGCGGCCCAGAAAGAGGCCAAGGGCGCAGAGCAGAAAGACGGCGCGGCCCAGAAGGACGGCGCG
>CAIPEB010000197.1 GCA_903863885.1 uncultured Planctomycetaceae bacterium | reverse complement strand
GACTCGAGCGGTGATCGCGCGAGCGTACTATTCTTCGGACCACCGCCGACTGGCGCATTTCTGCAATGTGCTGCGCAGCGGGATGCCCGCGGATGACGGGGATCAACTGATTGTCACTCTGCGTGACTTCTTGATTCAGACCCACAATTCCGGCAACGGACTGGCAGCAAGGCGAGTTCGCTACGCAAAAACCGAATGGGCACTGGCGGCGTTCCTCGATGGCCGTACGCCCAAGCGGCTCTGCGGCAGCGAGGAAGAACTGTTTCCCCTTCCGGAAGAGTGTGAAGGTGACGTCCAGGTCGGGGCGTAGCTCCTGAGTCATCCGGCGGCACAGTGCGGGACGGGATCATGGTCCGCCCCTCGGACGCAAGTTCCGACGCCGGAACTCCGCATGCCGATAGAGGTCTCTGCTGGGGGAGGTACGGAGGAACGCTCGATGATGGAAGCGCGCATTGGGGATCTGGAAGACATCCAGCGCAATACGCCGAAGTGTCTCAAGGACCGACGGCAGTGGGTGGCGTGGAAGTACATCGTGCGGGACGGTCGCGAAACGAAATCGCCCATCAATCCGCATACGGGGAGTCTGGCGAGTTCCACGGACTCTGCCACCTGGGGATCGTTTGATGAGGCGATCTCCGCATGGCGCCAGTCGCCAGACCTGGCGGGTGTCGGCTTCGTGTTTTCCGAAGACGATCCGTATTGCGGCGTCGATTTGGACGATGCATTCGAGCTCGACAGTAGCGAGATTGCTCCGTGGGCAGCGGATATCGTCAACCGCCTAGCCAGTTACACCGAAGTCAGTCCGTCCGGCACGGGCGTCAAAGTTTTCCTGAAAGCGAATAAACCCGGGACGCGTTGCCGCAAGGCGTATCAAGGCGGCGAGGTCGAAATCTACGATCGCGACCGGTTCTTCACCATCACCGGGGTGCGGATTCTTGATCTGCCTCCGGACGTGGAACTGCGCCAGGAGGAATTGGAGTCCGTCTATCGCGAAGTGCTCGGGAAAGACGGTCCAAGCGGTGTGAGTCCGCCAACGGTGAATGCGTCGCCGGCTGGCCAAGCGGCAATCGATTTGACCGACGACGAGATCATCCGCTTGGCATCCAACCAGCGACGCTCCGGCGCCAAGTTCGCCACGCTGTGGGGCGGGAATTGGAATGCACACTTCAATTCCGCCAGCGAGGCGGATTCGTCGGTGGTATTTTCGCTCGCGTTCTATACCAAGGACGCTGTTCAGATCGATCGTCTGTTCCGACAGTCGGGTTTGATGCGCGACAAGTGGGACGAACTGCACGGAGGAGTAACCTACGGCGCAACCACGATTGCCAAGGCGCTGGACAAAGTAACCGTACAGTATCAGCCGAAGCAACGACGGGCGACTCAGCGTCCTTCGCCACGGCCGCCTAAGAATTCGGGCCTGCCCGCCATCGTGATCGACAACACCCAGCTCAGTGAGTTGACCGACAAAGCGCTGGCAGCCGTGGCGCTGGCCAATAGTCCCCCCCAGGTGTTTGTGCGCGCCGGGAATTTGACCCGCGTTGTTTGCGACGAAAACGGCCGGCCTAAGATCGATCCGTTCGACCGCGTGAAGATGCGCTGCCGACTGGCCGAGGTCGCCAATTTCTTCACGCTCCGCAAAGGTGCGGGTGGTTGTTATGACCAAGTCGGCACATACCCTCCGCTGTCACTGGCCGAGAACGTGCTCGCCCAGAAAGACTGGGAACTGCCCCGACTGGCCGGCATCACCCGTGCGCCCATCCTCCGTCATGACGGCACGATCTGCACGGAACCAGGCTACGATCCGGTGTCGGGCCTGTATTACGTGGCGGATCCGAAACTCAACCTCACGCCGATTCCCCAATATCCCACCACGGACGAGGTGCAGGCCTGCCTGGACATCGTGCTGAACGTCATCGGTGAATTCCCCTTTGCGGATGAACCGAGCCGCGCCAACGCCCTGGCCATTCTCTTTACGCTGCTCATGCGGCCGGTGATCACCGGGAACGTGCCCTTGGCGATCGTCGACGCTCCCGTCCAAGGCACCGGCAAGAGCCTGCTCGTCACGTCGCTGGCGACGATTGCCGTCGGCAGCGTGGCCGCAGAATCCATTCCCTCCAAAGACAACGACGAGGAATGGCGTAAGAAAATCACGTCCATTCTTCTTGCCGCATCGTCTTTCGTGCACCTCGACAACATCCCGGACAACACGACCATCAACTCGCCGTCACTCGCCGCGGCGCTTACCGCCGCAGAATGGTCGGACCGCATACTCGGTCGCAGCGAGGTCATCAGCCTGCCGTCGCGAGCCGTGTGGGCCGCCACCGGCAACAACCTGCGCGTGGCCGGAGACTTGCCCAGACGTAGTTACAGCATCCGACTCGATGCCAACGAAGAACGCCCCTGGACGCGCACGGGGTTCAAAATCAAGGATCTGCCATCGTATGTCCCCGAGCAGCGTGGCAACTTGCTCTCCGCCGCGCTCACGATCATTCGGGCGTGGTACACCAACGGGAAACCGAACATCGACGTTCCGGCTCTCGGCAGCTTCGAGCCGTGGGCCAGCACCATTGGTAGCGTGCTCGCGTTCGCGGGCATCAACGGATTTCTGGCGAATCTCGACCAGACTCAAGTAATCCAGAACGACGACACGACGCAGTGGATCGCGTTCTTTGAT
>CAIPEB010000196.1 GCA_903863885.1 uncultured Planctomycetaceae bacterium | reverse complement strand
CGTCGTCAGCGACGTTGGTGAACGAATGATAAAGCGATTCCGGATACCGGACCGCCGTATGTTCCTGGACGTTGATGACCGGCGGGCGATCGCCGGACATTGCGCTCAGCAGCAACTCGGCTTTGTCCCGTGCCGCTTTCAACGCAAGTCCGCGGACCTTTACCTTGACCTCGTCGAGGTCCTGACTCCAATAGTCGAAGGCAATGATGTCGGTGATGCCCTGGCTCAGAGCCTGTTCGAGCGCCGCTCGGGCCTCCGCTTCACTCTTGGCTGCCAGATGCACATTGGTCTGCATGACATGGCCGGTCTTCTTCTCGACCTCCACATCTTCGTTTCCGCGTTTTTCCGGAGTCCACTGGTAACGCGGCAGTACAGCGATGAAATCGACGACGATCTTCTCCGGCCCGATTCCGATCCTGGACCATGCCTCCTTCAGACGATCAATCGAGGTGTTGATCGCCTGCTGGCATTTCTCCGCAGTTTCTGCTTCGCTGGTGACCGCAAGCACGACGCGGATGTCGGTCGGCTTCACGCGAACTTCCGCGCGGCCCTCGATTGTGATGTAGCCCTCGGCAACTGCGGGATCGAGTGTCGGTAAGGTTGTCACTCCGCCTTCGTCTGCGGTTTCTCTTTCAGAGCCCGTTCCGCCGACCAATCCGGCCATCTGTCCGAAAACAACGTGTGGCAGGGCCGTAACCAGAAAGATCGCGATACAAGAACTCCAGGACCGGTGGACCATGACGACTCTCCTTCAGATCGCTCTCGGCGGGGAGGGAAGCGACGACGCATTCCATTGTAATTGCGCATTCCTCTGTGTTCTCTGTGGCTCGGCGAGACGTCCGAAATGTCGGACGTAACGGCGGACGAGGTTTCTCTCACGGAGGCACAGAATAAACGGAGTCGTATGCAGTTCCGATGATCCTGCGCGACGCTGAATCCCTGATCCGGCACGAACGCAAGGCAGTTGGTTCCGCAGCGAAGTCATCGCAGGGATGCCTTCCGAGCCTGTGTCGCTTCAGTATTTGCACTTGCGGAAGACGTGCCGCAGCTCGTTCGCCAGCACCATGGCGCTGGAATGTCGCCGCTGAGGATCGCGCGCTGCGGCTTTCATCACAATCGCTTCCAATTCCGGCGGAATATCGGGTTGCACCAGGCTCGGGAGACAAGGCGTCGAGTTGGTGACAGCCCTGACCAGGTCTATTACATCCGATGCCGCGAAGGCCGGGCGAAGCGTCAGCATCTCGTACAGTGTGATTCCCAGACTGTACACATCGCAACGCGCGTCGCATTCGCCGCGGAACTGCTCGGGTGCCATGTACCGCATCGTTCCGACGATGTCTCCCCCGGAACAGGAACCGGATGCCGATAGCGACTTGGCCAGTCCGAAATCAGTGACCCAGGGAGCGCCTGTGTTGTCAATTAACAGATTGCCCGGCTTCACGTCCCGATGAATGATCTTCTTTCCATGCGCGTAGTGCAAAGCGTCGGCGACCTGAATCGCGACTCGTGCCGCAGAACGCCAGGACATTCCCCCGCGGTGCGATTCCCCCTGAATTGAATCGCACCACCAGCGATTGACGATGACCTCCAGAAGATCCGAGGACGCACGATTCGACGGGAAAGGCTGGTCCGTCGAGCTTGGCGCCGGATCTGCGTCGTCCCCGAAATTCCGGCGGTCTCGCATTGCCTCCAGAACCTCGTCCAGCCCGACTCCGGGAATGTACTGCATGACGAAATAGGGAGTGCCCTTCTCGTTTCCCGCGCCATAAACACTGACGATGTGCGGGTGATGCAATTTGGCGGTATTTCGCGATTCACGCAGAAATCGCTGCAGGTGTCTCTTGTTGGGGGCGATCCAGGTTGGCAGCACTTTGACGGCGACACGCCGGCCGGGCGGTTCTTGAACCGCTTCGTAAACCACGCCCATCCCGCCGCGCCCGATTTCCCGGACAATGCGGCAGTCTCCGATGCGTTCCGGCAAGTTGTCGCCATGACAGACGCAGGCAGGCGACTGTGGAAGCAGAGGACTCTTGAGACACTCAATCGCGATCAGCGTCGGGAAAAGACGCTGAATCGTGTCGGCGTGCGCCGGATGGGCATGGGCCCACGACGCGACCGAGGGATATTCGCCCCGGCGCCAGAGTTCGACAAACTCCTCAGCCAATTCGTCAATCGGATCTCGATCACACGCCATGTTGCTTGGTGCACTGCGTTGGCGGATCCGCTCCGCTCTGCCCGTGCGATGGTGCTACGACTTCAGTTGTTGGCGGAACCGCCTCCGCCTAACACGTCGCGAAAATCCGGAAGCCGTTCCAGGACTCTCCGAAGCCGTTCAAGTGCCCGGACGTACCGATTGCTCGCGGCAGACTTTTGAAGTCCCAAGGCGGCTGCGGTTTCGTCATTGCTCAGTTCCTCGAAATGACGCATCACGAGCACCTCCCGATCAATCGGGTCAAGAGATGCAAGCGATGAATGCAGCTGCGATGCGAGTTCGCTTTGCAGCAGTATTTCGCTGGGGGACGCAATCCGACTGACCGCCTGCAGCATCAGCGACACGCTGGCCGTGCTGGAACTTGAGCCTGCCACAGATCTCTCGCGACCTGCGCTTCGCTTTTCCGCGCCCAAGTGGTGCCGATGCACTTCGACCAGGCGTTGCAGCAGGACCTGCCTGAGCCACACGAAGAATGGCACGCCGGAGGGGCCTCGCACGTAATGGTCTACGCGTTTTGCTGCGTCGACAAACAGGTCTTGAAGCACGTCGGAAGGATCTACGCGGCCGCGCAGTCGCGAATCCAGCCTGAAATCTATCAACCGCCGGAGACGCGACCGATGCAGCGAAAGCAGCACACCCAGTGCCGCTGCGTCACCGTGGAGCAGGCGAAGCAGCAAGTCTTTCTCATTGCTTTCCCGCTCATTTTCCGCCAACGAAAGTCCCCTGGGATCAACGCCGTTCACGCGGCACCATCGTGTCTGGCACGAGGAGTTCGGAGTCTGGACGAAAGCAAAAGAACAAAACCCAATCCGGAAAAGAAACCAGAATCCGCATCCGGTTTGGCAGAGTCTCGTCGCGGCAAACTCGCGCAACTCCCCGCCTCGCACGCGCAGACGTAAGCGTTGTCCCTGACAACGCAGCGGTCATCCGCAATCCGGGCGATGTGCACAGAGAGTGACACATTGTCAGTTCGTCCGGACGGCTTCACTTGTTTTCGCGAAGTTCCAGCTGCGCATCGCGCTCATCGTCACTTTCCGCAGTAATCGGTTCACTACGCGATCCGCGACGGACGTCTGTCCAGTATTCAACACCGCACAGTGCGTGAAGGATTCGGTCATGCAGGAACTTTTTTTTCTTGGTGTACTCGCGTCCGGCGCTGCGTTTACCTGTCCTGGGCGGACGTGCAGCGATGCGCGCGTTGAGTCAAGCGAGTGCATGCACGGTCCGCGGCGATGCGTGGTCACTTGATCGGTGCAAGCGAAATGAAGTTCCGTGCCATGCGCGATCGCGGCTCCTTGCCTGCTGTCCGCGGCAGTGTTGTCGAGCCGTTCGCCATCGCTGCTCGGCGGGATGAGAGTTCAGTGGCCAAGCCATTGCGACACAACGAAAAGCAGTTTGCAGGTCGCGCCGCGGCACGAGGAATCAAACGGTCGTCGCTGGCGCGGCACGCGGTCGTTGCGCTGATGGTCTTCTGTCTGGCCTCGCTCGCTTGCGTCTATGCCAATCCGTACGCGATCCATCAGATTATCTTCGTGTCGTACCGTGCCTTCGACTCGCCGCCCGCCGATGCCGCAGTGGTTCAAGTCGGAAGGCAACGGATCGATTTCCGGCTACCTGTGCCGACATTGTCTGCCGCGACCGTCTCCGATTTGCGGACTCGTTTTCTGCGAACAGGCCAGCCGGCCGATTGTGACATCGCGGGCATTGTCGCGTACGTCCGATCTCGCTTGAATTCCGCCGACAGCACGCTGCCAAAGGCAAGCACGACCAATGCGGAAACTCTGCTCCGCACAGGCAGTCATTTGTACTGTCTTTGCGGAGAGCATGCCCTGGTCCTCAATGAAGCGTTGCAGGCCTGTGGTTTGAGGTCCCGTGTGCTGTGGCTCGAAGGGCACGTGGTCACGGAGTGCTTTGACGAGATTGCGAGGAAATGGGTGTTTCTGGACGCGCACCTCAACGTCGTTCCGCGGGACGCGGACGGCCGCGCGCTGTCTGCCGCCGAACTGATTTGGAATCTCGAGCGAGATCGGCCTGTGTCCTTCGCGCCCATCGTGTCCGTTGGCAGTCAGCCGAATTCGAGCCAGTACGAAGTTAATCGAAGGAGCATGCGACTCTGGTATCGCAACGTGCTGCTTAACGGAGAATGCCGTGCACTTGCGGGGAGCACTCTCCAATACCCGTCGCGCTGGACGCATCTATTCCGATTCGGGCGCACGCCGCAGATGCTGGTTCTCGAGACCGAGTTCGACACATCGCATGCGCAGTACTTCGAACCGTTTCAGCCGCACAAGTGCGCTGCGATCACAGCCGTTTTGCTAGGCGCATTCTACCTGGCTTCGATCGTTCTCAAGGTTCCGTCGAACATGCCTGCCGGCAGACCGTGTGTGCCGGCGTGGCCGAGCACGGCGGCGCAGGCATCCGGGGGCAATTCGAAACCAGTGTTTCATTTCACGGAGTACTCTGCGATCGTAATTCCGGACTGTCCTTTGCGGTGCGGCGTGAATGCGGCGATGCAGGGAATCGACGGCTCGGGCGGCTGGATGACCTGCGACGCGATGAGCGGATCGGACGAACCGTCGAGCTTTTGCCAGGTCGCACCGCTGGAATCTTCACTTCGCTGATCAAAGGGCCGGTCTCGACCGTCAGCGTCCAGCCGCACAAACGGCTGCGCGTCGGTCGGGCGGCGGGCGAAATCGAACACGAGGCGATCCGGTTGATTGGGAGTCCGCTCGATCAACTGCGGTTGCCCCCAGAGCGCCCATTGCCAGGAAGGCCACGCGCGATCCCGCGCTCGGCTGTACGAATCCGTAATGAACCGTACGCGGAATCTGCCGTCCGGCGGTCTGTCGACCGGAATGAGCCACGTCTCCCAGTTCTTGCTGTTCTTGCCGAGTGCGCGCCGGAAGACTGTGTGCCACGGTCCGCCCTCGGACTGCAGCTGGACGGTGAACACCACGGCGTGACAGTTGGTGTCGCGTCGCGCGTTCAAGCCGAGTTGCAGGGACAGATATGTGCCCGACGGCTCGACGCGGGGCTCCGGCAAGATGTCCGTCTGTTTTTCCCAGGGGATGTAGAGCACGGGACGCCCCAGGTCGGAGGCTGCGTCGGGCGTCGGCCGGCTCGTGTCGGTCCCGGCCAGTATGTCTCCTTCGGGAAGTTGGCCGATGCGAATCGACCTGATCAGCACCTTGGCGTTGTCGGGGATATCCAATCGCAGGCCGGTCAGCACTCCGTCCCAGGCGGGCATGAGGAAATAGGTTCGTCCTCCGGGATCGGTCGTGACGTCGAAGGTCGCCGGCACGTGCTGGCCGAAGTCGAGGTGATTGCGCTGCGTGGCATCAGCAACGGATCGGTCGGTCCAAAACAACTCGGCTCTGCCCGGCCGATCGCTGGTCAGGCGGATCTCGGCAAAGTGCTTCTTGCCGACGGGAATCGACAGCAGTTCATTGAGCACGACGAGCGGGTCATCGCCGGTGGCCGCGATCTTCAAACCTCCCCGCTCGATGACGGGCGTCGCGATTGCGTGCGTGCCCGTCCATCCCTGGACGCCGCCCGGTCCATTGAAGTCCCACGTCCTCGCGATGCACTGGTCGCCCCCTCCCGCCGCGAGAGCGAACATGGCGCGGACGGACCGCAGCCGTTCGGTCAGTCGTGCGCACAGGCCGTCGGTCCAGTCGTAGTCGTCGTCGTAGTTGATCTGATACAGTCGCTGATTGGCCTCGGCCGCCGCGATCGCGCGATCGAGTTCAGCGAACACGTCGCGGAGGGGCCGTTTGTCGGCCGCCAGTCGCACGGCGAGCCGATGTGCCATGGCTGCTTCGCACATCTTCTGCGATCGCCGCGTCGATACGCAGAGCCGTCGCAGTGTCTCTGTTTTGAAGAGGCGGTCCGCCGCGGCGTCGTACCCGTCCCAATGGAATTCCCCCGGTCGATAAAGCGGTTCTTCGAGATTCGGGGCCCTGCCGGTATCGAGGCGGTAAGCTTCATCGGCCATCCGGACCGCCGCATCGGCCTGCGCGGCCAGATACTGGTAGTCGCGGTTCAGCGGTTGGCCGGTCTCCGGATATTGCGCACCGTGCACGCCCTCGAGGACCATCGCTTCGTTGACGTTCGCTCCGCCGTCAAGCGTCTTGGCAAACATCGCCCCAACCCGGTCGCCGAAATGTACGCGATAAGCGTAATCCAGAAAGCCGAACTGGTCCTGGTTGTCGATGCCCGGCGGGCCGGCGCTGCGCCAGAGGTATTGCGAGGCGACATAGCCGTAGATCTCGCTCAGTCGCCATTCGAAGATGTATCCCATCGAACCGGTGCCGCCGGCTTTCAGCAAACGACGATGGCATCCTCGCTCCCAGTCGATGCCGGTCCCCATCGACCCGGGCTCCCAGTTGTTGTTGACGCTGGCAATCCGCCTCATGGCGCACGTGCAGGCGCCGCCGCGACCGCCAAGGCTCGACACGCGGTCACCGCCCAGTAGCTGCACGTAATCGGACTCGCGGTCTTCCGAAACGATCCACGAGACCTTCGTGCCCTGCTTGCGATCAATCAGGTCGAGCCACTCCTTGGCCCGGTCGAGGTTCTGGCTCTCGGCGAGAATCCGCGCCAACAGGAAGTGTGAAATAAGCCGCGTTTCCCGCGGAGGCAGCCCCCGTTCTCGCGCGTGCCGCTGGACGGAATCGTCGTACTGGTTGAACAGCCACGACAGGTATTCGATGTGCACGCCCAAGGGCGCCGCGTTCTGGTTTGTCTCGCCTACGGACGAGTAACCGTACTTCTCGGCCCAGGGTTCCCAGAACGTCTGGTTGCACTGAGCGTTCTGGTTGGGCACATGGTTGGCTTCCGGGTTCTCCCAAACGAATCCATCAAAGCCCATATCGACCATACGTCCGAGAAAGGCATCCACGTAACGGTCAACGCCCGGGTGGAACGGCAGCAACTCGGCCGCCCCGCCCGCTCCCGCGTCGGGATGGTGCAGCAGGTATCCACCCACGAAGCTGTTGATTGCCGTGTAGGCGTACACCTTGATGCCGCGTTCCTGCGCATAGCGGATCACTTCGGGAAAGAACTCGCGGCGGATGTTCGGATGCACGAAGCGGCGGGACTCCTGCTGGCCGGTCAGCGGATTGAAGAAAGTGGAGGGCACGTCGAGCGTTGCCTCGGGATATTCCGGGAGCGTGAAGGGCCAATAACCGCACATGCACACGGCCCAGGCGTTGCACTTGTGCAGAAGCGACCAATCGACCAGCCACTTCCATTCGTCCAGCGTCCAGTTGCAGAGATCGTATCCTTCCAGTCGATTGAAGCCCGAGTACCAGGTCAGGGCAGGGGCCAGGCAGCGCCATTTCACCTCGGGCCAATCGCGGACCTCCAGGCAGGGCAGATGATCTGCTCCCGCACGCTTGGCCTCAACGATCAGCTGGTTCACACTCTGTGCGCCGTAGAGCATGCCCCAGCGGCCCTTTCCCACGAGGGTGATTCCCTCGGGTGTGATCCGCAGCACGGAGGCTTCCTGGCTGGGGTGCCCTTTGAGGAACTGGTTCTGCTGGTCACTGAGCCAGCGCTCGTCGTATCCTTCCTCGAGGGATCCGAGCCGGAATCGGATGGGCGATCCTACTCGCGGCAGGTATCGACGCAGGGACTCCATTACGATCTGGCCCGTCTTCGACAGACGTCCCTCTTCGGCGCATACGGGCGGTCCGATCGAAAGAGCACCGGGAGTCCGATCGATTTGCTGAGGGTACGGCAGCAGTCGGAGCCTGTCCGCCCCGTCCGACTGTTCAGCCGCGCCTGACGGATCAGCCCCGGCGCAGGTCGTCAGGCATGCCAGCGTCAAGAGCCAGAATGGCACAGATGATATCCGCAGCATGATGTTCATTCTCGCCCCTTCGTCCTCGGAGCCTGGAGTCCGGAAGCCAGGAATCGCAAAACGGATTGTGGAAACAAAACGCCAACATAGAGTCCTATGCAGCCTGGACTGATTCGCCGAGGCTGAATCGCTTCATCAGGCGTCTGCCGTCTTATCTCGAAAAGGCCGCAATATCTCCGGGAATCCGACGGCCGCGTTGTCAGCCGGATAGAAGAGGCCACGGACGCGCACGGACTAAGGCGGAGCGAAAGAACAAGTTGACCAGTTCGTTTGTGTGGCACTGGCCGTGCCAGTGGAAACGGTCCTTGCCAACGACCAGTTCGTTTGTGTGGCACTCAAGACAGCAGGCAAGGGTGTGATCGCCGTTTCAATTGGCAGAGCCAGATAGGACACGGCAATTCATCGACGACAAACTTCCAGGCCTGGCCGATCACATTGATTTCTTTCGCATCGCTCGCTCACAAGCAACCGGCGAATTGTATAGGTTG
>CAIPEB010000195.1 GCA_903863885.1 uncultured Planctomycetaceae bacterium | reverse complement strand
CGCGACGCCGCTGGTCCCGAAAGTCTCTACGAACCCCTCGCCAAATCCGTTGGTTCGCTGGCTCGCCGCCAGCGTCCAGCCCTCGATCACGGTGACCTGTGTGGCGAAGCACAGCGGCATGACACTCTGGTCCTCGAGCTTCACCCACACGTCGAACGTGTCGAGCGATCCGTAGGTGTGATCGCCATAGATTTCCAGCGCATCGTTCGACAGATCAAGCCGCAGCTTCGCTCGCGACCGCTGGCCGTCTCCCCAATCCACGGTGCCAAAGAAGGTCGCGTCCAATTCGAACGCCGCGCGAGCTTCCGTGGCCGCCGTGCCGGTGAGCCCTTCCCAGGGCGGATTCCAGGCATCGGACAGAATGCGGCCCAACAGCACTTCACCGGTCGGCACCGCCTTCGCGGCGCTGTACGGCAGCACGTCCTGCACCACCAGATCCGCATTCCACACGTTCACCAGCGACGAAGCCACGAAGCTCACGCCGTCGGTCGACTCCAGCAGCACGCACAACGGATACTGACCTTCCTCGCTGTAGGTGTGGTTCAGCACTACCGTAAAGGTATTGTCGTTATTGGGGGTTACCGGCGTATCGGATGTCTCGCCGTCTCCCCAGCGAATGTGCGCGGTGACCGATCCCGTCAGGTACGGAGTGCGGGTGAACGTCAGCAGTTTCACGTTCTCCAGCGGCGCATTTTCTCGACCGTAGATCAGCGGCCGCAGCTCGCTCACCTGAAACGCACCGCTGGCCACGTGCAGGTCCCGCGCGAGTCCGATGCCGTACGGATAGCCGGTCAATTCCAGCGGCATACTGGTGTTTCCGTTCGCTCCGCTTCCGTACGTCGAGTCGTCGTACAGGTGGGGGCCGTACACACTCCAGATGTTGTCGCCTAGCGGCTCCACATCCGCGAACGTGTCGGGCTTGGCGTCATCCCAGTCGATCCACACATTCCACGAGCTGGCTGCCACGCCGGGCAACTCGCTGACATCTCCCAGCAAGACTCCGAAATCGCTTTCCAGCAGATTGCTGCCGAGCAGCGCATCTCCGCCGGCGCTCTCCGGGACTCCGCCCGCTCGGCGCACGTCATCCCAGGTGCCGAGCGTGAGCAGCGTTTGCGAAGGCCCGCCCGGGCTCGCACTACCGGCCGTGCTTTGATCGGGAGTGGCGACGGACTGCGTGAGCGGCGCACCGAACATCGGCGGGGGCGGCGGGGGATCTCCGCCGCCGCTCGGCGGCGGCCAGTCAATCGTTTCGTATTCGGCCGCGCTGATTTCGGACAGATCTCCGGCAAATACCTCGCCGACGTGCACCCTGGATTCGATCGTCGCTGCCTGACTGGTGGCCCGCCCATCGTCCAGAAATACCACCACGTCGTACGATCCTTCCTGGGTGTAGAGGTGCCCGCCATGCACGGCGAAAGTTCCCGCGCCGCCACGTATTTCACCCCAGGTGCGATATCCGTCGCCCCAATCGATCAGCGCGCGAAAATGGTCGGCCGGCACGCGCTTGTCCTCGGTCTGAAACTGGCCGACCAGCCAGTTCACGCGCCACAGGCCCACCGAAGTGTTGCTGTACGT
>CAIPEB010000194.1 GCA_903863885.1 uncultured Planctomycetaceae bacterium | reverse complement strand
GGAAGACCCTCCCCGACCGCTGCGCGGCCGACCCTCCCGCATGCGGGAGGGTGAAGCCAAGTCGTTATGGCCAAATGGTCTCTAAACCGCACGACCTCACCGGGCAGGCTCAGTCGTCGGTCAACTCGCAGGCGGCCCACTGGCCGGCGTTTTCGTCCACCTCGACCCGCACCCTTTCGATTCGGTTGTCGGTCAGTTCCTTGAGCCGAGCCCGCAGTTTCGTGGCGATGTACTTCGCCAGCAACTCGGCCGTCGTATTCGCCACCGGGAGTAAAGTGCAATCCTGTCGTGGGAACACCCAGCGGCGGGTCTCGAATCGCACTTCGACTTCGTCGCCCTCCTCCTGAACGCGGATAGCTCGATGCTGAGTGGGCAGCAGCGTGTGATGGTCCAGTTCCTTCAGGATGTCCTTGAGCGAGTCGTGCAGGGCAATGAAGTCTACCACGTAGTGGTTCTCATCCAGCGGCCCATAAACGTAGGCCGCAACTCCGTAGTTGTGGCCGTGCAGAGCCTCGCAGACGTTGCCCGCGAATGTGATGAAATGAGACGCGCTGAAAATCAGGTTCTCTTTGCACAGACGAACCCAGAAACGCTCGGACATGTCAGTCCCTTTCATTCGCATCGGGCGCGCGGAGTTGTGAGAAAGAGAGTTCGCCACGCTGGATGAAAACGCGGATGCGGGAGGCGATGATTTATTTCTAGACTATGGTTCGGGATTTTGCGCCTCCGGACTCCAGACGCCGGACCATTTCCGGTTATCGCAGCGGGGGGTTGAGACGCTGTTCTCGTAAAGCCGCAAAAAGCCCGGCCGCGATCAGGTCCGCCGAAGTTCCCGGATTTCGGCGGTGACCGTCGCTCCGCAACCAGAAATCCAGGTCGGCCAGCAACCGGCGGTACTCAGGATCGGCCGGGGATCCGCAGGCAAGCACGGCGCCGGCCATGCGCGAGGCGGTCATCGCCGGCTCCACTCCGCATTTTCTTGCGATCAGACTGTCGGGAAAGTCCGCCATCAACTGCAGATGTGCATGGACGATCGCGTCGGTGAGCGGCCAACCCTGGTCTTTCAGACGGGTGATCTGCGAAGCGACGCCGAAGACCTGGGCAAACTCATTGATGTACTGTCGGGCTACCAGGTCGCGACCGGCGGCCTCCCGCATCGCATCCAGAAGGCTTGGAGGAGCGGCGCCGCTGACATCCATGCGATCGGCCGAACCCAGTCCTCCCGGATGGGCCATGCGTATCGCGGCATACACGTTGGTTGCGTCATCGGCGTCCAGTCGCAGCAGCACGGAGGCGATGCCGGATTGCAGCGAATCCTGCAGCGGGACAGCCGCCAGCGGAGCCAGCAGGAGCAAGGTCCCGAGATTCGTATTGGTCCGCACGAGATGCCGAGTGTTGGCGACGGCCCTCAGCGCGGCCGCACCGACTCCGACTTCGGCGGCTTGCGCGATTGCTTCACTCACGGCGACCGCGCTGACCACGAAGTCCACAAAGGTCAGGTCCTCGAAATCGGCGCCGCGGTGAACGTTGCCCGCTTTCGGCGTGGTCGCCTCGAGCAGGCACGCGAGCGTTACGCACTGCGGCAGCGACAGGCCGGGATTCGAGTCCTCGGGCGTCAAGCGATGGAGATCGGGCAGCGCCATGACCTGAACTGCCCTACGGTGCCGGTTTGGAGATGGCGCGGTCCACCGCTTTTTCGACTTCCGCGGCCGCGTCGATCTCGAAGGCCCCTTCCGGGACTTTCGCGTCGTCGGCAAGACGGCGGCACTCGGCAATCATATTCTTGAGATTCTCGTCGCTGACGGTGGTCTCGAATTGCCGGTTGCCCTGCGAGTCCTTCCGCGAGACAAAGTCGAGTAACGGCTCGATTTTGTCGGGGGTGATGAGTTTTTCGTAAACGCCGCGCGCGACACGCTGCATCGCGATGCGGGCGTCGTTCTTCTCGTCCGCGGAAAGCCCCGAAGGCTCGATGTACTTCTCCGACGCCGCCAGCACCATAAGCAGCCCGAACAGCGGCGACTCGCTGAACTCCTCCGCCACCTGCTGCAGTTGCTGGAAGTTGACTCGGCCGGCCTTGTATTCCCCGACCAGTCGATCGATTTGCACCACGATCCGGCGTTTCTGGTCCGGTGGAAGGTCTGACTGTTCAACGACGGAGACCATCGCCGATCGAGACCAGTCGGGGAGTTTTTTCCAAGCGTACCAGCCTGCGAAGACTGCGACACAAGCCATGACGAACATGAGGCCGAGACAGCCCAGCGCGCACGAACCGCAACCGCAACCCGATTTGCGCTGCGGAGGCTGGGGCGGCGACACCTGTACAACGATCGGCGGTGGTCCTGATTCGAGAGTCGACATGATCGTGGCCCGCTGTGTTGGTAACGACGGTCTGTTCGAGAATGCCCCGTCGGTTCAGGAAGACAAGCCGCAGTCTAGCATACCGGCCTGCGAATTGGGGGGGCGGAGCCGCGAGTGATCGACCTGTCTGCCGATTTGACAGGGAGGTTGGGCTTCCTTGCCGAATGTTTAAGTTGTTTTCTGGAAGTGTCTTGCGACGAATGCTGTCTCTATGGCACGGGCCTTGCATGAGAGGCGGGCGGCAGATGTCGTAGTCTGCCATTTAGGCCTGCAGCATTGACTGCCATCATCACCGATCCTGTTCGCCAAAGTCAGACGGCTGGGCTGATCCGGGCTCTGGCGGGCAAACGTATAGGTCACCAAGAGGAGGTATTCGGACGTGGCAAAGCAAATGGTCTTTGAAGACGAAGCTCGGCAGCCGCTGCTCGCCGGGGTAGCGAAACTGGCACGTGCGGTTCGCAGCACGCTGGGCCCGCGCGGTCGGTGCGCCGTGCTGGATAAAGGCTGGGGTTCGCCGAAGGTGACGAAGGACGGTGTTACCGTCGCAGAAGACATCGAACTGGATGATCCCTACGAAAACTTGGGTGCGAAGCTGGTCAAAGAGGCCGCAAGCAAGACGAATGAAGTGGCCGGGGACGGCACGACGACAGCCACAGTGCTGGCGGAAGCTATCTTCCGCGAAGGCCTGAAGATGATCGCCGCCGGTGCTGATCCGATGGCTCTGTCTCGCGGCATCCACGTCGCGACGGGCGCCGTGGTTGATGCCATCGGCAAGCTGGCCACCTCGATCAACGAAAAGAGCAAGACGGAGATTCAGCAGGTTGCGACGATCGCGGGCAATAACGACCCGACGATCGGCAATGTGCTGGCCGACGCCTTCATGAAAGTCGGCAAGGACGGTGTGATCACCGTCGAGGAGGGTCGGGGGAGTGAGACGACGGTTGAGGTCGTGGAAGGCATGCAGTTTGATCGTGGCTTCCTGTCGCCGCACTTCGTGACCAACCAGGACGACGTGACGGTCGAACTGCAGGATTGCTACATCCTGATCCACGAAGAGAAGATCTCTGCCAACAAGAAGCTGATTCCTATTCTCGAAGCGATCAGCCGCGGCAACAAGCCGCTGTTGATTATCGCCGAGGATATCGAGGGCGAGGCTCTGGCCACCCTGGTGGTCAACAAGATGCGCGGCATTCTTCAGGTCTGTGCGGTGAAGGCGCCGGGATACGGTGACCGACGCAAGGCCATGCTTGGCGACATCGCGGTGCTGACCGGTGCGACGGCTATCTTCAAGGATCTCGGCATCGACTTGGAAAGCGTGAAGCTCAGCGATCTCGGTCGTGCCAAGCGCATTAAGATCACGTCCGATGACACGATCATCGTCGGCGGCGCGGGCAAGAAGGTTGATATCGAAGGACGCGCCGAGCAGATTCGACGCGAGATCGACAAGACCGACAGTGACTACGATCGCGAGAAGCTGCAGGAACGCCTGGCCAAGCTGGCCGGCGGCGTGGCTCAGATCAGCTGCGGTGCGGCGACGGAAACGGAAATGAAGGAACGCAAGGCTTTGCTCGAGGACGCCAAGTCCGCGACTCAGGCGGCGCTTGAGTCCGGGATCGTCCCGGGAGGCGGCGTGGCCCTGATCCGTTCCGAGAAGGCGCTCGACAAGTTGTCGCTGGAAGGCGACGAAAAGCTTGGCGCCCAGATTGTCCGCAACGTTCTCGATTACCCGTTGCGTGCGATCGCCAACAATGCTGGTGAAGACGGAGCGGTCGTCGTCAATCGAGTTCGCGGAATGAAGAGCAAGACCGAAGGCTACGATGCCGACAAGGGCGCGTACTGCGACATGTACCAGGCGGGGATCATTGATCCGGCGAAGGTCGTCAAGACGTCTCTGCAGAACGCGGCGAGCGTGGCAAGTCTGCTGCTGACCACTTCGGCACTCGTGACCGACATTCCCAAGGACGAGGAAGAGGACGCGCACGCCGGCCACAACCACGGCGGTGGCGGAATGGGCGGCGGCATGGGCGGCATGGGCGGCATGGGTGATATGGGAGGCATGGG
>CAIPEB010000193.1 GCA_903863885.1 uncultured Planctomycetaceae bacterium | reverse complement strand
GTAGCGCATGGTCCGATAACCTTGCTGCCATCTCGCTCCGATGATATTCAGCATGCCATTCTCCGCTCACAGACAGTTCATTCATTCTGCCGTACCGGTGCTCGCCGGCCGTGTCTGCCGCCCGGACGTTCTCACAGATCGTGTCCGCAGTACGAGAGGTTGAAGCTCTTGTTGCACAGGGGAAAGTCCGAGATCTGCTCGTTTCGCAAGGCCATGGCCAAACCGAACCAGTTATGGAACGACGGATCCACGACCTTGTAAACCGCAAACCGACCGTCTTTGTCCGTAACCGCCGCGTGACAGATCTCGCCGCGCCATCCTTCGACGAGCGAGACCACCGCGCAGTCGGGCCGAAGCTGCCCGACCGGTTCGATGATTGTCCCGGCCGGCAATGAACTGAGTTGTTCCTGAATAAACGTCATTGATCGCTGGACTTCCAGCCAGCGGACGTACGCTCGCGCGAAGACGTCGCCGCTGTCACAACCCGAGATTGGAATCTGTGCGAAGCAGAAAATTCCCGAGGGAAAATCGCGGCGCACGTCGCGGGCCACGCCACCGGCCCGCGCCGCGACCCCCACGATGCCGAGGCGTTCGCAGCTGGTTCGTCCCAGCACGCCGGTGCGGTCGAAGCGGGCCATCACCGAAGGACTGCTCCATAACAGCTCGACGGCGTTCCTCGTGTCCCGTCCCAGGACGCGCAGACGCTGCTTCATGTCCTCGAATATCGCGCCGTCAACGTTGTACGCGACCCCGCCGGGCCGCACGAAACCGCGGCCGAATCGGTTGCCGCACAGGGTTGCCGTCAGATTCAGAGCGTCGCCGCGCAGGCGTCCGCAGTAAGCCTGAGTCGGCAGGAAGCCAACGTCGCCTGCCAAGGCGCCGAGATCACCGATGTGGTTCGCAACCCGCTCCAGTTCGAGGGCGATACCCCGCAGCACTTCGGCCCGCGGAGGCACGCGCACTCCGGCCAGCGACTCCAATATGCTGCAGTAAGCGATCGTGTGTCCAATCGTGGTATCACCCGCCAGCGTCTCGACATGGTGAATGCTGCGCCGTCCCGGACCGCCGCGCAACGCACGCTCGACACCCCGATGCTGATATCCCAGTGAGATCTCGAGATGGAACACTTTTTCGCCGTGGCATTGAAAGCGAAAATGCCCCGGCTCGATGACCCCGGCGTGAACCGGCCCGACAGCCACTTCATGGACCTCCGCGCCATCCACCCGAAAGAAGTCGGTGACGCCGCAGGCCGCCGAGACCGGCCCTTGAGCTGCGTGATTCAACCCGGTCCGGGAAAAACGCACGGGCTTCAACCACGGATGCCCGACTGGCACGATCCCGTGCTGCTCCCACATTTCGCGCTCGAACATATGCACTTCCGGACAGAGCGGCGTAAGTGAAGGATACTCCGCACCGACGGTGGTCGAAGCCATGCGCAGCATCGAATCCGCGTCGTAGGCCAGGACGGCAGTGATGGAGTGCAGTGACACGTCCAAAGGCCGAGCCCACAATGCGGCGACTCGAGCGCCATCCCGCACCGCCGAAACGATCAGATCACGGAACTGATCCCACGGCTGCATGCAGTCATCAAGGCCGCTTGCGCACTGACCATTATGAAGCCACAGGGAACGTGATTCCGATTTCACACTCCCCCCGGGGAGATTCGTCCCGGCAGGGCCGGAGAGAGCGCACTGCCCCTCCCCGGACGCGATCGAATCCGACCCTCCCGCATTTCGGGACGGTGAATCGGATTCTTCAAACACGTTCCGAGATCGATCCGACGACATCATTCGACTCCTACGGCGGAGGCCGCATCATGCAACAGCTGAGCCAAGGGAGGCGGTAGATATACCCCCAACACCACAGCCACGACGGCGAGCACGAGCGGCGGGGCCAGCGCCCACCAGGATTCGCGAGAGCGCTCCGCCGGGCCTTGCTCATTCGCATGCGGCGACTCCTGGCCGGCGAATGCCTGGGAGTTCCCGTACACCAGCGGCAGGATCACGGCAGATATGCCGATAAACGCGATGCAAATCGCGGCGAGATACACCGCGCCGACGAGCGAGCGACCGCCGTCCAGAACTCCTTTGAGCACCATCAATTCACTGAGAAACGTCCCGAAGGGGGGCGAGCCCGTGATGGCCAGCATTCCCAGCACCCAAAGCACTCCGGTTACGGGCTGCAGACGTATCGCTCCGCGAGCTGCGAGAGTGGACTTTGTGCGAAACAGGGCCAGCGTATTGCCTGCCGCGAGAAAGAGCATGGACTTGGCGAGCGAGTGGTTCAACGCGTGCAGCATCCCGCCGTAACCGGCTGCCCCGCCGATGCCCGCACCCAACACCAGAATGCCCATGTGTTCCACACTCGAGTAGGCCAGCAGCCGCTTGTAGTCCAACTGCTGGATCAGGAAGATCGACGCAACCGCCATCGAAATCAGCCCGAACATGACAAACAACTCACGGCTGAAATCGCCGAGCCCGGCCCGCACCATCAACGAATGGGCGCGCAGCAGCGCGAGGAACGCACAGTTCGACAGCACGCCCGACAGGAGCGCCGAGACCATCGAAGGCGCTTCGCTGTACGCGTCGGGCTTCCATGTGTGGAGGGGCACCAGCCCCATCTTGGTACCGTAGCCGACCAGGATCAGCAGGAAGGCGGCACGCAGCCAGAGCGGATTCAACGTACGTGCCTGTTCTTCCAGCCCCGACATCGAAAGATGCAATCCGCCGAGGGCACTCTCGCGCACGGCAACTGCCAGAAAGAAATTGCCGAGCAGCGCCAGCGCAATCCCCACCGAACAGATCATCAGGTACTTCCAGGTCGCCTCCAGCGATCGAGCGTGCCGGTGGAAATAAATCAGCGGGGCGCTGGCCAGCGTCGTACCTTCTACGGCGACCCACAGTAGCCCCCAATGCCGGCTCACAACGACCAGCGTCATGGACGCAAGAAAAAACAGCAGGCATGCCGTGAATACGGCTTCCGAATAATTCGCAAAGGGCGCTTCGCTCGCCTCGGCACCCCTCAGCGGAGCCGATTCCCGAGCCAGGTAGCCGACGGCGTAGCATGCGGCCACGAGGAAGATCCCGCTGGTGATGATCAGGAACAGCGATCCCGCCGCGTCCAGCGCAATCCAGCCGTAAAGCTGTGCGGGTGGAGCATGAGTCACCGCGAATAGCGACAGCAGGGAATGGAGCGCCGCCGCCACGACCAGCAGGACGCGGCGTGGCCGGTTCCATCGCAGCAACAGGCACAGCAGCGCACATACAACCGGAACGCCAATCAGCCACCACAACATTGCGTCAGTCCTTCAACGATGCCAATTCATCGGTCTCGATCGTGTCGAACTCGCGGCTCAAGTGATGGATCGTGATCCCCATCACGAAAACGCCGACAAACACGTCCAACAGCACTCCCATTTCAACCAGGAGCGGTTCCTCGATCGCAAACGCCCAGCCGAAGCCGTAAATTCCGTTTTCAAGCGCCAGGTAGCCAATGGCCTGCATGACCGCCGTGTTGCGGCTGACGATCAGAAACAAACCGCAAAGCACCATGAAGATGGACACCGGCACCTGCAGCGACGACACACTCGCCTCGGCGACCGGCAGCCGTGATGCCAGATACATCGAAATGCCCCAAAGTCCGATGCCAAACAACAGCGAAGTCGTGAAACCCACCATCGGGTCGACCTCGTGACGGACATTCGCTTCACGAATCGCCCGCCGCAACAAGTACGGGAGGATCACTGCCTTGATCAGAGCACTTATCGCAGCGACCACCGCCAGCCGGGGAGTGACGTCGGGCCATTCGGAGAGCAGCGGGATCAACCCCAGCAAGACACCCTGAATGGCAACCGTGCGAATGCACGCCTGCAGGCGGCTGGAACCCAGCAGCCAGAAGCCCGAGAGCATCAACAACACCAGAACAGCATCCAACCAGGCAGCCACTGCTCACCTCATCATCAGTACCAGGGCAACAATCGACAGGACCGAGGCCGCGATCAGAAACTCGGGCACGCGCACCAGACGCAGCCTCGCCATGACTGATTCGATAATCCCCGTCAACACTGCCAGCAGAAACAGGCAGGTGCATCCGGCGAGCACATTCAGCACGAGACCGGCGCTGCGCCACGGCACGACCACGCCGACGAGCAACGAACCGAGCAGCCACAGGCGCAACGACGCGGCGTACTGAATCAACGCGAAATCCGGACCGCTGTGATCGAGGATCATCACCTCGTGGATCATGGTCAGTTCAAGGTGAGTGGTGGGATCGTCCACCGGGATACGGGCGTTCTCGGCAAGAAACACGATCAGCAGTGCGGCCGCAACCAGCAGCAGAGGCGGCCCGGCGGCCGGCGCAAGCACGACGGCACCGAGGTTTCCGTATATCCCGCCGAGCGACAGCGACTGCGACCAGACGGCCAGCGTGGTCAGACTCAGCAGCAGTGCGGGCTCGGCCAGCGCGGAGAAGAACACTTCCCGGTTCGCTCCCATGCCCTCAAAGCTCGATCCCGTATCCAACGCGGCCAGGACCATAAAGAACCGGGACGTTCCGAGCAGATAGACCACCCACAGAACATCCCCCGGAAATGCGAATACCGGCGCGACTCCGGACAGCGGAACGAAAAGCAGCGCTGTGGCGGTTGCCGCGCACGAGACCATCGGACCAAGAGTAAACAGCGGCGTTGTCGTCCGGCTGTAGACCGCCGACTTCCGCAACAGTTTCGCCAGCTCGAAATAGGGCTGCAACCACGGAGCGCCGCGACGACCGGCGAACTTCGCCTTGGTGCGATTGATCACGCTGAACAGCAACGGTGCGCCGCAGAACGCCAGCAGCACCGGCAGACAACCGGCAATACTAAACATGGTCAGTCCAGTTTCCAAACGAGCAAAGCAATCAACGTCAATGCGATGTACAGCACATAAATCTGGATGCGGCCGTGCTGCAGATGACGGACTTTCGATGCAAGCCATGCCACTACTTGAAAGGCCGGAGCAAACAGGCTCGACGCGAACGGATCGGGCGACTCAGAGGAAAACCGGGCCTCTTGCGGAAAGAAGCCGGCCGGCACGCCCTGGCCGCTCCGCGTGCGCAGAAGCAGGCGAAACAACCTCGCGAACGGGTCACCGAACGACGATGCGGTGTACTGCATCCTCGGATCGGGTGCCGCATACCCGCAGTCCCACGTGGGCCCGGTCTCAGCCTGCCACGATCCGGCGATACGGCGACGCAGCCACCAGACCAGCGCAAAAACACCGGCCAGGAGCCAGTATGCGACCCCCAGCGCGATCAACAGCGATTGCGGCTGGGGACTGGCCATCACTGCGTCACGTATGTCGCCGCCGGCCAGCGCGAGGATCGCCGAGCGAAACAGCGCGGGCCACAACGGGGCCAGCAGGGAAACCAGCAGGCAGCCTGCCGCCAGAATGAGCATGCCGATTCGCATTCCGCCGTCCACTTCTCGGGCACTCGAGGCCTGCTGACTTCGAGGCTCGCCGAGAAAGACGCATCCAAACGCTCGAGTGAAGCAAGCGACCGACAGACCGCCAATCAACGCCAGTCCGCCGACTACCGCCACACCCACAATCTCGCCGGGCAGCGCGTGTGCATGCTTCGAAGCAATCACTCCGATCAGCGCCCCCACGACGATCAGAGCCTCGCCGAGAAAGCCGTTCAAAGGGGGCAGGCCGGAAATCGCCAGAGCTCCGACCAGGAAACTTCTGCCAGTCCAGGGCATGCGTTTCAGCAGACCGCCGAGCTGGTTCATATCCCGGGTTCGGGTACGAAGTTGAATGGCGCCTGCTCCGAGAAACATGACGCCCTTGAACAGAGAGTGATTCAGGATGTGCAACATCGACCCCATGAGAGCACACGCCGCCATTGCCGGGATGTTATAAGCAAGCCCGAGCAAGCCGGTACCCAATCCGATCGAAATAATGCCGATGTTCTCGACGCTCGAATAAGCGAGCATCCGCTTCAGATCCTGCTGGGCAATCGCGAACACCACGCCGTACAGAGCCGTGGCCAGCCCGATTCCCAGCAGCGTCCATCCCCACAACGGCTGAACTTCGCCGAGAAACGTGAGCGTTCGCAACAGACCATAGATTCCGGTCTTGATCATCACGCCGCTCATCAGCGCCGAGACATGCGATGGCGCAGCCGGATGTGCTTCCGGCAGCCAAACGTGCAGCGCGACAAAGCCGGCTTTCGTGCCGAAGCCGATAAGCGCCAGGATGAACGCCGCGCTGGCAAAGGCGGCCTGTGGAGTGAATTGCTCGAAATCCAGCGACGAACCGCCACGTCCCAACAGCAGAAACAGGACAAGCAGGCAGGCCGTGCCGATGTGCGCGGCCACCGCATATACCCACGCGGCGTGCCGCACCTCGTCGTGATCGTATTCGGTCAACACGAGAAAGAACGACGCCAGAGACATCGCTTCCCACGCAAACAGGAACAACAGCCCGTTGCGGGCCGAAACGACCAGCAGCATCGCCGCGACCAGCGAATTGAAGAAGAACCACGATCTCGCTATCCACCCCGGCCGAACCGTGGCCGTCAGATAGTCGCGCCCGTACAGGGCCGCAGCCGAGGCGAGAATGGAAATCGGCAGGACGAACGCCGCCGACAAAGGGTCCATGCCGAGACTCAAGCTGCCCAGCGGCACGTTCCAGGGAATCTTGATCGACGCCGTCGCGCCGGTGGCCAGCGAGCAAATTGCGCAGCCGCCGGTGAGCACGCTCGATGCGACGATCGACCCCGCGGCGATGCGCGAGGCAAGATCAGGACGCCGATGCAGCGCCAGCGCGGCACATCCCGCAACGACCGGCAGAAGAAGACCGAAGACAAATGGCCCAATCACGGCAATTTCGTCCCCAAGAAGGTACGAATCAAAACGGGCATCCCATACACCGACGTCGTCGACACACTCGCCGCAGCGGAACTTTGCCGCAGCCGCCTGAACGGCTTGTCCAACTCAGCCGCCACTCGAGCAAGTTCCGCCGCGATGCTGCACTTCGGCATTCGGCCGAACCAGGCGGCTGCCCCGCGCGCACGTCACGAAGAATCCGGTGCCGACCCCGGAACACTCGAATCGATAGCCTCGCATGCCGCGAGAATCTGCTCGCGATTCCCCTGTCCGCGGATCATCTGTGCGAATGCAGGCTGCTGCAGAGCATGAGAGAGACGTGCCAACGTGTGCAAATGAGCCCGCACGGTCGGGCTGAGCATGGTAAACAGCGTATGGACCGCCTGACCGTCCAACGCACCAAACTCGACCGGCTTCTCCAGAAAGCAAAGCGTCACCATCGGACGGGAAACGTGCATGACGACGGGATTGCGAACGTGCGGCAACGCGATGCCGTTTCCGATCGCCGTGGAACCGAGCGACTCGCGGGCCAGCAGCACCTGCAGCAGGAACCGGCGATCCACCTGCTCGGCCAGCGGCATCAAGTCGACCACCGCACGCAAGGCTTCGTCCTTGTCGGATCCGCCAACCCGATAGTGAATCCCGCCCGCTCGCAATGCGTCGGCCAACCCGAGCGGATGGTGGCCGTTGTGCGGCTCGACAAAGATCTCGGCGGCCACGTTAATCCGCTGCGACGTCGCCCATTCCAGCAATTCGGCGCGGTTGAACCGGTACTGGTCGCTGACCCGGTATGCCGGCAGCTTCCCTTCCTTGATCCAGCGGTAGATCGACTTCTCCGAGACGTTCAACAGCCGAGCCGAATCGCGAACGCTTAAGTCCATTTACTCGAACCCGCTCTTCGTAAAACGAGGGTATTTCTTCGCCAACCTCAGGACATCTTTGGACAACGCGGGAACAATAGCCACACAAGTCCCACGCCGCAACGCCGATTTTTTGGCTGGTGCTTGCACGACATTCTGTTCGCCGTGCGACCGTGGTTGGTTTTCCGGCCAGATGGAGGAGACCACGGTTGGGCACGGATCAAATGACGTTCACGCGGAGTGACGAAGCTTGGCTCACAGCACGGCAGAAGATCGATAGAATGTCGCAGGTTCAATTGCAGCTTCGGACGGTTCACATTCTCTGCGCGAGACTCGTCCTGTAATCGATGAGAGGGCGTTTCATGAGAGGTTGTCACCTGAGTTCCTGCCTGTTCCTGCTTTTCACTCTGCCGGCCGTCGCTCTGCGCGCGCAGCCCTCCGCGCCGCCGCTTCAGATCCTGGATACGCTCGAACATTACAGGACGGCGCTTCCTGCGGATGCGTGGAACCGGCGATCGGCGTGGAAAGCCCTGGAAGAGGACGATACTTCGCATGCGTTTCAGGGCGACGGGGTGGTCGTCAACGAGCGTATCGCGTTGGTCTTTCGCAAGGACGGCGCCGGAGCGGAACTCCACTCGATCGGAGCGTTGCCTGTCCTGCGAGCCGTGCTCGCCCCGCAACTGCAGAACGGCCGCCTCACCGAATTTGTGGTGGCAACGAACTCCGCCGACGAAATCGCCATCGAAGCGACGTTCGCCAGCGCCAGCGGCAAGAGCAGCGTGCGGTTCGAGCTGCAACCGGGCCAGCCGTTCGTGAAAGCCAACGCAGTGCTGGGCGCGGACAGTCTCCGCATCGAGGCGTCCTGTCGATACGGGCTGCTCCCCGATTTCTTCGCTGCGGATATCGTGCTCGACGCAAGGGAACTGAGCGCGGACCGGGTGGAACTGCCCAGCGAGAACTTCTTTCTGCATATGTCGGGCCGCGGCGAAGCGATTGTTGCGGCAATCTGGGACCAGCGAGAAAAGGAAATGGAAATCGCCCTGTCGGGCAGCGGCGATGCGCGAGCCGTACAGGCTTCGTCGATCCCGTTTGGAAAGAGCAGCAGCGTCTATGTCGGAGTGCTCGAGGCGCCCGGCATCTGGCACGAACACAGCGTTGCCAGGACCGACAAGGGACGCGTGATCCCATTGGGTTGGCACACTCCCTTTCCGGCTCATTGGCGTATGGACTGGCGGCAGAAGGAAGGAATGAACGACAGTTGGGACATGCTGGTCGAACGCAACGACGGCGAATTCGACAAGCCCGACTGGTTCGGTCAGGCCGACTCATTCGGCAACTCCGACTGGAATCAGGGAGGCCGCAAGCGATGGACCACGGTGCTCGGCTTGTTTCTTTATCCATGCTGGATTGACCGCAACGGCGAGGCCTGCATCCAGCCGCTGAAGAAACCGGGAGACTTCGAGGGCACCGTGATTGCCTATCCCGTGAACCGCACCCCCGCAACGCCGCTGACCGTGTTCACCTTCGTGGATCTCGTGCGAGCCACTCTCGGCGTCGGCCCGTGCCAATATGTGCTGGACGTCGAAGGCCAGCAGAAGAAATCGGCGGGCCGGCCCACCTGCGCCACACGAGCACTGCTGGACGAGATCTACACCGCCAAGCAGCAGCTCGATCGCAAAGCCGAGGTGGAACAGGCGCTCGACGACGTGCTGGCTTTCATGCATCACATCCGCGGCCGCATCGAAGACTACGCCGAGTTCAGCCGCCGGTTGCAGGAGTATCTGCGGGAGCAGAAGAAAGCCCGTCCGGAACTCGCCACTTTTCTCGACTCGCTGGTCACCACTTCCAAGCGGATCGACGAGGCCATTGCGAAGCGAAACGAGTCGATCGGCACGCGGGAATACGCCGGGCAACTGGTCGATGAGTTCCGCAGTTCGCTGGTTGGATACGAGGGCAGCGACGCGCAGGATCGATGCAAGAAGATCACGGCCGGTTTCGTCGAGATCGGCGGCAATCAGGACGAACTGGTCGGCGAGTGCCGGCTCGCGGTCAGAATCCTGCGACAACAGGCCGCTCTGGCGATGGCCTCCGACCCGCGCGTCACCGAGATCGCCCAGGAGGTCCGCCGCCGCACCCACGCCATGCTGCGCAATCCGACGAGCTACGAAGCGCCCCGGCATTGAGAGATAAGCAATGCCGGAGAACAATTGTCCGTTGTGAATTCGCACTCCGACGCGCTGCGGCTTTTCTTCTCGAAATAATGCGTCAGTTATTTGCGGACCCACGCGTGGACTGGCCGCCTGCGCTGCCCGATTGCGGCACGACAAATCGCCATTATGTGTTCTGCGCAGCGCACCACTTCAGGATCCGCAACGTTCGACCCGCCAGATTCCAGGCCTTCGCGGTCTGCTGCGGCGACTCGCTATCCGCAAACAGTTCCGTGGTCTCGAGCGAAACGGGAGTCGTTCCGTAGTTGGCCAGGACCAGATGCAGATCGCGATTGGCGAACGCGGAGGCCACGACCTGCGGCGGCAACGCGTTGCGGAAGATGCTGTTCTGTCCGATTTCCAGCCATGCCCACGTGCCTTCTTCGACGAGCGGCATGTATCGCTTCAGCCATTTCGCGTGTGTGGTTTGCGTTTCAGACCGCCCGGGGACGGCATCCCAGGTTCCATACGAATGAGGACCTTGCGGATGAGCCTGGTAACTCTTCCATGCGTCGAGACAACGCTTCACCCAGAAATCGCCTTCGCCCGCGTATTTCACGCCGGGGATCATTCCCCGCTCGCCCGTGAAAGGCCGCCCCGCCTGCAGCACCGGAAACTGCATGTAGGGAATCGAGTGAAGAAACGGTTCGTCGTCATTTTCGACCTTGGCAAATGTCAGATCGATGCACGGCACGACGTAGGGCTCGTGGTTCCTGACTGCCGCGCGCAGGCCATCCGCCTGGCCGACTCCCTCTCCGACCCAGAGGTAATCGTAGACCTTGAGGCCGGCCGTTCGGGGCTGATCGGCCCCGTCCACGTGCAGCTTCAAGATCCCGCCGCGGCGTTTCACTTCGCTGTAGATCAGAGCCAGCAAGTCGGCAAACGCACCGTCATGTTCGGCCGTCTCTTCAAACGCAATGACTTCGTCCTCGGTGGGAGTCGTGAGAGTCTTGCGGAGATTCTGGACATAGCCGCCGTCGATATAGATTCCATCCAGCTCATAGTCGTCCAGGATCTTCACCAGCCGCGGCAACAGAAACGCCCGCCATCCCGCGCTGGACGGCGAACAGCGAGCCATGTTCCAGTAGCCCACAACCAAGTTGTCTCCGTCCCGCGACCATTCCTGGCGGAAATCAGGGTCGGTCCGCTGCAGAAAGCAACTGGATCCGTAGGTCATGATCCTCATTCCCCGATCGTGCACCAGTCGAATGAACTTGCGAAAGCCGTCGGGGTTGACCGCCGTGTACTTGTCCGCGCCGAACAGACGCAGCGAATCGTTCCATTCGTCGAAGACCTGAATCAGCTGAATTCCGTGGTCGCGCAATCGATCGAGTTCCTGTGCGTCGTATTCGGAGACGTTCCAGGGCTCGCGCGACGGGTACTCACCCAGGTTGTAACAGCACTGAGCGGGCAGATAGTTCGAGATGAGATGCTTGCGCAGACAGTTCTGTATCGCACGCCGGCAGATGCCGATGTTCAGCAGTCGGTTCCGATGATCCTCGGCCGTGTAAGTCGCCGTCACCGCACCGGCCGCAAAGTGAGTGCGAGCCTGGGACGGCTGGCCCGTGACATCCGCACCCATACCGGCGCTTCCGGCCAAGGCCGCGGGAAGGGCGGCGGATGCAAGAAACTGTCGCCGATGCATGTCAGACTCCTCTTGATGTCGCGATACGAATTCGGTCAAGGCTTGTGCGAGGCTGATTATCCGGTCATCTAAGCGAGTCGAGCAAGTCGCCGACGAAGATTGACGCCTCCAACACAAGGATCGATCGCGATTGCCGGCCCCGACCTCGAGAGGTACGATGACTTCGGGAGCAACAACGGTCAACTGGTTTTTCCATGGGTCGCCGCTCGGACCGGAGGTCTGTAGACGTGAGTATCGAAGTTGAACGCGAAGCCGATGGCCGGTGGATAGCGGAAGTCCCCGATTTGCCAGGCGTCATGGCCTACGGCCAAAGTCGGGAGGAGGCGATATCCAAAGTCAAAGCTCTCGCCCTGCGAGTGCTCGCTGATCGTCTCGAACATGGAGAGAGCATTCCGGAACTCGGCGGGGTCTTCACGGTGCCTGCATGAGTGAGTGGCCCTCAACCAAATCACGCCTGGTCTTGGCTGCTCTGTTCCGGATCGGCTGGACCGTCAAACGTCAATCCGGTACGTTCCACCGAATCTTGGCTCGTCCCGACTGGCCGGATTATGTCTTCGCGTTTCATGATCAAGAAGAAATTGGCCCCTAGGATGCTGAGACGCATTGCGAAGCGTACTGGATTGACTCCGGAGGACCTTTGAAAGTGGACGAAACCTATCATTTGCGGCGCATCGAGCGCGACATGCCGGATCGAGACGATCAGCTGGCAGTGCTGCGCTCGCAGAAGTTTCTTTCACTGGCAATGTGCCACGAGAACCGGCCGTATCTCGTCTCGTTGAACTATGCGTTCAGCGAAACGGAAAACTGCTTTTACGTGCACAGCGCGGAGGACGGACGGAAGATCCAGTATCTACGTGCGAACCCGCAAGTGTGGGGTCAGGTCATCGAAGACCGCGGATACATCGTCGGGCAATGCTCGCACGCATACCGCTCGGTCATGTTCCAGGCGCGCGGGGAATTCGTCGAGGACCAGCAGCAGAAGCTTCACGCGCTGTCGCTGCTCATCGACCATGCGGACCCGGATCCGGAACCGCTGAAGAAGCGTCTGCTTTCGACGCCGAACGCAACGAACGTAACGGTCATCCGACTGGTCGTTGAATCGCTTTACGGGAAACAAGGCGCGTGACCCAGCCTCGTTTCTTGAGCATGTCGAGAAACACGGCTCCGAGAATCACCACGCCGAGCACGACTTTCTGCGTGTAGCTCTCCACGCCCGTGAGGTTCATGCCGTTCTGAATGACGGCGATGATGAAGGCGCCGATCAGCGTCGCGAGAACCTTGCCCTCGCCGCCCGACAGGCTCGTTCCGCCCACCACAACGGCCGCGATCACATATAGTTCGTACATCGCGCCGTAGGTCGGCGAACCGCTCTTCAATTGCGATGCCATGATGATGCCGCCCAACCCGGCCAGCGCGCCGCTGATGGCGTAGACGATCACGATAACTCGCTGCACGGGCACTCCGGAAAGACGGGCCGCTTCGGCATTGCCGCCGACCGCATACACATATCGGCCGAACGACATGCGGGTCATCACCAAGTGTGCGATTGCATAGAGTGTGAACATCAGCACAACGCCATTGGGAATGCCCAGCAGATCCGAGCCGCGTCCCAGCCAGACGTACGAATCGGGGACCTGATAAATCGACTGCCCTTCGGAGATGATGTAAGCCATCCCGCTGGCCACGAGCATCATGGCCAACGTGACGATGAAGGGGGGAATCCCGAAGAGCGTGATCATCGCTCCGGAGAAAACGCCGACCAGCGTGCAGAGAGCCATCCCGCCGATGCTGCAAACCAGCATGCCCCACGTACCCGCGTGTTCGCCGCCGGCCCAACCGCGAATCAGCGCGGCGGCGACCACCGCGGACAGTGCGATCAGGCTTCCGACCGACAGGTCGATGCCGGCCGTGATGATCACCATCGTCATTCCGATCGCAATCACGGCAATGACCGTGATCTGGTTGGCGACGTTCAGCAGGTTGTCGGTCTTCAGGAAGTTCGGCCACCAGTAACTGTGCGGAGCGATGGTCTGCACAGTGCCGAGTGCGGGAAATCGCTGCCGGAGGTTTTCAAACACGGGCCAGGCGATCGCATCCCGGTCACCCACGATCGCATCGAGTTTCGAACCAGAGGCATTCAACGCCTCGAGTTGCCGCCTCGCGTCCGCCGGCCCTTCCTTAACGGTGCCCGCAACACCAGCGCCCTGCTTCGCGAGAAGCGACGCGAGCGACTCCGCAAACTCCTGGTCCTCGCGAGTGCCGCGGCTCAGGATCAGGACCGTCGGCCTGGCACCGCAGAGCTTCTCCACCTGTTCCGCAGCCTGCTCCGCAGCGGCCTTGCCGACCGGCGTCTGCTGCTCGCAGGTCACCCAGCTGTAATAAACGCAGAGCAGCGCGAGAACGGCGACCATGCCGTAGTCCGACGCCAAACGGGACAACGATCGGAGAATCAGAGATTTCATTTCGCCCCACCTACGGCCAATTCAAGCACACGTTGCTGCGTAGCGCCTGCTACATCCCGGATTTCGCCCGCGACGCGTCCCTCGTGCATCACCAGGATCCGATCGCTCATGCCGAGGATCTCGGGAAGATCGGAACTGATCATCAGAATTCCTTTTCCCTGACGGGCCAGATCGTTCATCAGCAGGTAGATTTCGTATTTGGCTCCCACATCCAGTCCACGCGTGGGCTCGTCGAAAATCAGGATGTCCGCGTGACGCTCGAGCCATTTTGCCAGCACGATCTTCTGTTGATTGCCGCCGGAAAGATCGCGCACGCGCTGCTCCGCACCGGAGATCTTGATGCGAAGATTGCGGACATATTCCGCGAAAACGTCCGCCTCGCGGCGCTGGTGGATACATCCCAACCGGGAGAATCTCGCCAGATTCGGCAGTGCGAAGTTCTCCTGCACCGATCGGCCAAGCACGAGCCCCTGCGACTTGCGGTCCTCGGTCAGGAGGCAGATCCCGGCGCGTATCGCATCGCGCGGACACCGGATGCGCAGCGGTTTGCCGTCAAGGACCACCGTGCCGGCTTCGAGCCGATCGGCTCCGAATATCAGCCGGGCGGTTTCGGTGCGACCGGCACCGACCAGGCCGGCCAGCCCGAGCACCTCTCCGCGACGGACGGAGAACGATACGCCGCGCACCCTGCGCCCGCGGGTCAGTCCGCTCACGACGAGCCGGTCCTCTCCGATGGCGGCCGGCTGCTTGGGGAATTCCTGCTGGACGGACCGTCCCACCATCATCTCGATCAGTTCGTTACGCGTGACCGCGGACAACGGACGGGAACCGACGAGTGCGCCATCCCGCATCACCATCACGCGATCGGCAATTTCAAAGATCTCATCGAGTCGGTGGCTGATGTAGATCACACCGATCCCGCGGCTCTTCAGATCACGAATGATCACAAACAGCCGTTCGACCTCCTGCGGCGTGAGCGCCGCGCTGGGTTCGTCCATCACGAGAATCTTCATGCGCTGGCTGAGCGCTTTGGCGATTTCGACCGCCTGCTGCTGGCCCACCGACAGACTGCCGCACCGCAATTCCGGATTCAGTGGCATCGACAGTCGGGCGAGCAGTTCCGCGGCAAGCCGGTGTTCATCGCGATGACGCAGAAAACCCAACCGGGTCTGTTCCTGCCCGAGAAAGATGTTCTCACGCACGGTGAGGGAGGGAACCAGATTGAACTCCTGGTACATCAATCCCACGCCGGCGCGCCGCGCATCCTGCGGATTGCGCATGACCAAGGCCTGGCCTTCGATTCGAATGGTCCCGGCATCGGGCTGATGGGCGCCCCCGAGCACCTTGATCAGAGTGCTCTTTCCTGCGCCGTTTTCGCCCAGCAGCGCGAGCACTTCGCCCGCGTGCAGTTCCAGATCCACGTTGTCCAGCGCTTTCACGCCGGGGAATCGCTTGTGGATGCCTCGCATTTCGAGCAGCGGCGTGCGGTCAACCATCGCGTGGCAATCCTGCTAATTGCACTTCCTCAAGAGATACAGCCGAAATGTTGCCGCGAGGGCCCCTTTCCGCGCGGGATCAGGTCCGCGGCGATCGCGGCGGACCGTGCGGCTCCCAGCGCAGCTTCTTCCTGGTGAACGCTCAGCGAGCACTCGCGTCCGAACATCAATTCGATGGTCTTCAGCACGAGCGGATTCGCGCGGACCGCGTTGCCGCTGGCCGCGATGCGCCGTACCGCGCGGTTGTCCACGGACTGGAACATCTCAGCCAGTTCGCCCACCATTCCCTCGACAAACGCACGGGCCACGTTGCCGGGCGTCAGGTTCACGGCGTCGATACCCGACAGACCGCCGCGGCAACTCGGATCGTTCCTCGTTCCGTGAAAGCGAGTATCGGCGCGCAACCCGCCCGCCGCGGATTGCGATTGAGATGCCAGTTCGTTCATGCGCCGGTAGACTTCGGATTCGTCAAGCTGAACGCCGGCGATCTGGGCAACCACATCCTGAAAGAACCGGCGCAGATATGCGTACGACCATCCGCCGCAGAGACTCGCGCCGACCAGGATGAATCCATCCAGGGGCATGGGACGCGTCTCAAATCCCTCGACCCACACGGCCCGCGACTGAGGAATCGATACCTGTCCGCCGGTGCCGAGATTGACGACCGCGGCATCGCCGCCCAATCCGGCGACGCCCACCACGCTCGCCTGGTTGTCGCCAATCGGTTGATAGACGACTGTCTGTGGCGAAAGCCCCAGTTCGCGGGCAATTTCAGCGCGAATCGTGCCGAGCGGTCTGGAGGTGGGCCGAAGTTGCGGCAGCAGCCCCGGGCTCAGCCCGAGTCGCGATACGCATTCGAGATCCCACTGGCCCTGCTCGAGATCGCACAGCCCCCAACTTGCAGCGTGTGTGGGATCGGTCGCCTGCACGCCGGTGAGCATGCCCGCCACGTAGTCGGCGATGCTCAGCGCGATTACACCGTCGGGAATCTCGCCGCCCGCCGCCCAGTGATGCAGCGTCGCCCCGCCATAGCCGGCGTGCAGACGGCATCCGGTGCGTTGCGGCCCGACGTCCGCAATTGCATCTTGCGCTGCGATCAGCGTGCCGGCCCGGCCCGCCTGCGGCAGAACGCGCTGATCCCGCCATGTAACCAGATTGGTCACCGGCTGGAACTGCGGGGCCGTCAGCAACACTCCGTGCATCTGTCCCGTGATGCTGATTCCGCTCACCTGCCGCGTGCGAACGGCATCATTCGCGAGAAGCTGAGATAAGAGTCCGCGAACCTGATCCCAGATGCGTGCCGGGTCCTGTTCATCATGCCCAACGGGCAATCCCGCCACCTGAGCGTCGTTGGCCGCGGCGCAGGTGGCCAGAGGCACCTGCGTTTCGACGCAGAACGCCAGTGCGCAGATCTTGCTCGTGCCCAGGTCTATCGAAATCAAGACGGACAACTGTCGGACCTCCCGCGAGTCATTGCAGACGAACGGCGATTACTTCAACGAGGCGTCTTTTTCCGCATCCGCCTTGCGGTACAGCGCGGTTGGAATCAGCAGTTGCTTTTCCACCTGTTCGCCCTGGAAGTACTTGAGAATCGTCTGCAGCGTCTGCCGCCCGATGCGGTCCGGAAACTGGATCGGGTCGGCGTAGATCTTCCCGTCGCGGATCGCCTTCTTGCCTTCGGGCTGGCCGTCAAACCCGACCACCTTGATTTGTCCCGACTTGCCCGCGTTCTCCAACGCAGCCACAGCGCCCAGAGCCGAAGGATCGTTGACCGCAAAGATGCCGGCCAGATCCGCGTGCGACTGGAGCAGATCCTGAGTCACCTTAAAGCCCTTGTCGCGGGCGCCCAACCCCGGCAGCACGGCCACGACCTCGACGTTCTTGTTCTGCAACTTGTTCAACTCGGCGAGCTTCTCCTGGAATCCCTTCGTGCGCAGCATGGCCGACTCGACTTCGGGATGGTCCAGAACCGCTACTTTGCCCTGACCTCCGACCGCTTCGAACAGCGCTTCGGCGGCCTGCTTTCCTCCGGCGAAGTTGTCCGTCGCAATATGCGACACGACCTTCGCTTCGGGCGCAATGCAGGCGATGTCCGCCGTGAACACGGGAATTCCGGCTGCGTTGGCTTCCTGGATGACCGGGCCGATGGACTTCGAGTCGCACGGGGTCAGCACAATGGCCGCGACTTTCTTGACAATGAAGTCCTTGACTTGATTCTGCTGTTTCGCCACGTCCAATTCGCCGCTGACGACCAGGACTTCGTATCCGTTCTTTGACGCTTCGTCGGACAACGCATCCGCGATTTCCTTGAAGAACGGGTTGGTCAGCGTCAGCACGGACAAACCGATCACGCGCTTCGCACCTGCCTCGGCCTGGGACGGAGCAGCAGATTGCCCCGAGGGCTGGCCCGACTTCTGGCACCCCAGCAACGTCACGCACAACAACATGGTCGCGAACAGATAACCGACATTCTTCATGGGACGATTTCTCCTTGTAAGGCACGCCAAAGTGTAACCGCGAGGGGCTTCGATTGGCAAATGGCACGACCAGGGTTGCGTCCCAGTTGCATGGCAAGGGGCGAGTGTTAAGCTACGTCCTGTCACCCGCTGCCGCGACACTGCATTTCTCGTCCGGCAAAGAGCCGCTTGTCAATCCGGTCGATACAGATGCCCGCAAGGGCGCATTCCAGAAAAGAGGTGCCGCATGTCCAGACTTCGCAGGAACATGGTCTGTTGGCTGCTCATCGTCACCACGACGACTTCGCCGTCGCTCTGTCTTGCGGAGACAGCCGCCAGGACGGATGCGTCCCGCGCGGTTGACGTGTCGTGGATTCCGCCCAACGCGGCGGTTGCCGCGGTTGCCTTTCCGCGCCGCACGCTGACCGCGCCCGAAATGGAGATGCTGCCGCTCGAGGTGATTTCCGCAGCGGGAAAAGAGCACCTCGGAATCGACCCGATGGACATCGAACAGTTGATCGCGCTGGCCGAACCGCCCCAGGACGGTCCGCCCGGATTCGGAATCATGCTTCAACTTGCGCGTCCTGTCGAAGAGTCGGCGCTCAAACTGCCTCCGGAAGTCTCGCACCGACTGCTCGCCGGTGGCAAAACACTGCTGATCGGCACCGAACCGTTCATGGAAAGAATGGCCGCCAACCAGCAGAAACCTGTCCGCGGACCGCTGGCCGACCTGATCGCGAAAACCGGCGCAGCCTCGGACCTCACCGTCGTCGCCATGTTGGCTCCGGTTCGACCGATGCTCAGCGAGCAATTGAGCCAGACGCCGCTGCCCCCGCCGCTTGCGGAAGTCAAGAATCTGCCCGAGTTGATCGATGCGGCGAAATTCGACATCAGCATCGGGACCGCGCAGAGCATTTCACTTTCGATGCTCACACCCGACGAGGCGGCAGCCGGATCACTCGAGAAGATACTCAATCAACTCCTGGATCTCGGGCAGCAGATGGCCGCGGAACAGGTCGCGTCCCAGGCGGCCGGAGACGACCCGGTTCAACAGGCCAGTGGCCAGTACTCGCAACGGCTGCTGCGGAAGACCGTGAACATGCTCCGCCCGCAGCGATCCGGCAAACGAGTGCGAGTTGCCCTGGACGCCCAAGCCAACGGCCAGCTGGTGGCGGTCAGCGTCATCGGCGTCCTTGTTGCCCTGCTGTTGCCTGCGGTCCAGGCGGCCCGCGGCGCCGCCAGGCGAATGCAGTCCTCCAATAACCTGAAGATGATCGGGTTGGCCATGCACAACTACTACGATGTCAACCAGAAACTCCCGCCCCAGGCCAATTCGGGCCCCGACGGCAAACGATTGCTCAGTTGGCGAGTGCACCTGCTGCCGTTTCTGGAAGAAGGAGCACTGTACCAGCAGTTCCATCTCGACGAACCCTGGGACAGCGAGCACAACAAGCAACTGATCGACAAGATGCCGGCCGTTTTCCGAAGTCCGGAAAACCCGCCTTCAACACAAAAGTCGAACTACGTCGTTCCGGTCGGCAAGGACACGCTGTTCAGTTCACCGGAAGGCATCAAATTCAATCAGGTCACTGATGGCACGTCCAACACGATCATGGCTCTGGAGGTTGACGACGCTTCCTCGGTGATCTGGACGAAACCGGACGACCTTGAAGTCACCGACGAAAACTCGCTGGCCAAACTGCGAACTGCTCCCAAGGGCGGATTCAACGTTCTCATGGCGGACGGTTCCGTTCAGTTCATGTCCGCAACAATCGATTCGGCAGCACTGCTCAGCAAACTGCGAAAATCCGATGGAAAATAGCGACGTCATTTGTTCGAGCAAGTCGTCCGAACGAGAAGATTGCCCGGACCAATGGCCGCTTCAGCCAACCGAGAGGAGTCCTATGTTCAAACTCGTATCCGCGATATCGGCGGGAATTGCCACCGTTTGCGTTTCATGCTGTTTGATCGCCGGAGAACCCGCGGCAGCGGGTGTTAATCTGGCGGCGCTCGAAGGCTGGGACATCCTGCTCGCCGAGGACTGCACTCCGGCGGAGCAATACGCCGCGGAGGAACTGCAGAGCCTGATCGAACCGTGTATCGGCCGGAAGCTCGAGATCGTGCGGGAATCGAGCAAGCCCGAGGGACATATCTTCGTCGGGTCGGGCAAAGCCATGCGAGCCAGCAACGTGGGATTCGAAGTGCAGGGCTTTGGCGAAGAAGATTCGAGGATGGTGATTCGCAACGGCAATATCGCCATCGCCGGCGGACGTCCGCGAGGCACGCTCTACGGCGTATATGTATTTCTCGAAGACTATTTCGGCGTGCGGTTCCTCACGGCCGACCACACGCACACGCCTGCTGTCGGGCCCTGGCGCGTCGTCGGTCCGGTCGATCGGTTCTATCACCCGCCCCTGAGATTTCGCTGGAGCTTTTACGGCGAGACGAATTCCCAGCCGGCATTTGCCGCACGGCGCCGCTGCAATACCACAACCGGTGACGAGAAACTCGGAGGCAAAACCAACTTCGATCTGATTTCGCACACGTTCGGCAGCCAGATTCCATCCGCCAAATACGGCAAGGAGCATCCTGAGTACTTCGCGTTGCGGGATGGCAAACGCCTGGCGGCAGGCGGCAACGATTTCTTCGACACCGAGCCCTGCCTCACCAACCCCGAAGTGCGGAAGATCGTCACCGATGCGGTTCTCGCGGAGTTGAAAGCCAATCCCCATCGGGGAAACATCTCCGTTTCCCAGAACGACAACTCCAAGAACTGCCAATGCCCCAACTGCGCTGCAATCGACGAGCGCGAAGGCACGCCGATGGGAACTCTGCTCGAGTTCGTCAACGCAGTGGCGGATGAAGTCGGCAAGCAGTATCCCGAGGTCAAGATCGGAACGCTGAGCTACTGGTACACCCGAAAGCCGCCCAAAACGCTCAAGCCGCTGCCCAACGTGCAAATCCAGTTGTGCAGCATCGAATGCTGCATGCTGCACCCCATCACCGATCCCAACTGCCCGAAGAACGCCGAGTTCTGCCGCGACATGGACGAGTGGGGGAAGATCTGCTCGGACATTTCCGTCTGGAACTACAACACGAACTTCAGCAACTACCTGCTCCCGTGCCCCAACCTGAACGTCATCGAACCGAACATCCGATATTTCGTGGCGCATCAGGCCAAGGGGATCTTCATGCAGGCCGGGGGCGACGCAAAGGGAGCCGAGATGTCGGACCTGCGCAACTATGTGATGAGCGGGTTGCTCTGGGATCCGAACCGAAGCGGCCAGCAGTTGATCAACGAGTTCCTCGATCTTCACTACGGCAAGGCAGCCGAACCGATTCGCCGGTTCCTGACGCTCACACATCAGAACGCGGCCGCGAAGGGCCTGCACCATAACTGCTTCGGCCGTGCCGCGGACTACGGCATTGACGCAACGATCGCGCAGGGCGGACTGGACGCTTTCGCCGAAGCGGTAAAACTGGCCGACAACGACACGATTCGGGCACGTGTCGAGAAGGCATCGATTTGCGCATGGCGGGCTGCGGTCGAACCCTGCTGGTACGAGAAAGAGCGTGTTGCGCCTGAATTAGCCGAGAAAATGAGGCCCAAGGTAAAGACACTTTTTGAACTCTGTGCCAAATACGGCGTGACGAATGCCTCCGAAGGCCGACCGGTCGCCGAATCTGTCGGGCAACTCAAGAAGGCCTTCGGGCTGGCCGAGAGCGAGTCGTTCTGACGGATGCCAGATGACGGATGCCAGATGACGGATGCCAGATGCCGGTGGTCGGTAGCCGAACGGATGCTGGTTTTCCTCCGGACTCCAGACTCCGGACTCCAGACTCCCGACTCCGGACTCCGGACTCCTCCGTCCGCGCATCCCGCTTGTGGATCACGGTGAATTTCGCGATGATCACTGCCAGGGAGTTCTGAGTGCATTGGGGCACTCGCGGCATTCTTGAAATCAGCCGGGGCCGAAAAGGGATGATCACACACGACCACAACGACCAAAGCGGATTCGACATTCAAGAGGCGGTCGATGACATCCTCGATTGGGTCATTGATTACGCCCACGAAAACGGCATCTGCCCGAGTATCGCCTCGGAACTCCTGGCCATGGCGGCCGCCAAGTCGCGCATTCTGACTCACTATCAGATGGAACACGAAGAAGACGAGGACGAGAATCTGAATTGAATCCGGTTGCACAGCACGCATGCAGCGCGACGCCGTGCCAACCGCGCCGGGGCCCCGTCACTTCCCCAGGCTCCGCATTTCGACGTAGATAAAAGGTGCGGTGATCATGGAGGAGACAATGTCGGCGAAGGGCATCGCCAGCCACACGCCGTTCAGCCCAAGGAAATGGGGCAGCACGATCACGGCGGGGATCAGCAGCAGCACCTGCCTCGACAACATCAGCAGGATCGCCTGCTTTGGCTTTCCGACCGCCTGGAAGTAGCTCGCGCTGACAATCTGAAAGCCGATCAGCGGCAGCATGGCGCCTGACACCCGCATCGCGTGCGAGCCGAGCTGCAGCAGTTCCTGGTCGTCGGGGCTGAAGATCCGGAAGACCGCGGCGGGAAAGAACATCGTCACGACAAATCCGGCGGTAGAAATGGTGGACGCGGCGATCGCTGCCAGCCCCCAGGCTTTCTTCACTCGATCAAATGCCCGCGCACCGTAATTGAAACCGACGATAGGCTGAGCACCCTGATTTACTCCGAAGATCGGCATCAGGATGAGCATGAACGTCGCGTAGATCACGCCCATCGCGGAAATAGCCGCATCACCGCCATAGATGCTGAGCTGGTTGTTCAACAGACCATTCAGAATGCTGGCGACCAGTTGCATCACGCAGTGCGGCGAACCGATCGCCATGATCCGGCGGCAAACGGGCCAGGACAACCTGAGGTTCTGCCACCTCAGCCTCAGCAGACTGCCCCGTCCCATGAAGTGGCCAACGACCCAAATCAACGAGACGGCCTGGGAGAGAATTGTCGCCAGACCGGCACCTTTCATGCCCCAGCCGAAGACAAAAATGAACAGCGGCGCGAGTGCGAAATTCAGCGCCACGCCGATCCACAACGTACACATCGCCACGAGAGGATTGCCTTCGCTCCGGATCGACGCATTCAGCCCGAAGCTGCCGACCTGAAAGACGCTTCCCAAGACGATGATCCCGAGGTAATCGCGGGCGTAGGGAAGCACCTGCGGACTGGCCCCGAACAGCACCAGCCATCGATCGAGAAACAGAAGTCCGACCAGGGTCAGCACGGCCGAGACCAGCACCACCAGTACGACCGCGTGGCCCAGCACGCGTTCGGCCTCGTCTCTCTTCTGCTCGCCCAGACGCAGCGAAACCAGGGCCGCCGCACCAAACCCGATCAGCATCGAGAACGCCAGAATGATGAGCATGAACGGCAGAGAAACGGCGATTCCGGCAATTCCGTCAGGGCCGAGAGCACGTCCGATGAAGAAACGGTCCACGATGTTGTAGACCGCCTGCGCAACCATCCCGACAATCGCGGGCAGCGAAAACGAAACGAGCAGCGAAGGGATGCTCCCTTCGGCAAGTCTCTGAGCACGATCAACCATGAGCGAACCGATTATTCGAATGGACGGAATTCAACGGAACGGGAAAGTGAGAAGAATAGCGGTTAACCATCAACTCAGGCAACGAAAAACCCCTCACCCGAAAATCGAGCGAGGGGCTCGCAGCGTACCATTCTCTTCTGCAATACAGTCAGCCAGGCCCATCAAGAGCCGGACTTTCGACTACTTGGCGCGTTTGGCTTCCCAATCGCGGCTCTGGGCCTTGCCTTCGCGTTCGGATTCGATCTTTCCCTTGATGGTGTCGCCGCTGACCTTGCCCGAATACTTGGAGGTCCTCTTCTGACCTTCACGCTCGCGCACCACCTTGAAGGACAATTCACCGTCTTTGTACTTCGCGTCTTCAATCGCCGTTTCCTGGTTGTTCCGCCCAACCATCGCGCCGGTCAGCTTTTCCCCTTCGAGCTTCAGTTTCAGAGTAGCTTCGATCTTGCGATCGCCCATCTGAATCGTCCACTTCCAAGTACCGGTGGGATTGGCCTTTTCCTCGGCTCGAACGACGCCCGTCACCGCAACTGCGGCCAATACCGCCAACGCCATCACAAACTGCTTCATCGGAAAGATCCCCCACAAAAGGGCTACGGTGTGCCCGGTTCATTACGCAAGGAATCGCGCACCCGCTATTTCAAAAAACCACTTATTTGCTCGTGTCTGCCGAACGCTCAACGCATCTGTGTTTCCAGCTGATGGTTTCGACCGACTGAGCACAGACCGATATGCTCGAACGAATTGCACCCGCGAATAAGCCGCCGTTTTCCCCCCAAGATCCCTGGCCTCTCGGTAGGGGCGAGTCTCCATTTGATCCTTATTGTGCTGGCTGACAACCGCCGTGTTCACACAGGTGGCAAATCCGCCGTCCGTGGAGCATGGCGAATAAAAACGCGAGTGACAACTGGCAGGTTTCCGACGTTCGACCGCGCGGCTGGACCAACTCGATGAAACCCCGCCGAACCCGCAAGGTTTCGGTCGAGACGCGTATTTAATATTCTAATTTCCCGTCTCCTTCTAATCTCCGGCTTCTGGACCAGCGTCGCGGCGGCGTCCGGTATCACAAACGACGCCGAATCAGTTGACTGCCGCAATGCTACCCGGGCCCAATGACCAATGGGGAAATTCCGCTGCATAGATGTCGTATTCTTGTTGCTTGCCCCGCATAATCTGCTGCTGTCGTCCCGCGCGGCACTGCAGCGCCAGGCGGTCGTCACGGTCGCCAAATACGAGGACACAATGGACGAAGTTCGCCAGACGAGTGAATTTCTGAGCGGAAGCAACGGGAAGTCCATATTCACGCGGCAGTGGACTCCCGCTGTTGCGCGAGGCGCGTTGGTGATCGTCCACGGTTTTGGCGACCACAGCGGTCGATACTCCAACCTGGCAATCGAACTGGCCGGCCGCGGAATACAAGTAACGGCATATGACCAGCGGGGACACGGGCGTTCTCCGGGCCGAAGGGGGCATGTGGCGCGTTGGTCGCAGTACCGCACCGATCTGGAATGGCTTCTCGACCGGGTCCGCAGCGAACATCCGAACCTGCCGCTTTTTCTGTTCGGACACAGCATGGGAGGGCTCGTCTCGCTTGAATTCCTGCTCCAGCCGCGTCCCGTATCGGGGGCCATTATCAGCGCCCCGCCGCTCGATCCTTCAGGAGTGGCCAACCCGTTTCTCGTGGGTCTGGCTTACCTTCTTTCAGGTATCTTGCCGTGGTTTCGAGTTCCCTTGCCACTCCACGCAGCCGATTTGTCGCGTGACCCGTCCGCCGTTGCCGCGTTCCAGGCGGATCCACTGACGTTTCATCAAGCCAGCGCTCGTTGGGGCACCGAGATCCTGGCGGCGCGAAAACGAGTTTTGACGTCGCCCGAATCCATCCGTGTCCCGATCCTCTTCGCACACGGGGAAGCAGACCGCATCGCCGCCGTACAGGGAACACGCCATTTCTTCGATCGTCTGGTTTGCCGGGACAAGGAACTGCGAACGTACCCCGACGCCTATCACGAACTGCACAGTGACCTCAATCAACAACAGGTCGTGACCGACTACGCAGACTGGCTCGCACGTCACATCGGCTGACATGCCTGCCACACCGGTGGAAAAACTCGTCGCGCAGGCATTACAATCCCACGGCGGAGGGAGTCTGGAGTCTGGAGTCCGGAGTCTGAAGTCTGGAGCCAGAAAAGACGCTCGAACGGATACCGAACACCGGATACCGAACACCGGATACCGAACACCGGATACCGAACACCGGATACCGGCGGATTGCTACGACCTTTGGTTCGCTACCGACGAAGCGAGACTCGCATGAGACCTGAGCAGTGGGACATCATCAAACGTTGCGTCAGCGGCGAGCCGATGGCCGAAGCGCCGGTGGCTCTGATCGTGGACAGCCCCTGGATTCCGGGCGTGCTGGGAATATCGACGCTTGACTACCTCACGGTGCCCGAGGTCTGGCTGGAAGCCAATCTCGCGATCGAGAATCGATTCCCGGACGTGATTTTCGTGCCTGGATTCTGGTCGGAGATTGGAATGGCGGCCGAGCCAAGCGGCTTCGGTTGTCGGGTCAGCCTGTATCACGAGAAAACGCCCGTCGTGCATACGCGGGACTGGAACATGGCAGATCTGGCGCAACTGAGCGTTCCCGATCCGCGGCTGGACGGCTTCATGCCGATGATCCTGAACTACTACCGGCGACTGGAACCCCGGATTCGAGATGCCGGACACGTCATCAAAGTGGTGGCTGCCCGCGGCCCGCTGACCGTGGCAACGCATCTGATGGGGGTGAGCAACTTTCTGCTGGCGATGAAACTGCAGCGTGAGGAAACCCACAAATTTCTGCGGACCACGACGACTCTTGTGCGGACCTGGCTCGAAGCCCAGGCCGAGGCACTGAGTGAAGTCGAGAGCATCCTCGTCTTGGACGACATCGCCGGATTCGTCTCGCCGAAGGACTATCAGGAGTTCGCGCATCCGTATTTGAAGGAGATCTTCGACAGCTTTCCCGGCTGGCTGAAGATGTTCCACAACGATACGGACAATCCGGCTTCGTACCGCTTTCTGAACGACCTCGGCATCCATCTGTTCAACTTCACACACCTGCAGCCCTTGCACAAAGTGCGCGAACTGGTGGGACCCGACATCTGCCTGATGGGCAACGTGCCGCCGCTGGACATGTTGTGCAAGGGAACTCCGGACGAGGTACGCCGGTACACGCGGGAAAGCCTGCAATTGCATCCGGAAAGGACGCGTTTGCTCGTCTCCGCGGGCGGGGGGACGTCGCCCGGGACACCCATGGCCAACATCGACGCGATGCTGGAAGCCGCTCGGGAGGCCTGGTGAGCGGAAACGGCGGCTGAACTGATCTGCGGCAAGCGATCGGCGATTCAAGGCTGATCGAGCCAGCGAAGCATTGGGGGACAAGACATGTTGCGCATCGCCATCCTCGGCGTCGGCGCCATATCGGACAGCCACATTCAGGCGTATCTGCGGCACCCGGCCCGCTGCCGCATCGTGGCCCTGGCGGATCTGTATCCGGACAAGGCGGCGGAAAAAGCGAGGAAGTTCGGATTGGAAGCCTCGGTCTACGGCGGGCTGGACCAGCTGATTGCCGACGCGGAATTCGATGCGGCTTCGATCTGCCTTCCTCCGTTCGAGCACGCACCGGCGTGCATCGCATTGCTTGACGCCGGCAAGCACGTCCTCGTCGAAAAGCCGATGGCGACGTCGCTTCAGGAATGCGACGCCATGCTGCACGCCGCGAAGACAAGCGGCAAGATCCTTTCGGTCGTTGCCCAGAACCGATTCAAGACTCCGATGTGGAAATTGAAGCAACTGCTCGATGCACGCCTTATCGGCCGCGTGCTTCACGCTCAGGTCGATTCCTATTGGTGGCGGGGCGGCAACTACTACGATCTCTGGTGGCGCGGCACATGGGCCAAGGAAGGGGGCGGGTGCACGATGAACCACGCAGTGCACCACATCGACCTGTTCCAATGGATGATGGGAATGCCGCGCGAGGTACTCGCGGTCACAGCGAATCTGTGCCACGAAAACAGCGAAGTCGAGGACTTCTCGACCGCGCTGCTCTCGTACGGCGATGGCGCCCGAGGACAGATCACGGCTTCGTTGATCCACCACGGCGAAGAGCAGCAACTGGCCTTCCAGGGCGAGTTCGCGAAGGTCGCTGTGCCCTGGCAGGTTGTCGCGATGAAACAGCGAGAGAACGGTTTTCCCGACGAAGACCTCGAGCGCAAAACGCTCATCCAATCCCGCTACGATCAACTGCCGGCGCTGACCGTTGAAGGACACGACGCTCAAATCGAGAATTTCCTGCGGGCAATCCACGGCGAGGAGCGTCTGGTCGTCGACGGCAGCCAAGGGCGCAATACGCTGGAACTGATCACGGCCATCTATCAATCGGCCCACCTCGGCCATCCGGTGACATTGCCGCTTCAGGCCAGCGATCTTTTCTACACGCAGGAGGGCGTGCTGAAGCATGCCCGCCATTTTCACGAGAAGACCAGGAACATCGGGAACTTCGCAAACAACGAAATCAATCTCGGGCGCAATTACGGCAAGTGAGACCTCCGGAGCGAGGTGGAATGCAGCCGCCGGGCGATGTCGGGCCGATCGGTGTTTTCGAGTCGGAATCCAGGACGAGCGGGAGCGAAACCAGCATGCAGAAAGCCGATGGGATGAACTACGCCCCACAGGGTCAGGCGCGCGCCGTCTGCGGGCCGGGCGAGTTCCGTTTTGGCGTGGTTGGCCTGGATCACGGCCACATCTACGGAATGTGCAACGGGCTGATCGAGGCAGGGGGCGAACTGGTCTCCGTCTGGGACAGAGATCCCGTGAAGGTCGAAGCGTTCGAGACAAGGTACCCCGGGGTGCGGCGGGCTCGATGCGAAAACGAGGTGGTCGAAGACCCGTCGCTGCGGCTTGTGGCCAGCGCTTGCGTGCCGGACGAGCGGCAACCGGTGGGAATGTGGGTCATCGATTCGGGCAAAGACTACTTCTGCGACAAGCCTCCGCTGACCACCTTCAGACAATTAAGCGAGGCACGCCGCAAGGTGGCGGAGACCGGCGCGATCTACGCCGTCTATTATTCCGAGCGGCTCCACGTCGAAGCGGCGGTGCACGCGGGCCAGTTGATTCGCGACGGAGCCATCGGACGCGTTGTGCAGGTGATCGGACTCGGGCCCCATCGGCTCAATCCCGGGACGCGTCCCGACTGGTTCTGGGAGAGACAGCGATTCGGCGGCATCCTCGTCGATATCGGCAGTCACCAGATCGAGCAGTTTCTCCACTATGCCGATGCGCGGGACGCGCGTGTGCTGCACAGCAAGGTCGCGAATTACCACAACCCGGACCATCCCGAATTCGAGGATTTCGGCGATGCATCCTTCGCCGCAGACAACGGCGCAACGTTTTACTTCCGAGTCGACTGGTTCACTCCCGACGGCCTGTGCGCCTGGGGAGACGGCCGGACAATCATCCTGGGAACCGAAGGAACCATCGAACTGCGCAAGTACCTCGACCTCGCGCGCGACAAGGTGGGCGACCACGTATATTTGGCGGACAAACGGGGCGAACATCACCTGCCAGTCCACGGCAAGGTCGGCTTTCCCTATTTCGGCCAGTTGATTCTCGACTGCCTGAACCGGACCCAGACGGCCATGCCTCAGGACCACACGTTTCTTGCAATCGAGTTGGCGCTGCGAGCGCAGGCCCAGGCCGCGCGATTCAGCTTTGAGGGGTGAACCGTGACGGCAGCACCGCTGAAGATCCTGTTGACCGAAGGCTCGAGCACGTCGGCGCGCCAGGCGATTTTCTCGCTCGGCCCCCGGCACACGCTCGACCTGCTCGACCCGTCGCCGTTCTGCCAGGGCCGATTTTCGAGGTTCGTGCGCCGCCGCTACAATTGTCCCTGCTACTCGCGCGAACCCGCCGCTTACCTCTCGTTCCTCGTCGATCGATTGCGATCGGAACCGTACGACGTGCTGCTTCCGACGCATGAACAGGTGTTCCTGCTGTCCCGATTCCGCGATGAGCTGAAGCAGCACACGGCTCTGGCGCTGCCGTCGTTCGAGTCGATGGATCGCCTGATGAGCAAAGCCAGGTTCTCGCGACTGCTGGATGAATTGAACCTGCCGCAACCGCGCACCGAAATCGTGCACGGACGAAGCGACTTGCTGGTCCGCAACGAGTTTCCCTTTTACGTGAAGGTTCCTTACAGTACGGCTGGCGAGGGCGTCCGGCTGGTCAACAGCGCAAGCGAACTCTGCAAGGCAGTGGATGATTTTGATCGTGCAGGCTGGGTCGGCGATGATCGCGAGATACTCGTGCAGACACTCGCGACCGGCGTCAAACGGGGCGTAACCGGGATCTTCCAGGAGGGTGTGCTTGTCGGCGCACAGTGCGTTGAATCCCGCGCCACGGGCGTCGGCGGCTCATCCATGGCCAAGATCAGCGTGCTGGACGATGCGGCGGTCGAACAGATGCGGCACATCGGCGCACATCTGGCCTGGCATGGCGCGATGTGCATCGAGTACTTCCGCGATCCCCAGACGGGCAGCCTGCAACTGATCGAATGCAACCCGAGAATCGGAGAAACGGGCAGCGCCTTGCTCAGCGGCGTGAACCTGTGCGAATTGCTGGTGCAGGTTTCCCTGGGCCGCCCCGTATTGCCGGCAGCGGATGCACGCGAAGGCGTGAAGACTCATCAGGGCTTCCTCATCCTGATGGCCATGGCGCTGAACGGGTGCAGCCGAAGGCAACTCGTCGCCGAACTGCTGAGATCCTGGCGAGGTTCTGGGTTGTACGAGAACAGCGAAGACGAACTGACGAACGTCCGGAAGGACTGGCGGAGTTTCTTCCCGGCCGCCGGCGTCGCGTTGCTGCTGCTGGCGCGGCCTCGCGCAGCGCAGTGGCTCGTTTCGACCACGGTTGACAATTACTCGCTGCACCAGAGCGCGGTGGAATCAATCCGCACCATGCAGTTCGATGCCTCCACCTGCGATTGATCACGAAGTTGACATGCCGGGGCGGGGGCAGATGCCGGTAGTCGGTAGTCGGACGGATGCTTGCCTTCCTCCGGACTCCAGACTCCGGACTTCAGACTCCCGACTCCCAACTCCTCCGCACGTTACGCCGTGAGTTCAGGCAGATCGGAGAGCAGATATTTCACCGCTTCGGGGACCCAACCGCTCTGCCACACGTGCTGCCGGCGGATGCCCGGCAGGTAGACGTGGGGGATCTGCAGTTGGTTCATCAGCGAGTCGACAGCCTGAAGGTGTGACGCACAGAGGTTGTAGCCCATCATGAAGAGTCGCGGCGGCCGGTTTCGGAGATTCTCGGCCTGCTGGCTCAACAGATTCGAGAGCCGATAGTTCTCGTAATTCTGCGAGCTGCCCAGCACCGTCGCAAAATCGGGGAATGTCCGTGGATTGGAGATGTTCAGCGGCGAATCGAATGCCCATGCCCGCCCGAACTCGTCCGGATGCCGCAACAACATGGAAAAGGCACCCAGCCCCGACTTGCTGAACCCCAGCAGCAGTCGTCCTTCCGGCGCGGCGAGGACCGGATACAGCTGATCCACCATCGGCACAACCGCCGTGCGGAAGTAGGTCTCCTGCCAGATCGTCTGGCTCGTCGTGCTGTTCACATACCACGGCACGGCGCTGAACGTCGGAGCCACGAAGATCGTGTTGTAGCTGTTCTGCAGACCGCCTGCCCGTACGGTGGCCAGGCCGTCGCCGTAGACGGATCCGGCGCCCGACTCGACCGGAAGCACATAGACGACGCGATACGTCTTTGAAGCGTCAAATGCCGCGGGTAACAGCACGCGAACATTGGTTGCAGACGCCTGATAAGGGGATTCGACCGTGTAGAAATCGAATCCCTGAGCATCGCGGTACGGCCCGGAGTACCAAGTGTTTTCGATGCCGGGAAGGGCAAAGCTCACTCGATCGCCCTTGGCCGCGACTGCGGTAATCAGATCCGCGGTGCTGGCCCGGTAAAGTTTGTCCGCCGCATTGTCCACCACCATTTTTGGGGCGGTCAGCACCTGCTGGACAGCCGCGCCACGATCAGCGAGTGGCGCATCGTTCGTCCAGCGCGACGCCAGATCACGCAGCATCGGCAGGTTGTATTCGCCTCGGAACGACTCCGAGTACAAGATGTTCTCGGAATCACCGGTCACGGAGGCGCGGGTCTTGCCGTACACGGCATCGCTTCCCTTGCCGCCGAAGACGATATCGCGTCCCGATTCGCCCGAAAGCGAATCATTGCCGTTCCCCCCGATTACCACATCGTCGCCGCCGCCGCCAACGATCGTATCGCCGCCGGTCCCGCCGAAAAGATATGCGTCGATAGCCAGCGACGGACTCACCGAGACGCTGTTGTTTCCACTGCCGGTGTGCACGACGATGGCGCAGATCGGATCCGCGAACGAAGTCACCGCCCCGTTCATGACCAGATCCACTCCGCCGCGCGGTTGAGGGCCGGGCCGCAATTGGATCGTGTCGTTCTTTGAAGTTCCCGTTACGACGAGGACCTTTCCCTCGGGACCCGCAACGGCGCCGGGCACGATGCGAATGCCGCTCTCGCTGACGACAACTTCGTCCAGCGAATTCACCAGCGTGGCGGCAAAGAGCGTGCGAGTCTCAAGTCGCTCCAGGGAGAATCGACGACGCGGGTTGCCTGCCGAGGCGGAGCGTCGCCGTGATCGCATCTTCCCAAAAGGCCACATGGCGTCAGGCACCTGCAGTTGTCGAGAAGCGGAGCGGTTCGGAGCCGTGCAACGAGAGTGGTCAGGCTGGCACTCCGATTTTTCCATACTCTCAAGGTCCTTCGAAGAAACAAGGAGTTTTCTTGCCGGAAAGGCTGCCAAACCCGGCACGCGGCCTCGGTCTCGCGCTTGCCGGGCTTGAAACACCGTGCAAGCCTGGGAAATCGTCCCAGACAGGGCCCTTCGGGCGAGTTACGCATTTCTCCCATCCATTGAGAATTCCGGCACCCTACATCTTGACAATCGTACGGCGAGTAACTCCACAATTGTTGAGTTCTGGAGCCTTCCCCCCTATACTGGCCGACCGTGGCTGGCCGCTCCGCGAGCGGTTTGTTCGGCTGCACGGCCGCGTCATCTGTTCAGTCGGAACCATCCGCGCAGCCCGGTTGGGGAACGGAACACAAGAGGGAATCACGGCACCTGTCGCGAGTCGAATGGACTGATCGCATCAATTGCAGCATGCATTGATTCGGCAGGCAGGCGGATCGGTTCGGATCGCCTGCTCTCGCGCGCCGGCTTCATGTCCCGGATTGCGAAATCCTGTACGGCACGAAAACCGATGTTGGGCGAACGCGTCTAAATGCCGGTTCCGGCAGATCGCGACAATCCGAGGAATTTTGAAGAATCGGGCGAGGTTGAGGAAAACTGAATGGCCGATCTTGCAGAACGCGTGGCGAACCTCTCGGTTGCACAACGGAATTTGCTGGAGCAGCGACTCAAGGGGAGCCCTCGCACCGCCGAGCCGATCGCCATCGTCGGAATGGCTTGCCGTTTTCCCGGGGCTTCAAGTCTCGATGCGTTCTGGCGGATCATCTCCGAGGGCATCGACGCGACCGGCGAGATTCCGCCGTCGCGTTGGGACGTGGACGAATTCTACGACACGGGCGACGACCAACCGGGCAAGATGTCGGTGCGCTGGGCGGGGATGATCGCCGACGTGGACCGGTTCGATCCGCAGTTCTTCGGGATCTCGCCGCGCGAGGCGTCCCGCATGGATCCGCAACAGCGTTTGTTGCTGGAGGTGGCCTGGGAGTCGCTCGAGACGTCATGCATCTCGCCGGAGCGATTGTGCGGAAGTCGAACCGGAGTGTTCATCGGGATCGGCGGAACGGATTACTCGAAGATCCCGTCACAGTTCGAGGATTACTATCGGCACATCGACGCACACGTGGGGACCGGCAACGCGTTGAGCATCGCGGCAAACCGTCTCTCCTACGTTCTTGATGTTCGGGGGCCGAGTCTGGCCGTGGATACTGCGTGCTCGTCGGGCCTGATCGGCGTGCATCTGGCGGTCAGCAGCCTGCGAAACCGGGAATGCGACGCCGCACTGGCAGGCGCGGTGAACTTGATTCTCACACCCGAGACAACGATTGCGTTTTCCAAGGCTCGCATGCTCTCGCCGGATGGGCGTTGCCGGCCGTTCGACGCAAGCGCCAACGGTTACGTGCGCGGCGAGGGCTGTGGCATCCTTGTGCTGAAGCGACTCACCGATGCGGTTCGGGACGGCGACCGTGTGCTGGCCGTGATTCGAGCGACCGCCGCCAACCAGGACGGACGCACGTCCGGCATCACGGCTCCAAGCAGCCGGGCACAGCAGGAAGTTATTCGCGCGGCGCTGGCTCAAGCGGGAATCGCGAGCGAATCGGTCGGTTACATCGAGGCGCACGGCACCGGCACGCCGCTCGGCGACCCGATCGAAGCTCAGGCTCTGGCCGAGGTCTTTCGCCGGCTGTCGGCCGACCAGCCGCCGTGCTCGATCGCATCGGTCAAGGCGAACATCGGACACACGGAAACGGTTTCGGGCATAGCGGGCATCATCAAGGTGGTGCTGATGCTCCAGCACCGTGTGATTCCGCCGCAACTCTATTTCAGCCAGCTGAACGAACACATTTCGTTGGCCGGCACGAGGCTGCGGATCGCTCAGGATTCAGTTCCCTGGGATGCGGTCAACGGCACGCGAGTGGCCGGTGTCAGTTCCTTTGGATTCGGCGGCACGAATGCCCACGTGATTGTCGAGGAGGCTTCGCCCCAGACCGGCGGTCCGCCCCCGGCCGCAAATCGTCCACTGCACCTGCTGACGTTGTCCGCCAAGACGGAGACCGCTCTGGCGAGACTCGCCGGCCGATACGACGAGTGTCTGAGCAATCGCCCTGAGTTGGCCATCGAGGATATCTGCGCATCGGCCAACGCGGGCCGTTCTCATTTTTCCTATCGTGCCGCTTGCGTGGCTTCGGACACCGCATCCCTGTCCGAACAACTGGCCGCATTGCGGGACGGCCGCAAGATACCCGGCGTGAACACCGCGCGGGCCCGCATGTCCGCGCCCCCGAAAGTCGCATTCCTGTTCACGGGTCAAGGTTCACAGTACGTCGGAATGGGGCGTGCCTTGTGGGAATCCGAACCGGTCTTTCGCGAAGCCATGAACCGGTGCGACGAAGGGCTTCGTGGCGAACTGGAACAGTCGTTGCTCGATGTGCTGTTCGAGCGCGGCGACACGCGAGGTCTGCTGGATGAAACCGCCTACACGCAGCCGGCGCTCTTTTCGCTGGAGTATTCGCTGGCCCAACTGTGGCGATCGTGGGGCGTCGAGCCTTGTATCCTGCTGGGCCACAGCGTGGGCGAATATGTCGCAGCGTGCATTGCGGACGTCTTCGATCTGCCGCAGGCCCTGCGCATGATCGCAGCGAGGGCGAGGCTGATGCAGCAACTGCCGCGAAACGGATCAATGGCGGTGGTCTTTGCTCCGGCGGAAAGAGTAAGGCCTCGACTTTCCGCCAGCGCAATCTCGATCGCCGCGGTCAACGGCCCCGAAAACACGGTGATTTCCGGCGACTCCAAAGCCGTCGAGGTGATCGCGGCCCAATTCGCAGCCGAGGGAATTGCGGCCCAGTTGCTCACTGTGTCGCATGCATTCCACTCGCCGTTGATGGAGCCGATGCTCGACGAATTCGAGAGAATTGCGGCGCAGGGCGAGTTCCGCGCGCCCGCTATTCCGATTGCGTCCAACCTCACCGGACGTTTGCTTACCGGCGACGCGCCCGACGCCCGCTACTGGCGGGACCACGCCCGTAACCCTGTGCTCTTCGAGCAGGGTATCCGTGCGCTGGCTGACCAGGACGTGCGTGTATTGGTCGAAGTCGGGCCGACCGCAAGCCTGATCGGGATGGGCAAACGCTGCTGGAACGATGCAAACATCCTCTGGCTGCCTTCGCTGCGCAAGGGCCAGGACGACTGGAGCGTGCTGCTTCAGAGCGTCGCCGAACTCTATCTGACGGGCGGCAAGATCGATTGGGCGGCCTTTGAACGAACCCACGGTCGGCGAACGGCCGAGTTGCCCACCTATCCTTTCGATCACGACCGATACTGGTTCGAACCGAATCAGGCGCAGCGGCGGTTCACCACGGGAGGACACGGTCCGGCGCTGCATCCGCTGCTCGGCCACCGCATTTTTTCGCCCTTGCCCACGCAGATTTTCGAGTCTCGTCTCTCGTGCCACTCGCCGAAATACCTGGCAGAGCATCAGGTGCAGGGCGCGCCCGTTTTCCCGGCCGCAGGTTACGTCGAAATGGCGCTCGCCGCGGCAAAACACCTCCTTGGCCCGGGCGAACATGTAATCGAGAACCTGTCGATTCAGCATGCGATGTTCCTGGCCGAGGGTCACGATCGCGCGGTGCAACTCACAGCATCGCCTGCGGGTGCGGACGAGTTCCTGCTGGAGGTTCACAGCACGGCCGCCGAGTCGGACACTGCGGAAATGAGATGGACGCTCCACGCCTGCTGCAAAGTCCGTCTGGACCGAACGGGTGAAGCCGCACCGTCGGCGCCGCCGGAGCTTGACGAGATTCGCCGGCAAGTCCATTCGATCACCTCGCAAGATGCCTTCTACCACGAATTGATGAGGCAGCGCGGCCTGGTCTACGGTCCCAGCTTTCAAGTGCTTCAGGATCTGAGGCGGGACGATCAGCATGCACTCACGGCAGTGGCCGTGCCGCCGGGCATCGTCGCCGACCTGGACAAATACGAGCTGCACCCGGCCATCGGCGACGCCCTGTTCCAGGCGACTGCGGGCCTCGTGCCGCTCGAACCGGACGGCTCGTTCAGCCGGTACACATACCTGCCCACACAGGTGCAGCGGGTCCGAGTGAAGAGCAGGCCGCAGAATGGCTCGCTCATCCTCGGCGTGCGGACTTCCAAGGCCGATCAAGCCAGCCCCGAAACGGTCGAAGGCGACATCTGTGTATTCGACACGACAGGACAAATGATCGTCGAAATGACCGGAGTGCGTGTCCAACGCGTTGGCCGCTCCGGTGGCGACGGCCACGAACGCAGCGTTGCTGATTGGCTCTATCGAACCGAATGGAAGACGCAGCCCCTGAGCATTTCCGGCGAGATTCGGAGCGAATTAGCCGCGCCGCGCGAAACCGCCCTGATCCTCGCGGACGATTCGGGCGTCGGCGGCGGCCTGGCCGAATCACTGCGTCAGTCCGGACGGCGAATCTGGCTGGTCAGGTGCGCAAGCGAGTTCAGGCTGCGCGCGGCAACCGACGGAAGCGGCGGTGAATGCGGACTGAATCCACTCGACGATGCGCACTGGGAGAGGTTGTTCAGCGAAGGATTCAGTTCGGCGGAGAGTCTCCCGGCGTCAGTCATTCACCTTTGGAGCCTGGATATCGACGATCCGGGGCACGACGGCTCGCCGGTGCTGCGCGAGGCACGGCGCCGAGGCACCGGCGCCGCTCTGCTCCTGGTGCGCCGACTGGCACGGGTGCAGTTTTCAGTCCCGCCCGCCGTCTTTCTTGTCACGCGAGGGTCGCAGGTCGCATCTTCGCAGGATTCGGACGTCGCGTGCGCTCAGGCTCCGCTGTGGGGCCTGGGACGTGTTCTCGGAATGGAACATCCGGAATTCCATTGCCGGCTCATCGACCTTGATCCTCGCGCGGATATCGCAACAGCAGCTTCGCAGTTGACGCGGGAGATCATCGTCGGCTCGGCAGCGGAACAGATTGCGTATCGCCACGGCGAGCGGCTCGTTGCGAGACTCGAACCGGCGCCGGAGAGTCAGGGACCAGCTGAAACCACCGGCGTGTTTGCCGTACCCCGTTCGACGTCGTACCACCTGCGTCTCGGCCAGCCGGGCCGGTTTGAGTCGCTGCGGTTCGAGCCATTCGAGCGCCCGACTCCAGGCGCGGGCCAGGTGGAGGTGGAAGTCGCGGCAGCCGGGTTGAACTTCAGCGACGTGCTCAAAGCCATGGGGCTTTACCCGGGCCTGACCGACCCGATCGTCCCGCTGGGAATCGAGTGCGCGGGGCGAGTCACTGCGGTCGGTCCGGATATCGAGCGGCTTCGACCGGGCGACGAAGTGCTCGGCGTCGCGCCGTTCAGCTTTGCCTCGCATGCGCTGACCGCTGAATATGCTCTCGTTCGCCGCCCCGACACGCTCAACGATCCGGCCGAAGCAGCCACCGTCCCGATCACATTTCTCACTGCCTATTACGCATTGATCACGCTGGCCCGGCTGCAGCAAGGCGAGCGAATTCTGATCCACGCCGGAGCCGGAGGCGTGGGGCTGGCTGCGATCCAGATAGCGCAGCATGTCGGCGCCGAAGTGTTCGCAACGGCAGGCAGCGAGTCGAAACGCGACTACCTGCGTTCGCTCGGCGTTCAGCAGGTATTCAGTTCGCGCACACTGGAGTTTGCCGGGCAGATCCGGGCGGCGACCGAAGGCCAGGGCGTCGATGTGGTTCTGAATTCACTGCCCGGGGACGCGATCTCCAAAAGCCTGTCGGTGCTGCGTGCCTACGGCCGATTCCTGGAGATCGGCAAGACCGACATCTACCAGAACCGGATGATCGGACTGCTTCCGTTCCAGGACAACCTGTCCTACTTCGCGATCGATCTCGATCGAATGCTGCGGCAGCGTCCCGATGCGATTCGCTCGCTGTTTGCCGAAGTCATGCGGCATTTCGCAGAGGGCGTCTACCATCCGCTGCCGAAGACGGAGTTCTCGATCGACCGGACCGTCGAAGCGTTCCGCTTCATGGCGCAGCGCCGGAACATCGGCAAGGTCGTTGTGTCGCTTGACAGACGGGACGGCGTTTCCGGCAAAACGGAGTCCGCCGGCTCTCGCTTGATTCGCAGCGATGCAACTTATCTCGTAACCGGCGGACTCGGAGCCTTGGGAAGGCATCTCGCTCAATGGCTGATCGACAACCGCGCGGGGCACATCGTGCTCGTGTCGCGGAACAAACCCGCCGGGGAAGCGGCGGAAGCGATCGAGAATTGGCGGGCATCCGGCGTGAATATCACCGCGATCGCAGCGGACGTGGCAGATTGGGATTCGCTGAAGACCGCCATGGATACGATCCGTTCCGAACTGCCGCCGTTGCGCGGAGTCTTTCATGCGGCGGGCGTACTGGACGATGGCCTGCTGTTCGACATGGATCTTGCGAGCCTGGATCGGGCCATGTCCCCCAAGGTCATCGGCGCATGGAATCTTCATGCGGCCACGGCCACCTCGCCGCTGGAACACTTCGTCCTGTTTTCTTCGGTGGCTGCCGTAATCGGTTCGCCGGGGCAGGCGAATTATGCGGCCGGCAACGCATTCCTCGATGCCCTGGCCGAATACCGCCGCTTCCGGGGCCTGCCGGCGTTGAGCGTCAACTGGGGACCATGGTCGGGTTCGGGAATGGCCGTCGACGCGGGACACTCCGGTCAAATGCAGAGCCGCGGCATGCGGCTGCTTGGACCGGGCCAGGCCTTGCGGCTTCTCGAACAACTGATGTCGGGGCCCGACTCGAATTGCGCGGCCATGGACGTGAACTGGCCCGACCTGTTGCGCATGCTCGGCAACCGCGTGCCGACGCTGCTCCATGACATCGCGGTGCTGCACTCCGCTGAAGATCAGGCAGTGGCAGCCGAGGGAATCGACCGCGTCTTCCTCGATTCACTTCAGCCGCTGGACGCCGGCGGGCGCGTGGAACGTCTGCGTGATTACTTCGCCACCGAACTGGCGAGGATCATGGGCATTGACAAGGACTCGCTGGAACTCGATCAGCCGCTCAACGAAATCGGCATGGACTCGCTGCTGGCGATGGAATTGAAGAACAACCTCGAGAGGCGTCTCGATTTCAGCCTTCCGATGACGGCCTTCATGGAAGGCCCGAGCATCACGAAGCTGGCCTCTCACGCGTCCAAAGCGATCAGTACCGGAGGAGCCGAGGCCGCAGACTCAATTGCGCTGCCCGAATCGGATCTCCGCACGTGGTCGCCCATCGTCCGCATGAGTCCGCTTGAAGGCGCAGCGCCGCTCTTCTGCATTCATCCGCTCGGCGGTGATATCAACTGTTACCGCCACTTGGCCCGTGCCCTGACGCGGAATCCGCTGATCGCGATGCGGGGCCGCGGCAACGAGGGTGTGCTTCCGCCCCACAGCGATTTGGGCGAGATGATCGAAGTCTACCACGACGCGGTGAAGTCCATTCGACCGTCAGGTCCTTATTTCATCGGAGGCTGGTCCGCCGGCGGGATACTTGCGTATGAGCTGGCCAGGACGCTTCAAGAGCGAGGCGACGAACTCGGCCTTGTGATCCTCTTCGACACGCCGCTGCCTTCGATCTACGACAGCGTACATCTTGACGACAATCTGAAGTTCCTGCTCGAACTGGGCAATTTCACGAACTGGTTTGCCGGCGCCACGATCGATGTCCGGCAGATCTCTTACGAACACCTCTCGTCGATGGACGAAGCAACGCTGTGGCAGTTTGTCTGGGAAGTCGCCACTTCGCAGCGAGTGCTGCCGCGCGAGACAACTCCCGATCACATTCGCCGGATCGTTGAGGCCGGCAATGCTCACGCGCGCATGATCCGCGGTTATCGAATCGCCCCGTTCTCCCAGAAGATCCACCTGGTGCGTCCCGAAACGGGAGATGTGCTGGAACAAATCACCGGCCGGCCACTCGGCCACGATTTCGGTTGGGCTCAGACGATCGGCGATCGGCTGCAAATCCACAGCGCGCCGGGCGACCATTTCAGCATGATGTCGCCGGAACATGCCGGAGCATTGGCCCGCGTTGTGGAAGCATGCACTGCCGGCCTCGGCAGGTCGCCCTTCTCATCATTCCCCGAGGGTGACGGCCAGCCATGAAAGTATCCGTGCTCGGCGCCGGTGCGATCGGTTCAATGCTCGGCGGACTGATCAAGCACCGCGCCCCTGAAACCGAGATGCTCTTCATCGGCCGCGGTGCTCATGGACGAGCGATGCACGAGCGGGGCTGCGTGCAGCTCCAGGGTCCGTGGGGCCGGTGCGATGTGCCTGTCGCATACTCGGAAGACACGGCGGAAATTGCGGGGTCGGATATCGTGCTCGTCACGATGAAATCACAGGATACGCAAGCTGCGCTCGAGCAGGCCTCGATGCATTGGGGCAGGGCGATCGTGGTCTCGATCCAGAATGGCATCAACGACGGCACGCTCTTGCGATTCGTTGCGCCCGACCGCCTTGTGATGGGCATGACGGCTACGAACATCTCGGTGGTCGAACCGGGGGTTGTCAGCCTGCAACTCAACGGCGTCACTGTGGTGGGACCGTCGCGCGATCGAGTCAACATCGACGCATCGCGATCGGCGGCGCGGCTGTTGACAAGATCGGGCTTGCCGGTGCGCGAGCATCCCAACGTACTCGGTGTGCTTTACAGCAAATTGACGTTCAACGCCGTCGGTTATGCTTCGTGCCTGTCACAGTCGAACTTCATCACGGAAGGCTTATGCGACCCGGCTTGGCGGACGCACGTGGGTCTTCCTCTGGTCAGGGAATGCATCGCGACATTGCGGCGGGCCCGGATTTCCTTGGCGAAAATCCCGGGGCGGCCCGGGATCCACGGCCTGCGAAACCTGATGCATCTGCTCGGTGCTCCGCTGATTGGCAGCCTGATCGCCACAGTCGCCCGGAGAAACTACAATCGCAGGGCAATCGTCTTTTCGCTGCAGCAGGATCTCGTGCGCGGAAAACCGACGGAAATCGATCACGTGAATGGACAGGTCGTCCGGCTCGCGGAATCTCTAGCGGGGCAGGCACCTTTCAATTCGGCCGTGGTGGATATGGTTCACGAACTGGAACGGCAGGGCGCCGGTGCGTTCTTTTCGCGAGAGCAGGTGATTGGACGATTCAGGCGGCTAGGACAGGCCGCAGAACATCGGAAGAAAGCCGAACCGTGAGCATTGAATCCCTGATCTACCGGGCCGCGATACCGATCTACTATCGGAAGGTAGGCGCGTTCCTGCGCGAAACCCATCGATCGCGTGAGGTCCAGCGAGAACGGCTGTTTGAGAAGTTGGGCCGCAATGCCGACAGCCGCTTCGGCAGAGACCACGCCTTTTCCGAAATACGAACCCTCGACGATTTCCGGCGCCGGGTCCCCATCACCGACTACGAGTATTACCGCGAGTACATCGAAAGCGTCAAACGCGGCGACCTCGGCGCGATGTTCGGCCCGGGCACTCGCGTACTGATGTTCGCCATGACATCGGGCACGACGAATCGCCCCAAGTTCATTCCGGTAACAAGTCAGTTCTTCGCCGAGTATCGGCGCAGCTGGCACGTCTGGGGCGCGGCGAACTACCACGGCCATGTCGATCAGATCCACAAGAAGACGCTGCAGCTGACCAGCAACTGGCGCCAACTCGTGACCGAGAGCGGAATCCCATGCGGCAATATCAGCGGGCTGGCCGCAGAGGCGGCTCCCGCGGTAACGCGCCGCGTATTTGTCCTGCCGCGCGAGGTCGTGCGCATCGACGATCCGGCAGCAAAGCACTACGCGGCGCTGCGGCTGACCCTCGCCGAGCCGAACGTCGGCATGATCATCACCGCCAATCCGAGCACGCTGATCGAGTTCGCACGGCGAGCAGATCGTCAACGAGAGTCGTTGATCCGCGATATCCACGACGGAACCCTGACCGGCGCTGAACTGCCCGCAGCGATCCGTGCCTCACTCGAGCCGCGGATTCGGCGGCGCAATCCGCGAAGGGCAAACGAACTTGAACGGATTATCGACCAGCACGGGATGCTGTACCCGCGTTACGCATGGCCGGATCTGTCGCTGTTGGCCGTCTGGATGGGAGGATCCGTCGGCGTCTATCTGCCGCGGCTGGGTGAATACTTTGGCGATACGGCGCTGAGGGATCACGGTCTGTCCGCGAGCGAGGGTCGCATGACAATCCCGCTCGAAGACGGAACGAGCAGCGGAATCCTCGACTACGTGCACCATTACTACGAGTTCATCCCCGAGGAGGAGATCGACCGCCCGAACCCCACCGTGCTCGAAGCGCACGAACTTCAGGAAGGGCGGAATTACTTCATCCTGCTCACGACGTCCGCCGGTCTCTACCGCTACAACATTCACGATCTCGTGCGGTGCGAGGCGTTTGAGGGACAGGTCCCTGTCCTGCGATTCCTGAGCAAGGGAGCGCACTTCTCGAGTCTCACCGGCGAGAAACTCAGCGAATTCCAGGTTGTCTCGGCCGTGCAGGCCGGCTTTTCGGAACTCGGCATGCGGATCGAGACCTTCACGATCGCTCCGCGAGTCGAGGGTGACCGCCCGGGCTATGTGCTTCTGCTGGAAGCGGGAATCGAGAAAGGGCGGGCAGCGGATCTCCTGCGATTCGTCGATTCGCAACTCCGGCAATTGAACTGCGAGTATGCCGACAAGGTCCGGTCTCGCAGGCTTGAACCCTTGTCCCTGATCGAAATCCCCGAGGGCGCCTGGGATCGCTTCCGCGCGGGTCGCATCTCCCGGCGCGGCAACCTGGAAGAGTACAAACACCCGTGCCTCGTCAATGACCTGCAGTTCGCCGAGCGACTTTCGACGCTGGATTCAACGGACGGCACGACAACCAGCGATTCGCTGTAATCAAGGCGGAGAGACAATCACGGAGTTGAGATGTTGGCGACACACCACGCCCGATGAAAATGCGATCGCCGGCAGCGGGATTGGTGTTTGTCTTTCTCCGAACGCCAGATTCTTTCGTACGAACCACGGAGCATTCGGAGGAAAAGAGGCCACGGATTTTCACGGATGAAGCACGGATCGATTCATCCTGCATACCTTGCCCAGCAGCACTTCTGGTCCTGCCGCTTCATACTCGACGTTGGCCTGAAAGTCGCAACGGTCCATCTTCGTCGCACACGAATCGGCGAGTACGAATATAATCAATTCTTGAGCAAGCGCCGGATCGGGCGTTGGCAGACACGTCGTGTCAGTCCTCGTCACATTCACTGGGTGTCTGTGGAAAAAACCATGCCAGAGGTGAGCAGGTTTTTCGGTATTTCCATTCGAATGTACTTCGACGACCACAATCCGCCGCATTTCCATGCGATCTACAATGACGCGGAGGCGGAACTGGATATCGAGAAGATCAGCCTATTGCGCGGTCGGATGTCCCGACGTGCGTTGGGCATGGTTATCGAATGGGCAACTGCACATCAACAGGAACTGTTGGCCAACTGGGAGTTGATGCGAAGCAATCAACCTCCGAATCGCATCGCGCCTCTCAATTAGGAGCACAGCGGCATGTTCCCCCGCATCACTCGTGTTCGCCACGTTACTGACTACAGACTCGAATTGACGTTCACGGACGGCACCGTATCCGATCTGGATTTCCGTCACCGGATTCTCGGGCGGGGAGGTGTTTTCGCTCCTCTGGAAGACATCGGCGTCTTTTCGCAAGTCACGGTCGACCGGGAGGCCGGCACGATCGTATGGCCGAATGGCGTTGACTTCTGCCCGGACGTGCTTTACTCCGAGGCCACAGGCAAAGCGATTTCCGAAATGGACGCTGGGGTCGAATTGGTCTGAGAGGCCGGCGGGGTTGTGCCAGAAATTTACCCGGCAGTGCGAAACAACAACATCGGAGTTGAGATGTTGGCGATACACCACGCCCGATGAAAATGCGATCGCCGGAAGCGGCGGCAGCGGGATCGTTGTTTGTCTTTCTCCGGACTCCGGATTCTTTCGTACGAGCCACGGAGCATTCGGAGGAAAAGAGGCCACGGATTTTCACGGATGAAACGCGGATCGATTCGCTCTCCGCTCCCGGACGTCCGTGCCCTCATTCAATGCGGGCCGTACGGCACATGAGAACCCATCCCGACGGCGGCGGACAACTGATACACTGAGACCACAATTGCTACCTCGTTGTCTGCGGAGCGGTTCATGGCAAACAGGCGAATGCTGGTTACCGGCGCGACGGGAATGGTCGGCAGTTTTGTCGCGCGACGCGCACTTGAGCGCGGTTACAAGGTGCGTGCTCTCGTACGGGCCGGCGCGGACCGCACGCTGCTCGCCGGACTCGATATCGAGTACGTCGACGGCGACCTTTCCGATCACGCCTGTTTTCCGAAACTGCTGCAGGACGTACAGATCGTGGTGCATTCGGCGGCGCACATCGGCGACTGGGGACCCGCAGAAAAGTACAGGGCAATAAATGTCGTTGCGCTCGAGCATTTCCTGGCTGCCGCCGAGCGAGCAGCCGCGGTCGAGCGCTGGATCCAGGTCAGTACATTGGGCGTCTATCCCGCCCGGAATCACTACGGAACGGATGAGACAGTGTCCCCGAGTCTTACGGGACTCGACGGATATACCCGGACCAAGGCGGAAGCCGAGGTGGTGGTCCGGCATCACATTGATGAGTGCAAACTGCCGGCCGTGATTCTCAGGCCGGGCTTCATCTACGGCCCCGGCGAACGGCACGTGATTCCGCGTTTGCTGCAGCGATTCGAGTCCGGCATGGTGAAATTCATCGGCGACGGAAAATCACTGTTGAACAACGTATACGTCGGCAACTTCGTCGACGCGGTGTTTCTCGCAATCGACAGGGACGAGGCTGTCGGTCAGGTTTACAACATTCGAGACGACCGTCTCGTGACGCGCGAAGAATACCTGATGGCGGTGGCTGAGTATCTCGGCAAACCGCGGCCTGGCCGTGTTCCGCTCTGGCTGGCAAGGGTTGCAGTACCGTTCATTGAAGGTTATGCCAGGCTGAAAGGCAGCGAGCAACCGCCGCTGCTGACCCGCGCGACAATCAAGTTCATGGCGTTGAACCTCGACTTTTCCATTGCCAAGGCCAAGCGGCAGCTGGGATATCGCGGAACGGTGGATTTCCAACCCGGAATGCGCGACGCGCTCGACTGGGCGACGGGCAAAATGCAGACACCGCGTTTGATCGGATCGCCATGCGGATCGCCGAACTGACCTGTTACATCGTGCGAGTTCCTCTGCGGCGCGTCATCCGACATGCCTCCGCGACTCGGTGCGAAAGCACCAACCTTCTCGTTCGCTGCCGCTTGGCCAACGGGATCGAAGGCTGGGGCGAAGGCGTGCCGCGGGATTATGTGACCGGCGAGACCCCGGAAGGCGCGCTGGATCAGTTCGGTCAAACACCTCTTGAGCGCCAGTTGTGCGCGTCGCCGACACGCTGGAGTGAAGTGATCGAACTTTGCGGGGCATTTCAACCATCCGTCCCTTGCGACGATCCGCGCGGCTGCCGCAGCAACTCGCTTCGCTGCGCGGTGGAGTTGGCCATTCTTGATGCGTACGGACGCTTGTTCGCTGAGCCCATCTCCACAGTGACCCGTCACTTTCCGCCGGCGCGTTCCATCAGTCACGAACGCCGCGAAGTGCGTTATTCCACAACCATCACGGCCGAGAGCGCTTTCGCGGAATGCCGCAGCGCGCTCAAGATGCGCTGCTACGGTTTCCAACAGTGCAAGGTCAAGGTCGGCCTCGCAGGGGCCGACGACGCGAGACGCCTGCGGCGAATCCGGCTCTGCCTGGGCAGCCGCGTCGATATTCGAATTGATGCCAATGAGTCCTGGCACGCGGACAAGTTGGCCGCTGCAGTCGAGCCGCTGCTCCGTTACCGCATCAGTTGCCTGGAACAGCCGGTGCCGCACGCGGAGCTTGATTCCCTGGCCGAGGTCCGGACACGGCTCGCAGTTCCGATCATGCTGGACGAGTCCTTGACCAGCATGGCCGACGCGCAACGCGCGACTGCAGTGCGTGCCTGCGATCTATTCAACATCCGCCTGTCGAAGTGCGGCGGTTTTCTCAACAGCCTGCGTCTTGCCGCCGAGGCCTCGGCACACGGACTGGGTTATCAACTCGGATGCCACCCCGGAGAAACGGGCATCCTCTCGGCTGCCGGACGACATTGGGCGACCAGCGTGAGTAACATCCGTTACCTCGAAGGCTCATACGATCGGCACGTATTGCGGGAATTGCTGACCAACGAGGACATCACGTTCGCATACGGCGGCCGTGCGCCGGCGCTTGAGAGCCCCGGATCGGGCGTACATGTGAACCCCGAAGTGCTTGCGCGCTGGACTATTCGTGAGTTGAAGCGCCCATTGGCCTGATCCCTCACGGCGAAGTTGTTCGGGAACCCGGGGACTGGCGGGAGAGGATGGAGTAAACGGTGAGACCTTGCGAAGCGCACGAGATCATCTCTTTCGCCGCACCGGACGGCTATCGCATGGCGTCGCGGATCTGGAATGCCGGAACCGGGACACCGCGCGTCGTTCTCATCCACGGCATCGTGAGTCACAGCGGCTGGTATCTGAGCACCTGCCGCTTTCTCGCAGCGCGGGGATGTGAAGTTCACGCCGTGGACCGTCGAGGCTCAGGGCTGAACATGCACGCGCGCGGCGACGCCATCGGACACCAGCAATGGCTGCGCGACATGGAGGCATATCTCGGGCAATGGCCCGACGGCCGACGCGCAATCGTGCTGGGAATCAGTTGGGGCGGCAAGCTGGTTGCAGCACTCGGGCGGCACTGCCCCGAATTGATCGGCGGCATGGGATTGCTGTGTCCCGGGCTCTACGCGTTGCAGCAGGCCAATCTCCCGCAGCGATTCCTGTTGCGCGCCGCCATGCGATCGGGATTCGGCCGCATGCGGATCTCGATTCCCTTGCGAGATCCCCGCCTCTTCACGGATACGCCTCGCTGGCAGGCCTTCATCCGAGACGATCCATTCACGCTCCGCACGATCACGATACGCTGGGCGGTCGCCGATCTCGACCTCAACAGGGCGGCGCGGGCGGCGGCGGGATCCATGCACGCACCGACGCTGCTGATGCTCGCCGGACGCGAACGCATCGTGAACAACGGTCGCACGCGCGCCTTCTTCGATGAAATCGCCGCCGCGGACAAACAGTGCTGCGAGTACGCGACGGCAGCCCACACGCTGGAATTCGAACCGGACCCGAGCTCGTACCTGGGCGAATTGCACGTGTGGATTCAGCGCGTCGGGGGCCTGCAGTCACCGCCTCGCAGCAATTCGCGGCAGCTTGCTTCGGAGTGAACAGGACCCTGCCGCTTGCGAAGCACGACTTGGCTCCTCCACAATGTGTCTTTCAACCAATGCCGCAGCGGAGAGCCAGCCATGTTCCGCATCCTGTTCGCGAAGTGCACGTCGAGTCTGCGTTTGATCGCAATTGCTTCGACAGCCTGGATCATCACCGCAGCTCATTCGACCGCCACGTGCGCGGCGACGGTTCAAGAGAGGTACTACGGCCACAAGGCGGTGCACGATCGCAACGGGGTCATCGCGCCGTGGTACACGGCACAGAACGGCCAGCTCGATTTCCGCGTGCGGATCGCGGCCGAGACGCTGAAGCGTTATCCGTGGGTCAATGCGCCGCAGGCCCCGTCGCCGGTGCCTCACTATGTCTTCAACGGCCACTGGCAGATCTCGGACGCGGGAGAGATCACTCCGATCCCGATCAGCAACTGGGACAACGGGGATCTCGGGCAACGCTCTTCGTATATTCTCTCGGGCTTGGTGGACTATTACCGATACACGGGAGACCCGGCAGCCATTGCGCATCTGACATACCAGGCGGAAGCGTTGCTTGACCACGGATTGACCCCGCAGGAACATCCCTGGCCGAAGTTCCTGATTAGCGTTCCCGTCCAGGGAAAGCCCTACGGCCAGTCCGATGCGAAGGGCATGATCCAACTGGACATCGTTGCCGAGGTCGGTCTCGCGATGCTGAAAGCCTACCAGCTGACCGGCAACACCCGCTGGTTCGATGCGTGCAAACAGTGGGGCGATCAGCTCGCAAAGCAGCGCAATCTTGATCCCTCGCGTCCTCCGTGGGGCCGGTATGCCAACCCGGAATCCTCGCCGTGGAAGGACGACAAATTGACGGGCGGCGTGACGTTCCTGCTTTACTTCTTCGACGAACTCATTCGGCTTGGCTATCGGGGACCAGACGACCAAATCGTCAAAGCGCGCGACGCCGGACGGGCGTATCTGCAGAACGTCCTGCTGCCGGAGTGGACGGTAAACGACGTCTGGGGACGCAATTACTGGGATTGGGCCGATCCCGTCCAGGCCGAGAATGTCACGGAGTTCGCAGCTCGCTATTTCATGGACAACAAGGACGCCTTTCCCGGTTGGCGGAACGACGCCCGCAACGTGCTCTCGCTGTTTCTGAACCACACGAGCGTCAGCCCGGCTTCGAACGGAGAAGTCTACAGCGGCGCATGGGCATATCCCGAGTCGAGCGGGTGCTGCGGCCGATCGCTGTGGTACGGCCCGATGGAGTTGGCCGTGGCATTCGCACAATACGGCGTCGAAGCCGACTGTTCGTGGGGACGAGAACTGGCCCGCCGCATGCAGATCCTGGCCACCTACGACGGTCACGAAACGGGCGTATCGGAGGATAATATCGACGGCGGCTTCGTCGTGAACAACGCCTGGTTCAAGATCGCGCACCCGATGGCGCTGAAGCACCTGCTCAACACGATCGCCTGGATGCCCGAGTACTTCGCGCCCTGCCGCGAGAACCACGTTTTGCGGAGCACTGCCGTGGTCAGCACGATCCACTACGGCCCGGGCCGCATCGAATACAGCACTTTCGACTGCCCGCCCAAGACCATCGAACATCTGCGGCTCTCCTTCGCGCCGGCGCGAGTCACCGCAGACGGGCAGCAGTTACCCAAGTGCGACGGATTGGACGCGAACGGCTATACGCTGCGCGAATTAGGATCCGGTGATTTTCTGCTCGCAATCCGTCACGACGGCGCGAAGAGTATCGCCATTGAAGGCAACGATCCTCAGACCTCGGCAGGCGCCGAACAGGCTGAAGCCGCGGCCGATTGGCAGGCCCTTTCTGCCGACGCGGGCCAACATAAGGCCTGCGCAGGACGGGTCGCTTCCGGCGGAACATTGAAGTGGAAGTTCCACGGAAACCAGGTGCGGGTCGTCGGCTGCGTCGGTCCCGACGGAGGTCTGGCGGATATCTACCTCGACGATGTGAAGCAGCTCGTAGCCGTCGATTGCTGGAATCCGGCAGAACGCCACGACCAGATTCTCTATTACCGCAACGGCCTTCCTACCGCCGACCACACGATCCGAATCGAGCCGCGCGGAGCGAAGAACGAACGGTCCGGCGGCACGCGAATCTACATTTCCGGAATCCGGTTTTCCAAGGCCGAAGGGACGGTGAACTTCGGCGAAGGGGCGGGACCGACCCAGACACAGCGCATGGTGTTCGGCTACCCGGGACGGGACGACCTGAAGGACTCGGCCGGCAAGTTCTGGAAACCGGGAACCGAAGTCGTCACGAGACTGGGAGACATGCAGGACAGCGTCCAGCGAACGTGGTGGACGCAACCGGCCAATGGCTTGATCGGTCAAACCGGCGACGCCGACCTGTACCGTTACGGGATTCACGGCTCCGACTTCACAGTCAATGCGACAGTGGGCCCCGGCCGATATTACGTGCGAGTGAAGTTCGCTGCATGCCGCGGACTCGATACGTGCGAAAACTGCGTTACGGTTCAGCTGAACGGCCAGGAAGTCGTCCGCAAGATGGACGTCGCGGCAACGGCGGGCGGCCCGTTTCGCGCAGCGGATATTGTCTTCGACAACGTCGAGCCCCGAAACGGCGTGATCGCTTTGCGATTTCTTGGCGGCGACCGGGCTTCCGGCCTCGCGGGCGAGGCATTCGTGCAAGCTCTGGAAATAGGGCAGGGCAGCGGAGGTCCGGGAGTTCAACCCGTGACCGTCGCGGCCCGCAATCTGCTGAGGAACCCCGGCTTCGACCAGGACGCGGCGATTTCCGTGACGCCGGCCGACTCACATACCTCGGGGGCTTGGTCTTTCACAGCTGCGGCAGGCACAACGACGGAGCTGCGGCGCGAGTCTTCGTGCAGTCCGCCGCTGCCGGGAACCGGACGTGATGCGGTGAGAATCGTCGGGGCGGGACGCAGTCGCGTGTCGCAAGTTGTGGCGGTGCGTCCGAACTCCTCGTATCGCGGCTCGGCGTGGATCCGCACGTCAGGCAGCAGCACCGGCGGTTTCGGAAAAGGCAGCCAGGATGCTGCGCGCGTAGTGCTCGAAGAGTTGGACGACAAAGGAAACGTATTGAAAAGCCAAGCTTCTCAAGCGATCAATCAGCCCTCGCCCTACCGGTACACGGTCTGCGAAGCCCGGACCTCGGCAGATACCCGCCGCATCCGCTTCGTGCTGGAAACGGCAATGGAATCGAACGATGCGGACGGTTTTGTATCCTACGACCAGTGCGTGCTCGACGGTCCTCCCGCGCCCGCTTCGGTTGCCGGCCGGGTCACGGACGAGCAGCAGCGTGCTCTTGCCGATGCCGTAGTCACGGTCGGCGACAGGAGCATTCGCTGCGACGAGCGCGGCGAGTTCACCCTGGGGCAACTCGAAGATTTCTGCGACGTGACGGTTCGCGCCGAAAAACAGGGATGTTATCCGCAGACCAAACGATCTGTGCTCGGTCCCGGCGAGAATCGCATGTCGTTCGTCCTGGCGCGTCTCGCTGAGAAGAATCTGCTCGTCAACGGCGACTTCGAGCAGGGCTTCCCGGCGGCCCGCAGCATCGAGCATGGACCGGCCGGACAGCGCGGCGCGTGGTCGTTTCGCTATTCCGAGGGCACGGCTTGCTATATCTATCCCGAATCGATCTACGACTGGCGCAAGCCTGTGATCTTTCGGGGCAAGGAGGCGATCAGCCATGTCACGGACGGCGGCGGCACTCTGCAACTCGACCAGGAAGTCGTGGTCGATCCCGGCGCAAGGCTGACCGCATCGGCCTGGATTCGCGGTCTTGACGTCGCCGGAAACGGCAAGGGATTCGGTGCTGATGCCGGCGACTTCGCCGGAATCGTGATCGAGGAAATCGATGCGGGCGGAAAGGTGATTGTGACGCATGATCGTGTCGGCATTCGCAAAGCCAATGACGATTTCGAGCGGGCCGTGTGCTCTTTCACGACGAGCCCGAATACCGTCAAGATCCGCTTTCGCCTCTTGAGCCACATCGCGTGCGTCTGGCAACAAGGCGCAGTGATCTACGACGATTGCGCCTTGGAAGCGAACTGACGTCGACGCGGCACGACTTGCTTGACACGGCACGGCGTGTCCTGCAAGATGCGCGCACCCTTCAGCAAGGAGTTGGCAGCGATGGACTATCTGCTGGGCATCGACCTGGGCAGCACGAACCTGAAAGCTGTGGTTTACGACGTAAACGGCCGCGCGGTGGCGTCAGGCAGCCGACCTACGCTGCGCTTCAACCCGAGCGCCGAGCATCCCGACTGGGCGATCTGGAAACCCGAGCAGATCTGGGACTCCGTGGCGGAGTCGATTCGCGAAGCGTTGTCGGCCGTTCCTCAACCCGCGAACATCCGCGGAGTCACGGTGACGGGCATGGGCATGGACGGCTTGCCCATGACGGAGGACGGAAACTGGCTCTATCCGTTCATCAGTTGGCATTGCCCTCGAACGCTTCCGCAGCAGCGGTGGTGGATCGAGCACATCGGCGCGGACCGGCAGTTTTCCCTGACCGGCACGCCCATCTGGGGCTTCAACACGGCCCTGCGGCTGTTGTGGATGAAAGAGCATGAACCGGAGATCCTCGCTCGCGCCCACAAGTGGGTTCTGATCGAGGATTTTGTGAACTACCAGCTCTGCGGACGATTCGCAACCGACTACAGCATGGCTTCCACGACGCTGCTGTTCGACCAGCGTCAACGCCGATGGTCGGAGGAGTTGATCGCCGCCTCCGGGGTTGACGGCAGACTGCTCTGCGAAGCGCTGCCCAGCGGCACGATTCTCGGCGAGGTGCACGGCAGGGCGTCGGCGGCCACAGGTCTTGCCAAAGGCACGCCCGTAGTTCTGGGTGGACACGACTACTGCTGCGGCATGCTGCCGACCGGGGCTTTCGTTCCGGGCGTCGTGCTGGACGTAACGGGAACGTGGGAGATGGTTGTGACCGCGCTCGACGCTCCGATACTCGACCCGGCGGTCGGGCGACTCGGTGTATTCGTCGATTCGCACGTGGCTCGCGGAAAGTGGACCGTGATGGGCGGCGCGGTGGCGGCCGACATGCTCGAGTGGTTTCGCCGCGAGTTCGGCAGCGACGAGCGCCGCAAGGCGGAAGAGCAGGGGGGCAGCGACTGGACGCACCTGATGGCGGCTGCGGCAAGTTCGCCCCCTGGTTCGCGCGGCGTGCTGTTCCTGCCGCACATGTCGGGCGCGAGCTGCCCCGTCGTGGATCCCACTTCCATGGGAGCGCTGGTCGGCCTGAGGAATTTCGTTACGAAAAGCGATATTCAACGTGCCGTGATCGAGGGCCTCGACTATCAGTTCCTCGACATCATCGAGGCTTATCGCCGCGGACTGTCGGTTTCCCCGGAACGGATCGTCGCTATCGGCGGCGCCACGAACAACGAGTTCTGGATGCAGAACAAGGCGGATGTGGTGGGAAAACCGATTGAAGTTCCCGCACTCGACGAAGCGGTTCCGCTGGGCGCAGCGATCCTCGCCGGCATCGGTTCGGGAGTGTACCGGGACGAAGCCGAGGCCTTCGCCACCGTCCGCCGACCCGGCCGCGTATACGAGCCTGATCCTGCACTGTCGTCGCGTTACCGCGAATCGTATGAAACGTGGTCCGCGCTTTACACAGCGATCCGCCCTGTGCACACACAACTGCACAGCCAACCGGCCGGGCATTGAGCCGCGCAGCGGACCTCGACCGCGCACCTTTATATGATCTGTTTGTGTTAGTCTCAATTCACTTTAAAAGCATCCTAACAATATGGGAATATGCGGATGGACCTCCAATTGCGGGACAAAGTCGCGCTGGTGACCGGCGGATCGCGCGGGCTGGGACGGGCAATCAGCCTTTCCCTGGCTGCCGAGGGCGCGCGGGTCGCAATCAACTATCAGAACAGCCGCGAACAGGCCGAGAGCATTGCGGCCGAGATCCGTTCACACCACCGGGTCGAAGCGATTGCCGTACCGGGCAACGTCGCCAGCGAAAACGACGTCATGGCGATCTTCATGGCGGTCGAGCAATCGCTCGGTCCTCTCGACATTCTCGTCAACAACGCGGCCGTGTGTCCGACGCGGCAGGTCGTGGACACTGCGGAAAATGAGTGGACCGATACGCTTCAGGTGAACCTCACCGGCACGTTCCTGACGTGCCGCGAGATGGTCCGGCGACTGAAAGCCTCGGGACGCGGCGGTCGCATCGTGAATGTCTCGTCGGCCGCGGCATTCCTCGGATCCACGACCGGCCACGCGCCGTATGACGCCAGCAAGGGCGGGATGATCTCGTTCACGATTTCACTGGCCCGCGAGGTCGCTTCTCTGGGAATCGCCGTCAACGCCGTCGCGCCCGGCATGATGTCAACCGACATGACGTCGGAGACTCTGAGCGCCAATCTCGACAAATACCTCGCACGCATTCCGCTGCGCCGTATCGGCACGCCCGAAGAGGTGGCCGGTGTCGTCGTGTTCCTCGCCTCCGGCGCGGCCAGTTACATGACCGGCGCAACGGTCGATGTCAGCGGCGGACTCCTGATGCGATAAGGGGGCGCGGCCATGGTTTGCTGGATGGGTATCGACCTCGGATCGACGTCGCTCAAGGCCGTCGCCTACGATCTTTCGGGAAGGCAGATTGCTTCCGGCAGCCGCCCGACGCTGCGATTTCATCCGGATCCGCAGCATCCCGAATGGACGGTCTGGCAACCCGAGCAGATCTGGAACGACACGGCCGCGGCAATTCGGGAAGCCGTCGGCCAGCTGCACGACGCCCGGCAGATCCGCGCGGTCGCGGTCACCGGGATGGGCATGGATGGACTGCCCGTCGCCGCGGACGGACAGTGGCTGTACCCGCTGATTTCCTGGCTCGACCCGCGCACCGCACCGCAACTTGCCTGGTGGCAGGAGCACGTCGGCCTCGAGCGAACGTTCGCCATCGGCGGCAATCCGGTCTGGCCCATCAACAGCGCGCTGCGCATGCTCTGGATGTTCGAGCATGAACCGCAAGTCATGGAGCGGGCCGACAAGTGGCTGCTGATCGAGGACTTTGTCAATTTTATGCTGTGCGGACGGCAGGTCACCGACCCGAGCATGGCGTCGTGCACGCTGTTGTTTGATCAATCGAAGCGGGACTGGTCCGACGAACTGCTGAAAGCCTCGGGAATCCCGCGACGTCTCCTGTGCGACGTGCTCCCCAGCGGCACCTGGATCGGCGAGATTCACGAACAGGCCGCCCGTATTACGGGTTTGCCTCGAGGAACCGCAGTCGTGCTGGGCGGGCACGATCATCTGTGCGGCGCAATACCTGTCGGCGCATTCGAACCGGGCGTCGTGCTCGATGTGACGGGCACGTGGGAGAGCGTTCTCACGACGCTCGACACGCCGCTGCTCGATCCGGAACTGCGTGCGAAAGGCATGACGCTCCAATCGCACGTTGCCCGCGGCCGGTATGCCCTCTGGGGCGGCAACCCCTGCGCCGACATGCTGGAGTGGTACCGTCGGGAGTTGCTCGGCTCGTCGTCCGGCGACTGGGACTCGCTGATGCAACGCGTGGCGGCGTCGCCGCCGGGCGCCCGGCGGGTCATGTTCCTCCCGCACATGTCCGGCGCCGGATGTCCCGTGGTCGATCCGCTGAGCACGGGGGCCTTCGTGGGGCTTACGAATCGCGCCGATGCAGTTGACCTGATGCGCGCCGTGATCGAGGGATTGGACTTTCAATTCCTCGACATCGTGCGCGCCATGGAAACGGCCCTGGGTCGGGAACTCGACCGGCTCGTTGCGGTCGGCGGCGGCACGCGGAATCGATTCTGGATGCAGAACAAAGCGGACGTCGTCGGCAGGACTCTGGAAGTCCCCGCGATCACTGAAGCCACGCCGCTCGGCGCGGCGATCTTCGCAGCCATCGGAACAGGCGACTACCGCGACGAACGCGACGCGTTTGAGCGGGTCTTCCGGCCCGGCGAGCGGTACGAACCGGATCCGGCGCGAACCCGGCACTATGCCTCGATGTTCAAGATCTATCGCGATCTTCACCCGAGTCTGGCGGCACTGAACCGGAAGATCGCAGCCACCGAGTCGCCGGGTTCATAGACCGTGGTTCAGAATTCATACTCCCCTGGAGATGATTCGGCCCGGCAGGCGTAATTGTATTCTTCAAACGCGTACTTCGAACTCCGGGGCGTGCGCGCAAAAGAGACGTCCGGACCGCCGCATCTCCGCGAGGCCCGGACGTCCCGTTATCAGCCGCTTTTCTATCAGGTCCCCGATCAGCGCCCCAGCTTGATCACGGACAACGTGGCCGGTTTGTCGTATTTCTTGTTGATGCAACCCGGCACCGGCCAGTCCATGTTGGAGACGATCACTTCGCGTCCGCGCAGGATAGGCTCGCAAGGCTGATCCATGCCGCCGTCCAGTCCATCGGTATCGCCGCTCTGGGCCAGCACCTGGACCTTGCCGTCCAAAGACACCAGGTGAATGGCATTTGCCTTGGAGTCAGCGACGAGAATCCTGTCCCTCTCGGCATCAAAGAACAGTCCGTCGGCTGACTTCATATAGTCGGCCTTTGCAAAGATCTCATTCGACGTCACTTTACCGTCCGCACCAAAGGTCAGGCGGTGCACCGTGCCGTCCGCGAAATTGCCGACGTAGCAGTTGCCCTTCTTGTCGAAGCAGAGCCCGTCGGCGCCGAGTTTCAGATCCTTGTCGAAGACCTTGATCGTCGCGATGAAGTGCGGGTCATCCTGCACCGGCGTCTTCAATTGAACCGGGGCGCCGTTGAGTTCATCGAGTTTGAAACGAAGCACACCGCTCAGCGCCGGTTCGACATTCTTGTCGATCTGCGTATCCGTGACGAACAAGTATCCGTCGTGGCAGATCACGGCGTTGCTCACGTTGAACCCTTCGATGACCGGAGCGATTCCGACCGGCTTGCCGTCCTTCATCTGGATGCGGCACACGCGGGACTTCTGCTGGCCTTCCATCTGGTAGTCCGCAATCAGCAGATCGCCGGAAGGAGCGACGCAGATTCCCAGTGATCCGAACGGCTTGCCGGTGTTCGGATTAGCCGGCAGCTCAAAGAACTTCTCGACCTTGTTGTCCGGCGTGACCTTGAGAACCACCGGCGGCAGGGTCGTATCGTTGAAATTCGGGACGGACAGGACGAGGTTCCCGTCGGGCAGCAGCGCCATCGCATCGGGCGTGTTGCACAGGTCGGCAGGCAGCTGGACGAGCAATTCCGGCTTGCGGAAAGGCTGCGACGGAACCGGACGAGGCCGCTTGCCCTTGGCTTCTCCCGCGACGAGGCAATTCCCGCCCAGGGCGATGACCGCACAGGCCGCCAGCGTCAGCAGCGCAAATCGACGAGCAACGTTGCAATTCATGTCTGTTTCTCCTTTGTTGACCGCAATCGACTGAACGTATTCACTCCGCGAGCAGCATCTTCCGTTCGCGTCCCCTTGCATCGGCGGAAATCATGGCATCGACGATATCATCCGCTGTCACCTTGAACGGATGGTTATGGCACAGCGAGCCTTCGCCGGCGCACATCTCCCCGATCGGCTGGAGCCGTTCGCGCGTGATGCCCTCGAGCTTCAAGTCGGCAAACGTCACCGGCAATCCGAGTTTGATTTCCAGGTCGATGATGGAGTCGGCCAGATCGGGCTCCATTTCGTCGTCCAGACAAAGCTGGGTGACAATCCCGAAGCCGACCTTTTCGCCGTGCATCAGGTCTTTGCACTCGGGTACATTTGAAAGCAGATTCCCGATCATGTGTGCCGTCGCGAGCCCTCCGCTCTCGAACCCGAGGCCCGACAGAAGAACGTTGGCCTCGACGACTTTCTCGACGGCGGGAGTCACGACCTTGTTTTCCACGTCGCGTTTCGCTTCGAGCCCGTAATTCATCAGCGTTTCGAAGCACAACTCCGCAATGGCCATCGCCGCCATGGTCGGTTGTCCGCCGGCGATGTTGTTCGCACGCGACTGATAGGCGGCCGCGGCTTCGACCCACGTCGAAAGGGCATCCCCCATGCCCGCCACAAACGCGCGCACCGGAGCACGGGCAATGACCTGGGTATCCACCATCACGATGTCCGGGTTGAACGGCCAGCAGTCAAAGCCGACGAAGTTATGCTGTTCGTCGTACCAGACCGAAGCCGCACTGGTCGGCGAGTCGTTGGAAGCAATCGTCGGACAGGTGACCATTCGCAGACCGGCATCCACGGCCACGGCCTTGGCGACGTCGAGGATCTTCCCGCCGCCGATGCCGACGGACATATCCGCTTTCTGCGCCTTCGCGATGTTGGTGACTCGCAGTCGTTCCGCCTGAGTCGCTTCCCCGCCGAACGCCACTTCCACGATCTCCAGTCCGGCCTCGCGGATGCTCGTCAGCACAACATCGCCCACGATGTTCTTGACCGCGCCGTCCCAGAGAACAAGCGGCTTCTTGCCGAGCAGCTTCAGATAGGACCCGATCTCGCGCAAAACACCGCGCCCCTGGATGTACTTGTGCGGAGCGATCAGTACTGACTTCATTCCGGTTTCTCCCTGTGGCTGGTGGCCCGACCGTTTGCCGGCGGTTGCGGGCAAGCGTCGTGCGCTGGTTCTTCGCAATCTTCAAACTCGCAGCGATGGCATGATTCCATTGACGACCGGGAGGTCGCTGTCGCCGTTCAGCATCCGCGCCAGGTGGTCTGCCATCAGCCGCGGGCTGTTCCGAAAGGCATCAATCGTGCTCCCGGCAAGATGCGGCGCGAGAGTAACGTTGTCCAGCTTCAGCAACGGATGGTCCGCGGGAAGCGGCTCGACATCGAACACGTCCAGTGCGGCCCCCTGCAGCCGCCGCTCGGCCAGCGCCTTGACCAGCGCTGCTTCATCGATCAGCCCGCTGCGCGCCGTATTGACCAGCACCGCGTTGGGCTTCATCCACGCAAGCTCCCGCTCGCCGATCATGTGATATGTCTCGTCACTCAATCTCGCATGGATCGAAACAACATCCGACGTTCGCAGCAGCGTTTCCAGATCCACCAGCTTCGCGGGCGCGGGATCGCCCTTGGCGAAAGGATCGTACGCGACGATGCGGCTTCCAAAGGCGTTCAGGTATCCGGCAACGAGTCGGCCGACCGCGCCGTAGCCGATCAACCCGACGGTCTTGTCGTACAGTTCGGGGATGGCATCGCTGTTGGCGAACGACCGCCGCCAGTCGCCGCGCATCAGGTGTGCGTGCGCCCGGGCGATGTTGCGGATTTCGCTCAGGATCAAACCCATGGCGCACTCGGCCACGGCTCGGGCGTTTCGGCCAGGTGTATTCAGCACGGTGATGCCGCGCTGGGCGGCTGCGGGCAGGTCCACATTCTCGACGCCGGTTCGCAGCACGCCGATTACGCTCAGCCGCGCCGCCGCCTCGATCAATCGGCGCGAAACCGGAGCGAACTGCACGACGAGCATCTCGAAACGATCGATGTCACGCAGGAGATCATCGCCCAGCGGCACGGCTTCAGGTCCGCCCTTTTCAATGGCAAGGTTCGCCTGCTGCAGCTGGACCAGGTTCTCGTGCTCCCAACGTCGCACTTCGACCTCGACACCCAGCGATTCCAACCGTGAGAGCCCCGCACCCATGAATTGAGCGGGGATGTACGTATCGCTGATCGCCAGGAGCTTCATGGGCAGGTTCCTAAATAAAATCAGGCGCGATTGGCGGCAAACAACAGATCGATCTTGGCGCGCACGACGTCGGAGATCTCTTCCCGCATCGGTCCGAACACTTCCTGAGGCAACGGATCCTCGCGGAGCTGGGTTGCGGCCGCCGTGTGCAGACCACGGCCCATGGCAATCCGGATGTCCGCATAGATGTTGATCTTGCAGATGCCGTTGCGAACCGCTTCCTGGACCTGGTCATCCGGCGTGCCGGAACCGCCGTGCAGCACCAGCGGCACGGGGCTGACGTGATTCAACTGCTTGAGCCGGCCGATGCTGAGCGTGGGAAGCGATTTGTATACGCCGTGCGACGTGCCGATCGAGACAGCCAGCGAATCGACGCCGGTCTGCTCGACGAATCGCGTCACTTCATCCGGATCCGTCAGCACATTTTCGCCGTAGGTGCTGCCTTCGAGGTCCGATCCGCCCACGTGCCCCAACTCGGCTTCGACGCTGACTCCGCGCGGATGCGCGATGTCCACCGCGGCCTTGGTGAAACGCACATTCTCTTCAAAGGGCAGCTTGGAACCGTCGATCATCACGGAAGTAAACCCGGCATCGACCGCCCGCTTGATGGACTCCAGTTCCATCGCGTGATCCAGATGCAGCACCACCGGAACCCGATGGTGCGATGCGGCGATGCGGATCAACCCCGGCAGGTAGGCCCACCCGTTGCCGACCAGATCCGGAAGCAGGCACATCAGAAAGACCGGGGCACGGCGTTCTTCCGCGGTCTCGAGCATCGTGCGTACCATCTCTTCCACACAATCGAACGCGGGCACCGCATATTGATTGGCGCGGGCGTCGCTCAGGATTTCTTTTGCATTTACTAACATCGCTGCCTCGTCAGTCCATGGGAATATCGATCGCACACTCTATCGCATGAGCATGCCGCCGGTAACGTCCACCGTGGCACCCGTCATATAACTGGCTCGCTGCGACGCGAGAAATACGACCACGTTGGCTATCTCGGACGGATCGCCGATCCGCCCAAGCGGAATTCGCTTCAGGTATTGGTCTGTGCCTTTATTCAATGCATCCCGGGCCATTTCGGTCGTCATCATGCCGGGCGCCACGGCATTGACGTGGATGCCCTGCGAAGCCACTTCGCGGGCAAGCGAAACCGTGAAGGTCACCAGCCCCGCCTTCGAAGCGGCGTAATGCGCGTGGCCCGTTGTCGAGCCATGGAATGCGGCCTGCGAACTGATGTTGACGATCCGCCCTTTGCGTGAACTGCCCAGCCATCGCCGCACGGCTTCGCGGCAGGTGAGAAACGGCCCGGTGAGGTTGATGTCAATCGTGCTGCGCCACTCTTCCTCAGACATGTCCTTGACGTAGGCGGTCGGCCAGATCCCCGCGTTGTTGACCAACACGTCCACGGGGCCGAGCACCGATTCGGCTTGATCAAACAGCGCGGCCACTTCCTCGCCGCGGGAGATGTCGCCGGGCACGGCCGCCGCCTCGACGCCATTGGCAGCGCGAATCACCTTGACCAGCTCCTCGGCCTCATCCCGCAAATCGATGCCGCGCCCCGCGTCGCGATAGTAATTGACGACAACACGGGCCCCCTCCGCAGCGAGTCCCAGGCAGATCGCCCGCCCCAATCCGCGAGATCCCCCGGTGACAATCGCCACTTTGTTCCGCAGGCCAAGGTCCATCCCTGACGCCCCCCGTGAGAAAGAAAAAACCGAGCCTTGTATATCGCAATTCAACACGGCTTCCAAGAGGGCGGCGAGGTCAGTCCGGAGTCTGGAGTCTGGAGTCTGGAGTCTGGAGTCTGGAGTCCGGAGTCTGGAGTCCGGAGGAAGTCGAATATCTTTCCGACTACCGACTACCGGCATCCGGCATCCGCGTTCCCCTCGCGCGTCTATTCTTTCCACGACCGCCACACGCGCACCGATCTCTCGAGATGCTCGCGCGCATCGCCGGGTATGCCGTAGCACATGATTCCGATCGGTCCCCGATAGCCGACGCCGTCGAGGAACTTCAGCAGTCGCTGATTGTCGAAGTCGCCCTTGTCCAGGGGCTGGATCAGACCGTCGGTCCAGGTTTTTGTTCCGACTTGCGCGCCGTTGATGGTCACGGCAAAGACCTTCGCGACGTTGTCACGCAACACCGGTTCATAGTCTTTGCCTCCATCCACCATCAGCCAATGGCAGAGGTTGAAGTTCACGCCAACCTGGGCGTGGTCCACCTGCTTCACAACCTTGAGCGCGAACAGGATGCTGTCCGTCCAATCCCCGGTATGGTGATAGATTGAGATCCGCAGCCCGTTCTCGCGGGCAAGATCCCCAAGGCTCCGCAGCACCTTCACGGCCGGCTCCATGCCTCGCTCATCCCCCGGGGGAAAGCCCCTCAACAACACACAGATCGTCACGGGCCGTCCGCGCAGCTTTCGCATCGCGTCCGGCAGCCGCGGGTCAAATGCCGGAGACTGGTCGAGGTTGATCGTCGCGTACAGCAGAAAGACCTTCAGCCCCTCCTTGTCGAGCACGGCGAGGTTCTTTTCCAGGTTCTCATCCATCCAGAGCGGATATCCCGCGCCGTCAAAGCCCAATTCGTGCAGCATAACGGCCTGCTCTTCCATCGAACGCTGCTTTGCGTCGTGCATTTCCATGCACAGACCATATATCGGATGGCCTCCCGCCGGCTTGGCATCCTGCTCCGCGGCCGGCCCCCAGCATGCGACAACGGCCGCAGCGCAAAAAGCAATTGCAGAGCTACGGAACATATGGAAATTCCTCTCTTGGTAATCGGGGTGTCTTGCACGTCACAAAGCTGTTTGTTTCATCAAAGCGGAGGTTCGCGCATGGTGGCTTTTTGCTCCGCGGAAAGCTCGTCCGTCGTTGCGTTGCACCGACGTTTCGCAAGCGAACAGCGACCATCTCCGCAGAAAGCAGCTCTCGCTCAACTGAATTCCTTGGTTATGCCGGGACGCGGGAGCGGATAGTTGCCCGTCTCGTCGGGTGTGGTCGGTGCAACCATGTCGGCTTTGACATCGGCGATTTTAGGTTCAAATTCGAACTTCGCCGCCAGCAGTTCTTCCCAGGTCAGCGGCCCTCCGTTGTAGCAGGCGATCTGTCCCATAATCGCCATGTAGGTGCTGTCGATCATCGTATCGCCGTGATTCACGACGCGCCCCTCGCGCAGTGCCCCGACCAGGATCTTCTGCTCCTCGACGTTCGGGTCGTTCTGGGGACCTTCGTAACGCCACTTGGTCTCGCCCTCGATGCGGCAGGCCGTCCAGTGGCAGATGCCCTTGGTGCCCATGATCACGTCGTCCCAGTTCCCGTAACAGCCGGCGCGGGTCTGGCAGAGAGCATACAGGCGAGGGCCGCTCTTGAACTCGTACACGACACTGTGGTGGTCGAACATGTCTCCGTAGACTTCGCCGAACGAGCTCGATCGACCGCCGAGCCCGAAACACCACGTCGGGTTCTCTTCGTGCAGCACCCAGCGCATGCGGTCGAGATTATGAACCAGCGACTGGGTCACGTCGTCGCCGGACAGCCAGCGGAAGTGATACCAGTTGCGGAACTGGTACATCAGTTCCGAAATCCCGGCCGGCCGGGGCACAAGCCCGTAGGGGGCGCGCAGGAACATCGACTGGATCGACACCACGTCGCCGATCGCTCCGTCGTGGATGCGTTTGACCTGTTCCTGATAAGCAAGGCTGTAGCGGCTTTCGTGCCCCGATACGAGATTGAGGTTCTTTTCCTTCGCCATCTGCGCAACGCCCTTGAGGCGGATGCAGCCGGCCGGATCGATTGCATGGGGCTTTTCGATGAAGACGTGCTTGCCGGCCTTGATCGCCTCTTCGGCATAGAACGAATGGAATTTGGACGCACACGCGATCAACACCGCGTCGCTCGACGCGATGACGGCCTTGTACCCGTCCAGTCCGTGGGCGCAGGTCTCGTCGGTGGCGAGGAACTGCTCAGGAAAAGTGGCTTTGAAATAGGCCCGCTTTTCCTGCATGCGGTCCTCGAATACGTCGCTCATCGCAACCAGTTTCACATCCTTGCCGAGCCCCAGAGCCTGAGAGGCGGCACCGCTGCAGCGGCCACCGCACCCGATCATGCCGATGCGGATTCCTTCGCTCCCGGCGGCATGAGCGCTGCGGCTCAAAGACAATCCGTACGCGACTGCCGCGCCCGCCGCCGCCTCTTTGAGGAACTCGCGACGGGTGGGCGATGCGGATGAAGACTGCGTCTCGTGGGTCATGTTCAATGTCTCCCTGTCTTGCTGCGGCGGAGTCGACAATCAAGTTCGGCCATTGTGCAATGACGCGTGCGATCAGGCCGTGCTGCCGCGCCTGGTCTGCGGCCTGTCCGGACGGCGAATCGCGGTTGCGGGTCGCGCTTGCGTTGCGTTGCGGTCTTACCACCGCAACACTCGCAGTTTTCGTAAAGCGGACCGGCCGGAAGACCGGTCCGCAGCTCACTGAGCGTTCCCGGGATCACGCAGGGCTATTCAGACTGGTCCCCCTTCTTCGATCACCTTGAAGCCCATCAGGTCGCCGAGCGTCTGCAGGGACCCTGCGTGGTCCCCGTAGAAAACGACGCGATGCAGCAGGGTCATTGTATCGCCCTGGATCACGTCCTGCCCCCATTGCAGGAACAGGCGTTTGGCGTCGCGAACGCTCTGGGCGAATTGGGTGCGGCAGGCCAGCGGACTGGTGCTGGTTTCGATGATCTTCCCCGGACAGACCAACATGGTGTCGAGATTGACGAACTTGGCGCATGTCACAGGCTGATCCACGCGGTTCTCGACCTGCAGCGCGACCCCGCCCTTGCTGTCGGTCTGATTGCGGATCGTGAACGGACGGCGTTCGCCCTGAGGACCGTCGAGTTTCGTGGCCGACGTGCAGTGGAAGTGCACCATGGCGTTCTTGGCGGTATCGATGACCGGATCGGTAATGAAGCCGGGCACACCGAAAGCATAGTTGAACATGAGCATGGTCAGCGTCGAATCGATATCTCCCTCGCACGCGCCGACAAACCCCATGTCGTTCAGCTTGCTGAACGTCAGGCAACCGCGGGGATCGCCCATGCAATGGACGCTGCAGACCGCCCGCGCGTTTTCCTCGATCATGATCTGCTTGATGGCCAGAAACAGCTTGGCCGAGTCGATGATCTCGTCGCGGCGGGGCTCCATGACACGCTGAGCCTGGCTGAGCCAGTAAGATTCCGCCTCGGCCTCGGCGGCCTTGGGATCGATGGACTTCCAGCGCTCCATGATTTTTTCGTTGGGAACGATGACGAGTTCACTGCCCAGCTTGGCCTTGATCTTCTCCGCGGAGCAGGCGGCCTCGCTGCCGTGCGGATTGCCGATCGCCAGGATCTTCGTCTGCTTCATGCGAGCCGGAACCCGCATCAGAGCCACGACCTTGCCGATTTCATTCCAGTCGCTGGTCGGAAGCAGAACGACGCGTTTCCCCTGCTTGTGCCATTGGGGGAAGTACATCCATCCGTGACCGCTGAACGGTTGAGAAAACAGTGCGGTCGGCATTCCCGCGTCCACGAGCTTGCTCAGCACGGGCGCGTCGCCGCCGTGACCGGACAGATGCACGATGAAGACCGCATCCGCATCGCCGGCCTTGGCGACGACGTCCTCGACCTTCGCCGGCGGAATCATGTCGCCCCCGACAAACTGAATGTCGCCGAGCTTCTTTTCCAGGTCCGTGAAGTACTGCTCGAACCGTGCGAGTTCCTCGGTGGGGCGAGTGAGGTAATAGTCTCCGGTCCGTCCGGCATACACCTTGAGAATCTTGACCGGCGGAAGCGGCGGCCAGTCCTCCGCCGTCGCGGCCATTGCACTGCGAGTGGCCCAATTCATCGCCAGCAACGCTCCCCCCGCAGCCGCCGATCCGAGAAACTGCCGCCGATTGCAGCCATTGCACATGACGCACCTCCAAAAAAGCATCGAGCGTTCACTTATCCGGAGTAACTCAACTGCCCATATCTTGTTTTACGCCGCAGAAAGCGGCAACTAGTGGCTCGCGTTAATCGCGACCGGCCGGCCGAGGGACGCCGATGGTCACCCTGGCGGGAAAGAGACGGCGGGAAAGAGACAATGCACCGGCCGAACGCTACGATGAAGACCGCTCGATGAGGGGACGATTCGCACACTTCAGGGAATCAACGCCAGATGTACCGCTCGCTGCATGGCAGAAACATCGTCGAAACCGCGGAACAGCTCTGCCGGCGGATCGACGAACGGTTTCCCGATTCGGGCCTCAGCCGGGTCGGCCAGGAAACGCTGACTGTCGCTCGGGAATCGGTGGTCCGCGCCCAGAAGCTGCGCGAGCCTTACTGGCTGCTGCGCATCGCCGTGATCCTGGTGGTTGCGGCGCTGCTGGTCTCGATCGTCACGGCCCTCGCCTCGGTTCCCATTAAGGCCGACGGGGTGAAATTTTACGATCTGATCCCCGCCGTCGACGCAGCGATGAACGAACTGGTCTTTTTCGGGATCGCCGTGATCTTTCTCGTGTCGGCAGAAACTCGCTGGAAAAGATCGGCCGCCCTTCGGGGCCTGCATCAGTTGCGCAGCATCGCCCACGTCATCGACATGCACCAGTTGACGAAGGACCCGCATTCGATGCGGTCTCCCAGCCAGTCGACTCCATCTTCTCCGAAGCGGATGCTCACTCCCTATGAACTTGCGCGCTACCTGGACTACTGCTCGGAAATGCTGTCCCTGATCAGCAAGTTGTCGGCGCTGTACGTCCAGTATCTGCGGGACCCGGTCGTGCTCGACGCCGTGAACGATGTGGAAACTCTGGCCGGAGGCCTGTCTCAGAAGATCTGGCAGAAGATCACGGTTATGGAAATGCAGACGGAAAAGGCGTCTTCCATTTCCCGGCCGGCCGCAACCACGAAACAGCAACCGGCCGAGGCCTCCCCCGGTCCTGCAGCGGGTGCCACAGAGCGGAAGTGAAAGAGATGCCGGATGCCGGAACAACTACCGCTCCAGACTGACGAAGATCCCCAGGCATTCCCAAATTGTCCGCGAATTGTCGATTCCCGTTGCCGGGGACACGTCTTTTTCCCAAGGACCGGTTCGGGGGGGCTTGGAGTGCCTCGAGTCTATTTAGCTAAATGCTTCCGGAAACGGGGGTTGAATACTGGAAAATCGGCGCAGGGTCGCTAGAATCCTGACCCAGTACGGTCCGTTCCCGCCTCGGCCCGGCCGGGGGCAGGAATCCGAGTTCTCTGCGGTCCGAATTCAGCGGAACGCATTCGTCGTTACGAGATTCGGAAAGAGACTCTGCACGTTCATCACGAGAAAGGTGCGCAAGGGGAATGAATCAGCATCGCGAATTGCAGAAATGGGTCCAGGAAATGGCACAGATGTGCCAGCCCGATCGCATCGTGTGGATTGATGGATCGGAAGAAGAAAAAGACCGACTTGTTCGTGAAGCCGTCGATACGAAGGAACTGCATCTTCTCGACCAGGAAAAACTGCCCGGGTGCGTTTACCACCGAACGGCCGTCAATGACGTGGCGCGTACTGAGGAATTGACGTTCATCTGCACGAACCTGCGCGACGACGCGGGGCCGACCAACAACTGGATGGCGCCCGATGAGGCCTATCGGCGGGCCCGCGGGATCTTCCGCGGCTCGATGAAGGGCCGCACGATGTACGTGATTCCGTTCTCGATGGGCCCGGTCGGTTCGCCGTTCAGCAAGATCGGCGTGGAACTGACGGACAGCGCCTACGTGGTGCTGAACATGCGGATCATGACCCATGTCGGGACGCGCGTCATGCGGCAGCTGGGCACGGGGGGCGAGTTCACCCGGTGCCTGCACAGCAAAGCGGAACTGGACGCGACGCGCCGGCTGATACTGCATTTCCCCCAGGACAATACGATCTGGAGCGTCGGGTCGGGCTACGGCGGCAACGTGCTGCTGGGCAAGAAGTGTCTGGCGCTGCGCATTGCGAGCTTTCTCGGCAAGGAAGAGGGCTGGCTTGCCGAACACATGCTGATCATGGGCATCGAGGATCCGGCAGGGCGCGTCGAGTACGTGGCCGCCGCCTTCCCCAGCGCCTGCGGCAAGACGAACCTGGCCATGCTTCTGCCGCCCGAAGGGCTGCGCAAGAAGGGTTACCGCATCTGGACGGTGGGTGACGACATCGCGTGGATGCGGATCGATACGGACGGACGTCTGTGGGCCATCAACCCCGAGACGGGTTTCTTCGGGGTCGCGCCGGGGACGAATTCGAAGACGAACCCCAGCATGATCAAGACGATCGCCAGCAACACGATCTACACCAACGTGGTCCTGTCCAAGGACAACACGGTGTGGTGGGAAGGCGGCGAGGGTCCGCCGCCGGAAGAGGGCTGGGACTGGCAGGGCCGCCCGTGGAAACCGGGCATCAAGGACGCCGACGGCAAGCCAATCGCCGGCGCTCACGCCAACAGCCGCTTCACCGCGCCGCTGTCGCAATGTCCGTCGGCGTCGTTTCGCACCGAGCACCATCACGGTGTGCCGATCTCGGCGATCATCTTCGGCGGACGGCGCGCCCGCGTCGCGCCGCTGGTTTACGAGGCATTTGACTGGGAGCACGGCGTGTTCGTCGGCGCGACCATGGCTTCCGAGCGAACGGCCGCGGCATTCGGCAAAGTCGGCGAGGTGCGCCGCGATCCGATGGCCATGCTGCCGTTCTGCGGCTACCACATGGCCGACTACTTCGCGCATTGGCTCGAAATGGGCCGGCGCATGACGCAGCCGCCTCGCATCTTCCACGTGAACTGGTTCCGCACCGACGAGAACGGCGACTTCCTCTGGCCGGGCTACGGCGAAAACCTGCGCGTGATCGAGTGGATTCTCGACCGCTGCCGCGGTGAAGCCGACGCGGTCAAGACGCCGATCGGTTACGTGCCTGCCGCGGATAGCCTCGACCTGACCGGACTGGAAATCACCCGGAAGACGCTCGATCAGCTGTTCGCCATCGACCGCGAGGAGTGTTTCCGCGAAACCGAGCTGATCACGCCGTTCTTCCAGCAGTTCGACAAGCGGTTGCCCCGGGCGATGTGGGATCAGCTCGAGTCACTCCGGCTCCGGCTCCGCGCACCGATCTCGCTGATGGCGCCTGGGGGCGAGATTCGAGGATCCGCAGCGGATCTGAACGAGATGATCGATCGCGAGAACCCGAATGTCGGCTCGATGCTCTCCGAGTTCGGCAAGCGACTGTATCTGCCGCAGGTGGCCGCCGCAAAATCGGCGGGAGAAACGGAAAAAGCCCGCAAGATCGACGTCACGCTCGGCGTGGCCCGCGAGGGCGGCGAACCGATGCACCTGCCGTCGGTCATGAAATACTTCAACGGGTTGACCCCGACCGAGGCGTTCAATTACTCGTCGGCAACGGGGGTTCGCCAGTTGCGGGAGAAGTGGCGGTCCGAACTGCTGCGGGCCAACCCCAGCCTCGAAGGAAAGAGTTTTTCGCTGCCCATCGTCACCGCGGGCGGAACCCACGCCCTGTCGCTGATCGGCGAGATGTTCCTCGATCGCCGCGATATGGTGCTGCTGCCCGACAAGTACTGGGACAACTACGAACTGATCTTCTCCGTGCGATACCAGGCGCAGATCGGCCTGTACCCGTTCTTCAACGTGACGGGCGGATTCAACGTGGACGCGCTGCGCGAAGCCTTGTCGACGCGGGCGGGAAGCTGGAAGACCATGCTGATCTTCAATTTCCCCAACAGCCCGACGGGCTATTCGATCACCAAGTCCGAGGCCGAACGCATCGTCCGCACGCTGTACGAAGCGGCCGAGGCTGGACGCAATCTGGTGGTCGTCGTTGACGACTCGTACTTCGGCCTCACCTACGAGGAAGACCTGTTCGCCGAATCGCTCTTCGCCCGCCTGGCCGGATGCCACGAGCGGATCCTCGCGATCAAAGTGGACAGCCCGAGCGAAACCAACTTCCAGTGGGGCTTCCGCACCGGCATGCTGACGTTCGGCACCAAGGCGGCCCTCAGCGACGAAGCACTCTACGGAGCGCTGGAAAAGAAAGTCGCCGGCGCGATCCGAAGCAGCATCGCGAATTGCTCGCGACCGGCCCAGTCGATCCTGCTCAAGGCCCTGTCGAGCGACACGCTGGACCAGGAACGACAGCAAAAGAAAGACATCCTCAAGGCACGGGCGGCCCGAGCCAAACAGATCCTCAGTTCGTCCGAGTTTGCGGACGTCTGGCAGGCATACCCGTTCAATTCAGGTTACTTCATGTGCCTGAAGCTCAAGGCGCTGGATGCCGAGACCTTCCGCAAATACCTGTTGCAGAAGTACGGGATCGGCGTGCAGACCGACAGCGATCGGGACATCCGTGTCACCCTGTCGTCGGTCGAGGAGAAAGATCTCGAAAACCTTTACAAGACCATGGCCACCGCAGCCCGGGAGCTTCACGACGCCGAGCGTTCGTGATCGGGCAGCACGGGTGAGCCACCGGGTACAACACGGGCCGCCTGCCGCAATCCGGCAGGCGGCCCGTGCCGACTGCGAGTACACCATACGCATCGCAAAGCCGAACCAGGCATGGAAGACTCGACCCGAGCGACTTGCAGCCGCTCGTCATGATCGACCGGTCGAAAACACACATCCCGCGGAGAACCGCCATGAGATCCCACCTGATCGTCACGATCACCTGTCCGGATCGTCCGGGCATCGTCGAGCGCATCACGGAGGCGCTGGTCGGACATTCCGCAAACTGGGAGGAAAGCCGTTTCGCACGACTCGGAGGCGATTTTGCCGGCATCGTGCGGTTGAGTGTTCCCAGTGAAAATGCGGCCGCGCTGACGGCCACGCTCACAGCCATGGCGGACAGCGAAATGGCCGTCCTCGTCAAACAGAGCCAGCCTCCCGCGGCGAACGACTGGCAGCAACACCGGCTATGCGAACTGCGGCTTTCCGGCGCTGATCACGAAGGCATTGTGCACAAGGTCGCCGCCTATCTGGCATCGCGAAGCATCAATGTGGATACGATGGAAACCGAGGTCGTCTGCGCGCCCATTACCGCAACGCCGCTCTTCCAGATGGTGGCTCGCATCCAGGTGCCGCCCGGGCTGCCGATCGCGGGCCTGACGGCCGATCTGCTGCAAATCGGCGAGGAACTCGGCGTGGACATCGAGCTCTCTCCCGACGCAACCAGCGCTCTCTGAATTCGACCGGCGCCCCTGTGCGCGCTTCGATTGACCGGACCGGCAAATCGACCAGGCGTTTCCAATCGTCCACGCGTCTGGCGATGGAGCGCCGGAGGAATACAACGTTGAGCGGCATTCCGCGCCGCCCCATTTGCGACCTCGACCTTCCCATTTTCCAGGAAAGGTGCCCGGCAATGACATTGTCGATCCGCCGCCGTTGTCTGACCGTTTCCGTGTTCGTCGCGGCACTGGCAATCACCGCGCAGCTGCGCGCCCTCGAGCGCGACGTGGTCGTCTCGATTTATCAGGGCACGGTGAAAGAGGGCGATTTCACGGCAAACCTCGCCACCGCCCGCACAGTCGTGCGTCAAGCGATCGACCGAGGCAGTCAGTTCCTGGCGTTCCCCGAAACGTTCCTCTCCGGATATGCGAGCCGCGAACTGATGGAACAGGGCGCCAGGCCGCTGAATGACCCGGAACTGCAGACCTTCATCGACGAGTCCAAATCGCACGACGTCGTGGTGATGATCGGCATGGCCCGGAAGACCAGTGAGGGAATCTATAACTCGATTCTCGTCATACACCGCGGAAAACTGCTCGGCATCTACGACAAAGTGCTGCTCACCGGCGGCGACAGCCATGAACTGCGATTCCTGCCCGGCAAAGCCGTCCCCGTTTTCACGGCGCACGGAGCAAGATTCGCGGTCATTGTCTGCCACGACACGTCATTCCCTCATGTCGCGATGGCGGCGCGTCTCGAAGGCGCCGAGCTCCTCTTCACGCCGCACAACAATGAGATTCTCGACATCGCGGCGCAAGACCACATGCGGTGGGTCCGCAATTGCCACATCGGCCTGGCGTGCCAACTGAAAATGGTCGTGGCACGCGCGAACAACGTGAAAATGGACAAGCCCCATCACGTCGGATACGGGGCAAGCTTCATTCTCTCGCCGCAGGGCGAACCGCTCGCCGAGGCACCGCTGTACAAGAGCGCGCTGATCACGGCGACGGTGACTCCCAAGATGTTCAGCAGCCCGTACGTCTGGGCGAATTTCCACGAAGTGCCCTCGTGGCTCAACGAACAGGTGGCCGACCTGCTCACTGCGTACCGCCGTCCGACCAGCGACGACGAGCTGAAATACTGGCTGGAAAACATGGTGGTATACCATCACTACACTCCCGACGAAGTCTGCGCGGCCACGGGCCTCACGCTCGACGAATTCGCAGCGGCCGCCAGGAAATTGGAGCTCAAGGGGAAAACGGCTCCGCCCCGGGCAAAGACCGACCCGCTGCGGGTATTGCCCTATCCCGGCGGCCGACACCCGCGCACGGGATTCCTCGACGGTGCCGTGAATCCGCAGCGTGAAACGAAAATCAGCGTATTCACGCCCTGGGACGACAACGCGTACGTCGTCGTGGACGTGCCGGAAGCCGTCTTCAGCAACCTGGGCCTGATCTACCTGGCCCACACGCACGTGCCGACAATCTGGTCCCAGCAGGACCTCAAGCTGCCTCGGCTCGAGTGGACGCGCGAGGCGGACGGCAAGCTGCACTTGGAGCGGACCTTGCCCAACGGCATCGCGTTCGGATCGAAAGTCACGCCGGATCCAACCGCGGTGCGCATGGAGATGTGGCTGCGCAACGGCACCCCCGAGAAACTGACCGGCCTTCGCGTCCAGGTATGCGTCATGCTGAAAGGCGCGGCGGAATTCAGCCGGCAGACCGACGAGAACAGCCTGCTGCAGCCGCCATACGCCGCATGCAAATCTCCGGACGGCAAGCGATGGCTCATCACAGCCTGGGATCCCGTCCAGCGGGCCTGGGCCAACCCGCCCGTGCCCTGCGTTCACTCCGACCCGATCTTCCCGGACTGCGCGCCGGGCGACACCGTGCGAGTGCGGGGATGGCTGTCCTTTTACGAGGGCACGGACATCCAATCCGAAATCACGCGGATCGACGCCACAGGCTGGCGAACCGCCCCATGACGCTGCACCTGCGATTAGGATCGTCGCTCGGCAATTAGCTAAAGCAGAGCGAAAGAAGAAGTTGAGCAATTCGTTCGTGTGCCACTGGCTCTGCCAGTGTTCTGCATCGTTCATCGGACATCGGCTTAACCTGTCACACGTCTGATTCCGGAGGTTTGGTCCTGAGTGTTGCCATACAACACTGGCAGAGCCAGTGGCACACCGGCCACATTCACGGTCAACAGGTAGGCAGTGCACACCGTTCGGTTGCTGTAACGTATCGTTTGCTCACAAGCAGTTGGCGACTTGTTTGGGTTATTTTTTTGCGATCCCTTGATTGCGCTGCCGCCGCGACCCGGTTTTCCGCTGCGCCGCGCCCCGCCCGCAGCAACAGCCCGCCCTCCCACCTTTCCCGTCTTAACATCCTTCCGGCGCGGCCGGAACTCAAGTTGACGAATGATACAGTCGATGATACATTTGTAACATGCCACGCGAAAACGAAACGACCGCCGAACGAATCGTGAGAGCCGCTCTGGAGCTTTTCCTGCAGACGGGGGTGCGCAGGACGTCGGTGGACGAAGTGGCAAGACATGCGGGAATGACGCGCATCACGGTGTACCGCTATTTCTCCGACAAGCAGGGGCTGGTGGCGGCGTGCTGCGAGCGGTTGTCCGGAAATTTCGAGCGGGCGGCCGCCCACTGCCGCGGCAAGTCGATGGGCGAAATCGATGAATGCCTGGCGCAGCTCGGAAAAGAGTTGAGCGAGTTGCCGTCGGGCAACCTGCTGGCGTGCCTGGAGGAGATTCACCGGCTCTATCCGGACGTCTACGAGCAATACCGCGCCGCGCGGGAGAACGCCCACGACGCGTTGTTTCGGCAGGTGCTGATTGCCGCCAAGCGTGAAGGCGCACTGCGGTCGGACTTGAACATGCACGTGGTGCGTGCCGTTTTCCAGGCGGCCGTGATGCGGCTGATTGAGAACCCCGGATTGATTTCCTCCAACGTGTCGCTGTCGGAGGTCTTTGCCACGGTGACCTCGGTGTTCCGGCACGGCATACTGCGACAGACGGAGCGAGTTTGGCCATGTTAGTACGTGCAGCTGGGAAGTTGGCGGGCGCGGCGTTGACGTTGTGTGTCATAAGCATCGCAGGTTGTCGGCGCGAGGCCGCTCCGCCGAGCCCCGTACCCGTGGAAGCAATAACGCTGCGTCGGGACGCGATTGAGCGGCAGTTGCGACTGACCGGCACCGTGCGCGAGCGACAGTGCATTGAACTTTCCTTCAAAGTTCCCGGCACGGTGGCGAGTTTCCTGAAAGTGGGCCAGTCGAACGAAGGTCCTCGCGAGTTACAGGAAGGCGACGTGGTCGGCACCGAATCGTCCCTCGTCGCGCTGGACAGTGCCGACTATCAGCGCAAGCGAGCGACGGCGCAGGAGCGACTTGCTCAGGCCACGTCGCAGGAGCGCGCGATCTTCGCCAAGCTGACCGCGGCCCGGACCGACTACCAACGCATACGCACCTTGCGATCGAGCAACGCGGTATCCGTGCAGAATCACGACGACGCCTTGGCTCAACGGGATGCGCTGGAGGCCGAGTGGGAAGGTTCGCGCCGCGAAATCTCGGCCGCGACGGTGCTCCTGCAGCAGGCCGACGACGATCTCAAGCACTGCGAGTTGTTCTCGCCGTTGAAACAGGTCACGGTTTCGCGGAAGTACGTGGAGGCCAACGAACGAGTTGCCGCCGGCCAGCCCGTGCTGCAGATCATGGATCTCTCGCAGGTCCGCGTGGCGCTGGGAGTGCCCGACACGCGGCTCGGCGAATTCCGGATTGGCCAGGAAATGACGGTCGTCGCGGAGGCCCTGCCCGGTGCAAGTCTGACGGGCAGCGTGTCCAAGATCCTGCCGGCGGCCGATCTGAAGACCCGCACATTCGAGGTCGAAGTCACCATCGATCCGCCGCGCGGATTGAAGCCGGGAATGGTGGTGACGTTGCTGTCGGGACGCCCGGCCGAGATGGTCCTGATGCCGCTCACGGCAGTCCAGCGAGGCGCCAGCGCGGGAGATTACGAGGTGTTCGTGGTCACGCGCGAAGCGAATCGGGACGTGGCCCGCCGCAAGCGGATCCAGTTCGATGGCGTCTACGACAATTGTCTCTGCCTTTCGGTCGGCGCAAAGTCGCAGGTCCAGGTGGGCGACCGCGTGATCGTGGCGGGCGCCAACCGTGTTGAGGACGGCCAGCCGGTAAGCGTGCAGCCTGTCCAGGAGCTTGAGTACCGTGTCTCCCTCTAATCACGCCGGATCGCGCATGACGACGGCGCAGTTCTTTGTGTACCGCCGTCCCGTGGCCTGGACGGCGCTTGTGGCAACGCTGGTTTGGGGAGTCTATGCGTACTACCAGATGCCCCAGCGCCACGACCCGATCATCCCGGTGCGTATCGGGACCGTCGTGACGGTTTATCCGGGAGCGGACGCCACGCGGGTCGAGCAGGAATTGACGCGCAAGATCGAGAAGCGCGTCACGGAGAATGCGTCGGTCGAGAAGGTGCATTCGCTCAGCCGCGAGAATCTGTCGGTCGTCTTTGTCGAACTATTCGACACCGTCCGGCAGACTGAAGTCGTCTGGCAGGATATCCAGAATCGTCTGGCGACCATGAAGGACCTGCCCTCGGTGCACGGACGAGTTATGCAGCCCGTGCTCGACAAGGAATTCGGCGAGACGGTCGCGGTGATGCTCACGATCTCGGGACCGAAGGTATCGGATTTCGAGGTCGAGGCCCGCGCGAAGAGCATCCGCCGCGATTTGGCGGCCTTTCGCGAAAGCCGGCCCGAATCGTTCCGCCGCAACCGCGTGAGCGCAGTACTCGTTTATCCTCCCGCCGTATCGAAAAGTCACGTTCAGTGGCTGGGGACCAGTCTGCTGCGGCGTCTGACCGAAAAGAAATTGATCGCCGACGGGCAATTCGTCGAATCGATCGGCGCGGGCTCGGTTGACTTCCAGCTCGCCCAGGGCGTCTCGGACCAGCAACTCGTGCATGAAGTGCTCGCATGGGAGCGCGATACGGCGGGCACCGGCAGCCTGCATGCCGACATGTGGCCCGGAGTGCTGATCCGAAATCTCGACAGTCTGGAAAAGAAGCTGGTCGAGCACCTGCGCGATCCGTTGCGGCGTCCGGAACGCTACGGTTACCGAGATCTGCACCGATTCGCGGAACTGGTTCGCGACCGCCTGAAAGCCTCCTCGACGGTCGGGCAGATCGACGAGATCGGCAACCAGCGGGAGGCGATCTACCTGTACTACAGCAGCCGGCGATTCGCGGCGCTCGATCTGGCTCCGCGCGAGTTGATGGCGCGGATTGAAGCGAGAAACATCAACCTGCCCGCGGGGCACATCGAGATGCCCGATCGCGATCTGGTGGTCCGTCCGTCGGGCGAATTCCGGAGCGAGCAGGACATCGGCGACGTCATGATCGACAACCGTGGCGGCTATCCTCTGTACCTTCGCGACGTCGTGGATCTCGTGAGGTCGTACGAGGACCCGCCGTCGGTCATGAATTTCCGCTGCGTCAAGAGCGAGGCTCAGCAGTCCGCCAAGAACACGGACCGCGCGGCCGGCGCGCCGCTTCAGACTTACCGGGCCATCACGCTCGCGGTGCGGCAGATCAAGGGAACGCAGATCGGACAATTCGGCCGGGATATTGACGCAGCGCTGCAATCGCTGGCCGGCGTGCTCCCCGCCGACGTGCGGATCGAGAAGACCCACGACGAACCTCACGAAGTGCAGGAGAAGATCCTGCAGTTCGACCAGAACCTGATTGAGGCCATGGTCATCGTCGTGGTCGTCGCGCTGCTGCTGATGGAATGGCGCAGCGCTCTGCTGGTGGCTTTTTCGATTCCGCTGACCGTGGCCATGACGCTGGGCATGTGTCAGCTGATAGGGATAGACCTTCAGCAGGTTTCCCTGGCAGCCATGATCATTGCGCTCGGTCTGCTGGTGGATGATCCGGTGGTGGCGGGGGATGCCATCAACCGCGAGATGGCTCACGGCGTGCCTCGCGATATCGCAGCGTGGCAGGGTCCGCAGAAACTCGCGCGAGCGATCCTCTACGCAACGCTGACGAACTGCGTCGCGTTTCTGCCGCTGCTGCTGGTCAAGGGCCGCGTCGGCGATTTTATCTATTCGCTTCCCATCGTCGTCACCGCGTCGCTGGTCGCCAGCCGCATCGTGTCGATGACGTTCATGCCTCTGCTGGGATATTACATTCTGAAGGGACAGAAGGGTTTTGAGGCGAGCTTGAACGAGAAGGGCCGCGGCGCCACGTTTGCCCGGTACTACAACGGCTTCTCCGAGTGGTGCCTCCGCCACAAGGCTTTTTCTCTGTGCGCGTGCGCGATGCTGCTCGGCGGCGGCACGGCCTCGGTTACGTTCATCAATACCGCGTTCTTTCCGAAAGATCTGCATCGCGTCTTCGCCGTCAATCTGTTCCTTCCCGAAGGATCTCCCCTTCGCCAGACCCGCGACGAAGCAATTCGCGTGGTTCAACAGATCGAGTCCCTCGAGGGCAGGCACATCGACAGCTACACGGCCTTCGTGGGCCGGGGAGGCCCGCGGTTCTGGTTGTCGATCGTGCCGGAACAGCGAGCGGACAATTACGCCCAGATCCTCGTTCACACGTCCTCGCGCAACGAAACGGTCGGACTCGCAGAGCGGCTCAAGCAGGATTTGCCGCGGCACGTCGCGGCCGGGCGCATTACGGTTGAGCAACTCGAGACCGGGCCTCCCATCGGCATCCCCGTGCAGCTGAGAATCTACGGTTCCGACACTGAAACCCTGCGGCGCATCGCGGAACAGGTCAAAGAAGAACTGCGGCGGATTCCCGGCACCGATAACATCCACGACGACTGGGATGCGGAATTGCTGCAGATGTCGGCCGAGATCGATACGCAGAAGGCCAACATGTCGGGCGTCACGAATGAGGACATTGCCCTGCTGCTGCAGTCGGGACTGTCCGGAGTTGCCACGACTTACCTGCGGGAACAGGATCGGCTGATCCCGGTTCTCTTCCGCCTGCGCAACGACGAGCGGACGAAATTGAATGACCTGGAGAACCTGGACGCAGTCAGCGGAAGCACCAACCGGCGTTTGCCGCTGAGCCAGGTGGCCAGTTTCAACGTCCGCTTTGTGGCTCCCAAGATCTGCCGCCGCGACCACCAGCGGTGCATCACGGTGAAGTGCGACGCGCGACAGCCCCGCCTGCCGAGCCAGGTCGTGGGAGCGTTGAAGCCGCGCATCGGTCAGCTCGCCGGATCGTGGCCGGCCGGCTATCGCTACGAGTTCGGCGGCGAGTACGAAGAGCAGGCGAAAGGATTTCAGGCCGTTTCGCTGGCGCTGGTCGTGTCGCTCGTCGTGATCTACCTGGCGCTGGTGATGCAGTTCAACAGCGTAACGAAACCACTGGTGGTGTTCGCCGCGGTTCCCTTCGGTCTTGTTGCGGGAATCACGGGTCTGCTGCCGTTCAACGCGCCGTTCGGGTTCATGGCTTTTCTCGGCGTCGCGTCGCTGGCCGGAGTCATCGTCAGCCACATCATCGTGCTGTTCGATTACATCGAAGAAGCCGCCGAGCGTGGCGAGTCGCTGCATCGCGCGGTGATCGACTCGGCCCTGGTCCGTCTGCGACCGGTGCTCGTCACTGTGCTGGCGACGGTCGGCGGACTCATTCCGCTCGCTCTGGAAGGCGGCCCGCTGTGGCAGCCGATGTGCTATGTGCAGATTGCCGGTCTGTTGCTGGCAACGGTTGTCACCAAGGTAATCGTACCCGTGCTGTACGTGGTCTTTGTCGAAGACCTGAGGTTGATCCACTGGCCGGCGAGCGACGCCGCAGTGCAAACGGCCGAGTGCGGGGTCGAGAAGACCTCGCATTCCGCGGATATTCCTGATCCGCCGTTGCTGCCCGGTCTGGCTTGAAAGCCTTCAGCGGCGATTTGCCTCGAGCTTGTTCTGCCGCGTGCCCCCGCGTAGACTACCGCAGGGCGGTAGGACCGCCAGCCAGAGCGGTGCTACCGCACCGATTAAATAGCCCGCTCCCGTTGGTCGATGGACGTTGCCCAAAAAACAGACATCCTGGCGGTTAACGTCACAGAGTTAACCTGATGGGGCTACACCGCGCAAGATGAAGATGCCGATGCCGGATGCCCAATGCCGGCAGCTCGACAGATGAATATTTGATCGACACCGGATTCCGGGTTTTGTCGTATAAGCCACAACTGCGGGATCGCCCGCATTCCGTTTTTACCTATTTCGAAAATCGACTCTCGCGCCAACAGGAAGTTGCCCATGTCTTTCCGATCTCTTCTCGCTCTGCTGACGCTCTCGCTGCTGATCGGCTGCAATCAGTCGGCCCCACCCGCACCCGAAAAGGGAACCCCGCCTGGCCCGCCCGCGGCCGCCGAGCCGGCGCAGACACCTGGCCCCGCACCTGCGGCGCCTCCGGCCGCGACAGAGCCGGCTGGGCAGCCCGCAGCGACAGGGCCGGGTAAAGCGATCGATGTACGCACCATCGTGGAGGCGGCGCAGAACGGCAAGATGGACGAAGCCGTGAAATTGGCCGAGCAGGCGCTCGCCGGCGATCCGAACAATCCGGAAGCGATGATGATCTACGCGCAAGTCGCTCAGTTCAAGGCTCAGGAACTGGCGGCCAGCGATCGCCCCAAGGCCAACGCAATGTTCCTGAAAGTCGCCGAAGCCATGCGCAAGTACGCGGCGCTGAAAAAGGAATTGGATCCACAGGAGCAGCAAATGCTGGCCGGCGCGATCTACAACGAAGCATGCGCCCTGGCAACCGATAAGCAGGCGGACAAGGCGCTCGTCGCGCTGCGTGAGGCTCTGAAAGCAGGATTCTCCAACGCCGAGAACCTGAAGACGGACTCGGATCTCGAAAGCCTGCGGTCCAATCCCGAATTCCAGAAGCTGCTCGAGGAGGTCGTCGCGAAGGCCGCGGCCCAGGCAAAAGAACAGGCCGTCAAGGAAATGGCCGAACAGAAGCCGTTTGACTTCTCGTTCGATCTGCCGGACCTGAACGGAAAGCCGGTGTCGCTGAGCGGCCTGAAGGGCAAAGTCGTGATTGCGGACATTTGGGGGACCTGGTGCCCGCCGTGCCGCATGGAAATCCCGCATTTCGTGAAGCTCTACGAGACTTATCAGAAAGACGGACTGGAAATCGTCGGCCTCAATTACGAGCGAGTGCCCGAAAACGAGCGACTCGAGACGATCCAGCAATTCGTGAATTCCAACAACGTCAAGTACCCGTGCGTGATCGGGGATGACGCCACCCGCGACAAAGTGCCGGACTTTCAGGGTTTCCCGACGACGATCATCATCGACCGCAATGGCGTCGTCCGCCTCAAAGCCGTCGGCTATCACCCCTACGAGTTCCTCGAAGCGGTGGTGAAGATCCTGCTCGACGAACCCGCCAAGCCGCAGAGTTGACGACGTCCGCGAACTGCGTTTCATCGGGAGCAAGACACGTGGAACCCTGGAATCGTCGCCGTTTTCTCGCGACATTTGCCGGAGCCGGACTGGCCGCGATCGGTGCGGCATCCGGCGCCGATCGCGAGGCGGCGCTGCTGACTCGCGGAGTCGTGCTGGTGCCGGGAGATCTCACGCTGGCCGACTGGCCCGCGCGGGTCGCCGCGGCTGGGCTCACCACAATCGGCATCCACCATCCGAACTCGCCGAAAGCCGTGGCGGAGTGGATCCGGACCGACCCGGGGCAGCGCTTCCTCGAAGCGTGCCGGACGGCGCGCGTCGCTGTCGAGTACGAACTGCACGCGATGCGCGAACTGCTGCCCCGGTCGCTGTTCGAAAAAGACCCGCAGCTTTTCCGCATGGATGACAAGGGCCAGCGACTGCCCGATGCGAACTGCTGCGTTCATTCGCAATCGGCCCTCGACATCATCGCCTCCAATGCTGCGAGCATGGCGCGCGATCTGCGTCCCACGACGGGGCGATATTTTTACTGGGGAGACGACGGACTGCCGTGGTGTTCGTGCCCGAAATGCAGCGAATTGTCGCCCTCCGAGCAGTCGCTGCTGATCTCTAATTCCATTCTCCGCGCATTGCGGCGAGACGCGCCGGATGCGAAGCTCGCCCACCTCGCCTACGACAACACGATGCAGGCGCCTCGCAAGGTCAAGCCGGACAAGGGAGTGTTTCTCGAGTTTGCCCCGATCCATCGGAAATACGACGTGGCCTACACGCAACAGCAGGCCCCCGCGGACGTCGATCGCATCGAGGCGCTTGATGCGAACCTCGAGGTGTTCTCCAAAGATGACGCTCAGGTACTCGAGTACTGGCTGGATGTCTCGCGTTTCTCGGGTTGGAAACTCCCTGCGGTGAAGCTGCCGTGGAATCGCGAAGTGTTCCGGTCCGATGTGGCGGCCTACCGCGCCCGCGGCATACGTCATATCACGAGTTTTGCCGTCTGGATCGACGCCGATTACCGAAAGCGGTTCGGGGAATTGGATTTCTTGAACGAATACGGCGCAGGGCTGGTCGGTGCCTGACCCGAGGCACGCGAACGACGAAAGCGATGAAGCAGCTGATCGAAAGCGGCCGGTTCAGTCTCGAGGAGATTCGCGAGCGAGTCGCTCGCATCCACCGGCTCGCGCTGGCGAGATCACCCTACCTCAAGACCGGCAACTTCACGCGCATCCACTCCAGCGATCTTCAGTTGCTGTTCGATCTGTACGACCAGTCCTTTTTCGAGGGAGAGATGCGAGCCGCGCTGGGCAACAGCCCGCTGAGGTTCCGCATTTCGCGCCGCATGACATCGGCCGGCGGACACACGGTGAGATTCACGCCGCGCGGCGGACACGGAACGACGAAATACGAGATCGCGGTGGCATCGACGCTGCTTTTCCAGGCATTTGCCGACGATTCGCATCGGACGATCTCCTCGTGCGGCCACGTCTGTCACGATCGGCTGGAAGCGCTGCAGCGCATCATGGAACATGAACTGGTGCACCTGATCGAGAATCTGGTCTGGTCCTCCTCCAGTTGTTCGGCGCCTCGATTCCGCTCGATCGCGCGGCGTTTCTTCGGCCACACCGAATCCACGCACCAGTTGATCACTCCCAAGGAACGCGCTTTTGTCCAATTCCAAGTCCACCGCGGCGCGAAAGTCCGGTTCCGGGTCGACGGCCGCGAGTATCAGGGAATTGTGAATCGCGTCACGAAGCGGGCCACCGTTCTCGTGCGCGACGAAGAGGGACAGTTGTATTCCGATGGCCACCGCTACGCCAAGTACTACGTGCCGTTCAACCTGTTGCGGGTGATCCGCGAAAAGTGAGAGGGCACAGCACGCTGCAATGCAGCGCGAGTGACACGGGGCAATCCGCCCGCCGATTTCACCCGCCCGAATCGGGCCGCAGCGGATCGTCTCTTCGCGGCGAACGGATTTCGGCCGCGCCGTGACTGGCGCGCAGCATGCGTCCCGAACGCAGGAAATCGGATGCGCCCGCATCGTCTTTCAGCTGTGCATCCCAGAATGCGACGGTAGCCGCGTTTACCCATTCGACGTGCTTATGATTGTGGGGACCGGCCCAAGAATATCGGGCGCCGCTGATGCCGCCGAAATCGTGATGGCCGCCTTCAATCATGAGCAGATACTTGTCGTGAGCAGGCACACGTGCAAACGCCTCGAGCCGCCAGGTGTACGGCAGGCCTTTGCTCGAATTGTCGTGCGATCCGGTTGCCATCATGACCGGTCGCGTCATGCCGGCCCACGAATGCTCGTCAATCGTGCCGCCCATCCCTTGCGGACTGAGCATGACGAACGCGATCGGCCGCGGATCCGCAATCGCGAAACGACCGGTGCGATCCGGCAGTTGCAGCGACATGCCCGCGATCAGCTGCGAAGTCTGCGATCCGAACGAATGCCCCCCCATGCCGATCCGCGACGCATCGAGTCGATCGCAAAGTCCCGACGCGGCGGCCACATCGGCAAGCCTGTCGATTACGAATCGAATGTCCTCGGCTCGCGACAGCCATTGCTCGCGTACGTAAGGACTCGAGATATAGGCGATCAGCGACGCGTACTTGCGACGCTCCTCGCGCGGCAGCAGCATCAGCGAGTCGCTGTGCGTCGGCTGGATGCAGATGTATCCGTGCGACACCCAGTGTTTGATCAGTGGCCGGTACGCGTCCTTGGAGCCGCTCGCGCCGTGTGAAAACAGAATGACGGGAAATACGCCGTCTTCGGCGGGAAACGAAACGCGCAACGGCAGGTCTTTACCCCGAGATTCGTCGCGCAATGTCAGGCAATCGATCGTCATCCAGGTGAACGGCCCCTTCTGAGGCTTGTACCGCGGATGGACGTCAGTCGCCTCCTCGATCGGGTGATTCGCGTCGGCGCAACCGGCACTCAACGCGTCAGTTCGGGACACTCCGTCGTCGCCTGGCCGATCTTCGGCACCACAGTCAATCTCTGGCATTCCAGTCTTAATCCACGGGTTGGGGCAATATCCACAGGTTGGGTTATCGCAAAGCGGCGTCTTGCGCGGAACAATGGGCAGGCACGACATTGTACTGCGGCGAGCCGGTCTGACCATGTCGGACTGCACTCGGTCGGCGATTTGTGTAAGTGTTATTCCTGATCTGCAACTCCGGAGGTGCACTTCCATGTCCGAGCATTCGACGCGCGATTCCGAGCGCACAACGCGGCGCGGGTTTCTCGAACGTGTGGCGCTGGGCGCGGCAACACCCATGCTGGCCGCCTGCGCCGCCTCACTCGCTTCCTCGGCAATCGGCGGCGAAGCAGCGGGAAAGCTGGCGTTCCAACCGGATGGCAGTGCTTTCTCGTTCGACACCGGTGATCTCAAAGGCGTGCTGCGCGGCGAAGGCAAATCCCGCGGATTGCTGCCCGCGTCGCACGTGGCCACCGGCAAGAGCCTCGCAAAGAGCCTCGGACTCTTTTCCCACTACCGATTACTGGATGACGCCAACCGGTACGGACCTGCGGGCTGGGACTGGAACAGTTCAGCCTCGCTGACACCGAACGGCGCCGTGGAGGTGTCGTGGACTCGCGACGACGTGCATCCGTTCGACATGCATGCCGTCTACCGATTCACGGCGGCCGATACGCTCGACCTTGAAACGGGCATCCGCGCCGGACGGGAACTGAAACGATTCGAAGTGTTTCTTGCCTCCTACTTCGACGGTTTCGCCCGCTCGTTCGCGATGGTGAAAGACGGGAGCAAACCGCGTTTTGACGAGGCAAAGCAAAGCGATGCGGTATGGCACATGTACCCTCGCGACGCCGGTGCCGTGGCCATGATCCAGGATGGGCGCTGGAAGCGACCACCCAATCCCGTGGATTGGACGATCCGGCCGGAACTGGCCGGGGCCTGCGCGGTGCGGCGCGACGAAGAAACCGGATTGACCGCCGTGCTGATGGCACGCCCCGCCGATTGCTTTGCGATCGCCATGCCCTTCGGGGAAGAGACGCATCGCTCGGTTTACTTCTCGCTGTTCGGGAAAGACCTCCGGGAGGGCGAGACGGTCAAGGCCAAGACTCGACTCGTCATCCGCCCGAAGCTCTCCGACGAGGCCGTCGTCGCGATCTACGAGGAGTTCCTGCAAGCCTCGCGGAATTAAGACGCCTGGCGCGATCGTGGAAACGCTCACCCTCGCGTGGTGCGGTCGCAAGATCGCACCACAACATGGAGGGCTCGATCTTCAACCGGCGAATGATGGCCGAAGGCCATATCCATCAGGTCCCTGCCCGAGTTTTAAAGGCAATTCGATGGAGCCCGGGCCGCAATCATGTAGGCGAATGTGTATGATCGCTCGAGTGATGTATCACTTCTTGCCCGTCACCAGTCCGAGTCGCTCGCCCTGGTAACGCGATTCGGCAATTGCGGTCAGCCACGCACCGCCGGAAAGATACCAGTCGATCGTCTCGCTCAGCCCTGATTCGAAAGTGTACTTCGGTTTCCAGCCCAGTTCCGAGCCGATGCGAGCGGCATCAATCGCATAGCGCAGATCGTGCCCCGGACGGTCGGCGACGAAGGTAATCAGTTCGCGGTACGATCCCGCAGAACGGGGACGCTTCTGATCGAGCAGATCACAGATCAGCTGGACGATATCGAGGTTCTTCCACTCGTTGTCACCGCCGACGTTGTACGTCCGCCCGGGTGTTCCGTTGCGCACGATGCAATCCACCGCGCGGCAGTGATCAGCCACGTGCAGCCAGTCGCGCACGTTGCTCCCCGTCCCGTACACCGGGAGCGGTTTGCCCGCCAGCGCGCTGCAGATCATCAGGGGGATGAGTTTTTCGGGAAACTGATACGGTCCATAGTTGTTCGAGCAGTTGGAAATCGTCGCCGGCAATCCATACGTCCGATGCCACGCCCGGACGAGATGATCCGAGGCAGCCTTGGACGCACTGTAGGGGCTGCTCGGATCGTAAGGGGTTTCCTCGGTGAATCGTCCGGTCGCACCCAGCGACCCGTAAACCTCATCGGTGCTGACGTGGTGAAACCGGAACTCGGGGCGGGAACGCCACGCGGCCAGGGCGTGCTGCAGCAGGACGTACGTTCCGGTGATATTGGTTTCGATAAAGGCACGCGGACCGGTGATCGAACGATCTACGTGGCTCTCGGCAGCGAAGTGGACGACCGTGTCGAAGGGCTCTTCTTGGAAGAGCGATTCGACCTGCCGTTCATCGCAGATGCTGCCGTGTACGAAGCGGTACCTCGCAGGATGCCGCTGCTCGACGCCTTCCAGGCTGCTCAGGCTGCCGGCGTAGGTCAACGCATCGAGGTTGACGATGCGCACCTGCGAGTCGGCCTCCAGCATATGCCGCACGAAATTCACGCCGATGAAACCGGCGCCGCCGGTTACGAGGACGACATGCGGAACATGACTTGAACTCATGGCCCTACTTTCACTCTGGGGGTATAACGGACGCCGCACGCCGGATGACGGCATTCAATCGATGATCGCAGTTGAAACGACTGATACCCACGAGACGAATCGGTTCAGACAGACCGAATCACGAAGCGTCGGGATTGCCGCCTCGCAACTGGGATCGTGCTTCCTCGTCCGACAGCGATTCGATTTCCGCCAGCAACCGAGCGAACTCATCGTCGTCTTGTGCCGGAGCCGTCCCAGCATTGCCGTCCGACTCCGCACCTTCTCCGCCGGCCAACTCCGCAAGGTAGCGGGCCAGCGTGGCCGGAGTGGGGTAATTCCAGGCTACGATGGGCGCGAGTTTGACCCGCAGACCGTCCTCCAACTCCTGACTCAATTCGACCGCCGTCAACGAGTCCAGTCCATATTCGGCAAAGGGCCGGTTGCGGTCAACCTCCGCGGGCGAAACCCCGGCCCTCTCCACCAGCCATTGGAGCAGCCACGTTTCGAGTTGTTCGGTCAGCCGATCCTTCTCAAACGCGGTGAGGGCTCTCTCGGGTTTCTGAAATGGGAAGCTCTTTCGTTGCGGCTGCAGCGGGGGCTGAGCGGACTCCGGCGAGTTGCCGGTTTCAACCGTCTGCGCTGGTTGCCGGCCGGGGTTGTTCCACTGCGAAACGACGTTCAGTTCGGCGGTCAGGTACTGGCGCCGACACAGGTTTCGCTGGATCTTTCCGCTGGTTGTCCGCGGCAGGCTGGCCTGGCGGATCAACACAACCGAATACGGGTCGAGTTCATGCTCGTTTACCACCGAGTGACGCACCGCTCGAATGATCTCGTCGAACTCGCCGCGGTACTGCCGATCGATTTCGTGCACGACCACGAGTTGCTCCGCGCCGTCGACCTCGATGGAAAATGCCGCCCCCGCGCCGCCATTGAGCGAGGCATGGCAGCGTCCAACGGTCAGTTCGATGTCCTGCGGATAGAGATTGCGTCCCCGCACGATAATGACCTCTTTCGTGCGCCCCGTCACAAACAGCTGTCCGCCGTGGACGAATCCGAGATCGCCCGTTCGCAGGTAATGACAGGTCGGATCGTCGGAGCGAGCTGCCCCGAACTCGGCGGCCGTTTCTTCACGACGATTCCAATAACCCCGCGCGATGCTCGGCCCGCGAAGCCAGATCTCGCCGACTCGATCCTCGGGCACGGGCAAACGACTGTCGGAATCGACGATCAGCACTTCCTGGCCAAGCCAGGGACGGCCGCATCCGACGAAGTCGCGCGTCGATGCGTCCTGACGGCCCGCAACTTCCTGAATCTGGTGACAGCCCAGCGAATCGGCACAGACCGACCGCACCACCGGGACTGCGGGACCGTCACCTCCCGTGGCAAGCAGCGTCGCCTCGGCCAGCCCGTAGCACGGATAGAACGAGGTCTCGCGAAAACCGCACGGTGCGAACGCCTCGGCAAACCGGCGCAGAGTTTCCGCGCGAACAGGTTCTGCACCGCAGAACGCAAGACGCCACCGCGACATATCCAGTCCCTTGCGATCCTCCTGCGTCGTTTTGGCGATACACATGTCGTAGGCGAAATTCGGAGCACCGCTGACCGTTGCCTTGAAATCCGACATCGCCTTGAGCCATACGAACGGCCGCTTCAGAAATGTCGCAGGAGGCATCATCACCAGCCGCCCGCCTGCATAGAGAGCGCCGAGTATGCCGCCGATCAGCCCCATGTCGTGGTATGCCGGCAGCCACCAGACGCTGGTTCGTTCCGACCCATCCTCGTGCAGTCGATCGACGGCGAAAGCCCGCTTGATCACCTCCAGATTGTGCATCAGGTTGGCGTGTGTGACCATCACGCCTTTCGGCTCGCTCGTGGAACCGGACGTGTACTGCAGAAAAGCCAGATCGGATGGGTCAGGCCTAAGCCGTCTCCATCGCGAGGCCTGTTCATCCGCAATCGCATCGGTCGCCAGCCAATTAAGGGCCTGCAGTTCCGGGCTCGTCCGCGACAACTCGAGAGTATCCAGCGTTGCCGACGTCGTCAGTACGACCGCCGCGCCGCTGTCCTGACTGATCGACGTCAGCCGTGGCATCGGTCGCCGAGGCTTCGGATAAGTGGCCGGCACGGGCAGCACGCCGGCGCACATGCAACCGAGAAACGCCGGCACAAACTCGATTCCCGGCGGATAGACCAGCAGCACACGGTCCCCGGGCTGACACTCGTCCTGCAACACCGCCGCAATGGCCGTCGCCCGTCGCGCGATATCGGCGACAGTCCAGGTGGTGAGCGTCCCATCCTCGTTGAGAAACCCGTATTCACAACCCGAACCGGTTTCCACGGCACGCGACTGCAGAAGTTCGACAAGCGTCGCAGCCTGACCAACCTCGGCACGGTACCCGTTTTCCGCTGAGGAACGAGAACCCGACTGAACAATTACGGGACGCTGGGGCATTTAGGCAATTCACCTCGATCCACGCCTGACGGCGGACTTACGCAAGGTACCCATGCGTAAGAAAAATAGCGGTCAATCACGGATCGTCCAATGCCCGAACGTCATTTATTTCCGCGCCGGCTGCACGGCAAACGGCCAGCAACTTGGCAACGTGATCAAATGGACACTTTCGATCGGCGCGTACGGCAACCTGCCTCGGTTGTCCATCGACTCGCTGTAACTGAGTCCGCAGCACGGACGCATCCAGGGGTTGCCCGGAGACGGTGCAGCGTCCTTCCGCGTCGATTCGGATTTCCAGCCGCGGGATTTCCTTCGCCTCCGCGGCAATCGCGGACGCGGGCTTTTCAGGGCCCAGAGCATCTTCCTTTGCGCCGTCAAATCGAGCCATCTCCGACTCGATCTGGGCCTGCATGGCATTGGCCAGCGCCCGCTGCTCCTGATACACGTTTTGCCGCTGTGCCGACCTGAAATAGACGACTGCGCCGACCCCGCCCGCGATCACAATAAAACCGACCGTGAGCAGCACGGCGAAGACAAGAGCCATAATCACACAACCGCCGTTCGACTTCCGGGGCTGCTCAGACTTCGGGGGCCCGTCACTCATGGTTGTTGCCTTCCATTCATTGCTTATTCGAAGGTTCTGAATCAGGGGAAGGAGCAGGGCTTGGC
>CAIPEB010000192.1 GCA_903863885.1 uncultured Planctomycetaceae bacterium | reverse complement strand
GGCGGTAGCGGCGGATATTTCGTTTCGGATGAACAAGAGCCGCAAGGCTTTGCGGCGGTTTGCATGAGAAGGGCGCCGGTCGGGGTCGTCCCACGGCGAGTTGCTGCGGTCCGTCAATTGGTCATGAGGGCGGTGCCAGGCCCACAACTCCACCAGGGTCTGCATCCACAGGTTCAGATTGAACACCCCCACGTTCGTCCAGATGTTACGCACTTGCTGCTTTCCTGTTTGCCAGACTTCCTTCTGATCATGAAAATCCTGTTCGATGGTGGCGCGATCCGCAAAGGCTTCGAGAATCTCCTGCGCCGTCGCCTCCGGGGATGTGCAGAACAGGGCGAGCCAACCGGTGTCCTCTTTCACCAGAACGACGCGGATGGTTCCGCCTGCCGGAGCGTAGGTTGCCAGAAACGTCTTGAAAGTCTTCGTGGTGACCTTGCCATACAGTGTGCAGGTCAGGGTATCCCAGCCCCGCGGTTGTCCAGCCCGCTTGGACAGCGAGATGCGATCCGGCCCGTAGGTCGGCCAAGGGCCGCGACGCTTGGGCTGATTTCGTTTGCGGGGAGCGGGCAGCGATCGCAGGTGAGCGTCTTTGCGCAGGCGACTGATAATCACGGTCCGGGTGGCCAGCACCGGCTTCAGGAACGGCTTCTTCGCGTACGCGCCATCGACGACGATCCACACACGTTTTCCCGCTTGCTGCAGCGCAGTAGTCGCCTCGCGCACCAACTGGACGGCCAATTCGAGTTTGGTACGGAAGGCCCAGCCGCGTCGCGGCGGAATCGAAGCCAGCGTGCGCTGGCGCACGTACAGCATCGCCTGCAACGGCAAGGCCATGGCGCCCCACAACGGATGGCGTACCGCCAGCGCGATGGTCACCCAGACATGCCCATACAAGTACTTCTGATCGGCGGGCCCCGGCGTGGGATTGTGATGGATGTCTGCGCCTTCGACGTGACGTCCGTACCGTTTCGTGGGCGTATCGTCGATGACCAGCAGCACGCGTTCCGGCAACGGCAGTTGCCGCAGTACCAGTAGCAACAGTCGGCTGGCGATGCGCGGGGCATTGCGTCCCACGCTGGAAAGGAAATAATAGTAAGCCTCGTAGTCGACCGTGACGCCAGCGGCTCGCAACCACGAACTGACCGTGCGGAGGCCGACTGCGAACAGGGCGCCCGACATCAGGATCGAGAGTCGCCAACGATTGCGTCCGTGCAATCCGGTCGCCAACCACTCGGTCCATTCGTTCCATTCCGACGGTCCCGCCCATTGGATATTCGCCATCCTTGGCTCTCCGCTCGATTAAGGTGCGCCAACACCTGAACGGAGAGCCATTTTGTTGCGCTGCCCCCAATTTCTCCAAGATCAATCAGCAGCTACGACTTTTCATAAAGTGCAGACCGGACAACGAAGGAGGCACTTGCCATACCGGACAACTTCTGGAATGCGGTGTATGAAGATCCCGCGTTCCGCGAAGAAATGAAGAGTCGAGTGCTGAAAGACATCGCCAGCGGAGAGCCTGAGCGGATGCACTGGGAGAGTATTCCCATCACACGCAAGGGAGAAAAAACCCGATTCATCAGTGCTCGCGATGTGAGGGTGCCCAACAAACCGGTATTGATTTCAACGGTGTGGGATATCACCGAACAGATAACCGCCGAACAGGAGCGGCAGAAGTTCTTCCTGTTGGCCGAGAGCAGCAGCGAGTTCATCGGCATGTGCGACCTGGAAATGCAGCCGCTCTATGTGAACCCTGCGGGCGTGCGCATGGTCGGCCTGCCCGACATGGCGGCCGCCTGCCGCGTCGGGGTGCGGGACTACTTCTTCCCGGAAGACCAGGACTTCATGGTGAAGGAGTTTTTCCCGCGCGTGCTGAGGGACGGGCACGGCGACGTGGAAATCCGCCTGCGCCACTTCCAGACAGGCGAGCCGCTCTGGTTGTTCTATTATCTGTTCAGCGTCCGTGACGCGAGCGGCAAGGCCGTCGGATGGGCAACCGTCAGCCGCGACATCACCGAGCGGAAGCGGGCTGACGAGGAACTGCGGGAGGCCAACTCGCGTCTGGCACACGCGCTGGCCCAGGCTGAAAATCTGGCCGTGCGGGCCGATGCGGCCAATGCAGCGAAGAGTGAGTTCCTGGCCAACATGAGCCACGAAATCCGCACGCCGATGAACGGTGTGATCGGCATGACCGGACTGTTGCTGGGCACCGATCTGACCGACGAACAACGCCATTATGCCGAGACGATTCGCGGCAGCGGCGAGACGCTGCTGGCGTTGGTCAACCAGGTCCTGGATTCTTCCAAGATCGATGCTGGCAAGCTCCAGTTGGAAGAGGTGGAATTTGATCTGGGCAGTCTGCTGGCGGACGTTACCGCTCCGCTGGCAGTGCGCGCCCAGGGCAAAGGTCTGAAGTTCAATTGTTCCATGAATCCCGACGTGCCCGACTGGCTCTCGGGCGATTCCGGCCGTCTGCGCCAAATCCTGCTGAATCTTGCTGATAACGCGTTGAAGTTCACTCAGTGCGGTCAGGTGTCCATGCAGGTCAGCGTGTGTGCACAAACTGACAGCGATGTCGTGCTTCGCTTCGCTGTTATCGATACCGGGATCGGTTTTTCCGCGGAATTGCGGACGAAGTTGTTCGATAAGTTCACCCAGGCCGACGCGTCGACTACCCGACGGTACGGTGGCACGGGACTGGGCCTGGCAATCTGCAAGCAATTGGCCGAGTTGATGGGCGGCGAAATCGGCGTGACCAGCCAACTGGGCTTAGGGTCGGAATTCTGGTTCACGGTGCCGTTCGGCAAACCGGCGCAACCGAAATCCCGCTCGCAAGGGCCTGCAGAATCTGAGGGATCGGCGATTCCCCACGGCAACTTCTTCCCTGCCGCGCGCCGGAAGGGGGCCAGAATCCTGGTGGCCGAAGACAACGTCGTCAACCAGGAAGTGGCGCTCGGCATCCTGCACAAGCTTGGATTTCGAGCCGAAGCGGTCGCGGACGGGGTTGAGGTCGTCGAGGTGCTGAGGACTCTGCCCTACAGCCTGGTGCTGATGGATGTGCAAATGCCTGAGATGGATGGCCTGGAAGCTACTCGCATCATCCGCGACCCGAAGTCACGCGTTCTCGATCATCAGATCCCCATCATTGCCATGACGGCACATGCCATGCGGGGCGATCGAGAGCATTGTCTGCAGACGGGCATGAACGATTACATTGCCAAACCCGTATCCGCGCAGGCGTTGATCGACGCCCTGAACAGGTGGCTGCCCGAGGAAACAGGAGAAAAAGGGGAGATGCAAACCTCTTCCTGAAGACACCTCTTCCTGAAGACACCGGCCGAACGGTTGGCGCCGTGCGGTCTGTCTTGTCTTTGTAAGTCGGTTGTTTTTCTGAAGGAAGGTGAGGGATCCGGATATTAACTTACGATTTGAGGTTTGGATGATCGATTGCTAATAATTTGCATAACTTGTGTGCGGACGGTTTCTGGCATATTTTTGAAACACTTCCGAATAGGCGATTGAATTTCAGTGAGAGTTGTCTGAACAGGAACGAGGCGGTAGAGAGAGGGTTTGGAGCGGTATGGTGACCGGTGAAAAAGACGTTGCGGAGGATTCGGCGAGTTTGCCCGAGCGTTCGTCCAAGGTCGCATGGCTCGCGGATGCGCTGACGGCGGCCTTCCCCTGTTATTTGATCTGGCTTGCCGCCGCCGCGGCATTCGTCTACGTGAAAGTGGGGATTCTGTCTTACATGACCGTGGGGCGGGCGTTGGGCCGCATCGAGTCAGTGGAACTGACGAAGTTGGATCCGTCCCGATCCTATCTGTTCTCGTTTTGGGAACGGATCAGCTTCTTTCGCGCCGACCTGCTGTGGGCGTTCGTGCTGCTTCCCGTGCTGGGGTTCGCACTCTTGTTCTGGATGCCTCGTCGGTTGCGCGTTTTCTGTGTCGTCGTTCTGAGTTTCGCAGTCATCTTGTTTCTCTACCTGCAGATGCACGGCTTCTGGATGGTGGGCCAATTCCAGTCTTGGAAGGACTGGTACGATGCGATTCGCTGGGGCGTTGGCCATCCGGGGGATGCAGGGACATATACGGGGTCCGGGATGGCCGTCAAGTTGGGGACGTGCCTGGCGGTACTGTCGTCGCTCGGCATCCTGTTTGCGCGCAAGTGGAACCTCTCACGGCGTTGGTCAGTCATCGCCCGTACGGCGGCATGGACCTGCTACGGTGTCGTTGTCTGCTCAACGGCGCTGTGCTGGTTTTCACCGATCACGTCCACGCCGTTTCATCACAGTATGCTTGCGATCATCGGGCGGGCTTTCTTCAGGTTCACCGATTTCGATGTCTTGCGTTACGATTCGTTGGGCCGGGAGGAGGTGCTGGCGAAATGGCGCGAAGTGACAAAATCACCTGAGCGGAAAGCCAATCCCGAGTACTTCGGCGTGGCGAAGGACTGTGATGTCGTCCTGTTTGTGATGGAAACTGCGCCGGCGCGATGTCTGGATATCGCCGGCGAATTGGACGGCATGCCGAATCTGAAACGCCTGCGGGAACGGGCCTGGATAGCCCCGCAGCACTTCACGACATTTCCCTACACGAGTTGTGCGCTGTTTTCCCTGCTGACATCCTGGTATCCCACCGATGTGCGTTATCTGACCAGTTTCAAAGAGCCACCGAGCACGCCAGGATTAATGCGCAGCCTGGGATCGAGCGGATATAAGACGGCCGTGTACATGCCTTCTGCGGCCTTTTCGGAGGACGACGCACTTCACTATTCGGTCGGCGTAACGGATATCGTCCGTGCCCAGGATACGGAAGAACCTCCCACGGACGGGATACTCTGGCAGAAGACGGCCTTCCTCGACACGTCCGCGCTGGAATTGCTCAAGAAGGATATCACCGGCTGGATTCGCGACAATCAGAGGTATGCGGTGCTCTATGTCCCGCAGATCGGGCACGCGCCGTGGCCCGACGTAAACCCCGCGGAAGGAAAGAACCTCGACTGTGTTTCCCGTGGGCGGGCGGTGATCGAATTGCAGGACAAGTGGCTTGGCGATCTGGTGGCAACACTGGAAAAAAGCGGAAGGCTGGATCGCACCATCATCCTGGTTACCGGAGATCACGGAATCCGGACAGGGATGGAAGACCCGGATTTCGAGCCGGGGACGATCGGGCCTTACACTTTCCAGGTGCCTTTCCTGTTGTTTGCCCCGGCAGCGCTTAAGGAAACCGTCACGATAACGTGGCCCACATCCCACATCGACGCGTGTCCCTCGATTCTCGACCTGATGGGCGAGCGGGAGCATCGCGATTCCGAACTGGGTTCGCCATTATGGGACCAACGGATCGCCGACAGGACCATTTTCTTCTGGGCAACCCTATACCTCGGAGCGGATGGATTTCACAAGCCGGGGAAGTTCTGCATGTGGCAGCACATGAGCGATACCGTGTACTCCAGTTCGAAGTTCTCCTTTCAGGATGTGAAGCCGTTGGACAGGCAGAGCGCTGAGCGGAAAGACATCGTGGCCACGCTCAGCGATGGGATGGCTCTTCAGCATCGCATAACTCGCCTCATGTCGAAGACCAAGTGATATCTCGGAACGGCATCGGCAAGTATCCGCCGCAGATGGCCGCGTGGCAGTCGCGGCCATCTGTATCAGGCGCACGGCGTCCGCCGTGCGTTCCTGTCAATCGAACCTGATTTTGTCCGGTTTTAATGCGCGAACGAGCGCGGAATAACTTGGGTTTTGGGCAGAGGAGATTCTTCCATCAGTGTGAGAACGCCGTAAAATATTGCGTACGCCTCGGCAGACCGGCTCTTCCCATTCGTTCCTTTCGGTCTTCTCTTCGACAGACGCGAGGTGGGGCATGGCACCTAACAAGTGTCAACGGTCTGGCGTTCGGGCTTTGTCGGGGGCACCGGCGAAGCGGGGGAAACGGGCGGCGCGGGGCAAACGGGCGTTGCGGGGAAGCGAGCGGCTGGAGTCCCGACGACTGATGTCGGCGGATGCTCTGGCCGCCGAGTTTCGTTCGGGGCAGACGTTTCTCACCTGGAACGAGGACGCGTCCGTCGCGGGGGAGCGGTACAACATCTATCGCAGTTCGCAGCCGATCACGACGGCGAACCTCTCGCAAGCCGAATTGCTGACCCGGCGGTGGGGGCCGCTCGACGATCAAACGTCGCGGCATCTGATGGCGGGTGCCGCCGCGCCGCCGAATTTCGTGATCAGCGATCTGGGGCAACCGCTTCTCGACTCGCAGGGCCTGTTTGTCTGGACCGTTCAGAGCAGCGCATCGGGATCGGCCTACTATGCGGTAACCGAGGTCGTGGGCGGAGTCGAGGATCGCACGATCGCTCCGGGACGAAACGCGACAGTGGCCGCGGTGGCCGAGTCGGTTCAGACGCCGCGTCCAGTGCTGGTTGCGCAGCAGAACGGCGGCCTGGGGCGGCTGTACACTCAGTTCATGGACTATGCGAACTGGAACCCTACGTTTCAGGGTTACGCATACAACTATGCGGTCGCGCTGCCCCGCGGTTACGACCCGTCCCGCTTGTATCCGTTGAAGCTGGAACTGCACGCCTACGGCGGCGGATATCGATACCTGCCCGAAGCCGAATACGGCTGGCCGGTGATCCATGTGTTGCCGGACGACTCTGCGGCGCCCGGCGCCCTCAATACGTGGTGGTACGGCTTTGCCGCCGACCACAACTATCAGACAGGCGGATTGACACCGGCGGCGGGCGGCCGGGTAGCGAACTTCACCGAGCAGCGAGTGCTGCGGGCCGTCGAGGAAGTCGCGTCCGCTTTCAGTGTTGATCGGCAGTTGATTCACGCGCAAGGCAATTCAATGGGCGCTTCGGGCGCGTTGTCGCTCGGGATCCGTTATCCGAATGTCTTCTCGGCAATCTACGCCAGCGAGCCGATGACGAACTATGCGAGCAGTCCGACTTTTGTCGGGGAGTTCGAGGCACTGTGGGGCCGTCGTGCGGATAATCTGCTGGTGATCCACGGCGGTCCGGCGGCCGAACACTTGCAGAAATACGCTGCGGGCGGCGCGTCGCCGACCGGTGTATGGAACTGGATGAATCACCCGGAACAAATCGTGCGGCGCTCGAGTGAAGGCACAGCGCTCTTGATGTTCGGCCACGGCAAAGACGACGATGTGATCGACTGGGCGACTCAAGGTCCGCCGTTCATCGATGCGTTGTATCGTGCCAGGGTCGGCTTTACGGCCGCCCTGCGCGACGGGCACGGCCACGGCTGGATGGGATTCGACGGGGTGCTCAATCCTCTGGTGACGCAGGCGGGCACGTACGGAGACATGGGGGCGTTCGTGTTCCGTCGCGACGTGAGTTTTCCGGCGTTCTCGTTCGCGAGCGGATCAGGGGCGACTCCGCCGGGCTCCGTCGGCGACGATACCTACAACCTCAATCTGGTCTGGTCGACGCCGTGGAACGCCTTCGACCGGGCGATCGTTGACCAGGCGACTCGCTACGAGATTTCGCTGCGATCGACCAGCGGCGCGTTCCAGACCGCCGACGTGACGCTGCGCCGTCTGCAGCAGTTTCAGGTGCGCAACGGGCAACTCTACCGCTGGGAGAATCGCGATGCGGCGACCGGCGCGCTGATTGCCTCGGGCCAGACGGCCGCAGCGGGCGGACTCCTCACGATTTCCGCCGTCCGCATCGACACAACGACGCGGGGCAACCGATTGAGTATTGTGCCGGCAGACGGCGCCATCCTGCCGGAGCTGGCCATCAACGATGTGTCGATCGTCGAAGGCAATTCCGGAACAACCAGCGCCGTCTTTCTCGCGACGCTCAGCCAGGCTTCTGCGTCGCCGGTGACGGTGGATTACGCAACCTCCAGCGGCACGGCCGCTGCCGGCGCGGATTACACGTCCGTTTCGGGCCGCTTGACGTTTGCTCCCGGAACGACGCAGCTGCAAATCAGCGTGCCGGTGCTCGGCGACACGGTGGACGAGGCGAATGAGACGTTTACGGTTTCGCTCTCCGCCGTTTCCGGCGCCGTGCTTTCGGACGCATCGGGCGGGGGCACGATCACCGATGATGACGACCCGCCCGGGCGCCGGTCGATTGACTGGTTTCCCTTGACCACGGACGGCCGCGTCTACGCATTGTCGGACCAGATATCCGCCGGCGGGCTGAGCGACAACCTGGCGAGATTCGCCGCGACGCATTTCGTCGGTTCGCAGAAGCAGACCGCAGCCGAGATCGCGCGGCTCCGCGCCGTCGATCCGGACTACGTGCTGCTGCATTACCGGCTGGCAACCTCCTCGGGGCCCGCAGCATACATCCAGTCGAACGGCACCTGGGGAAGCGACTGGCCGGCGGTGACGGCAAATGAAGCGTGGTTCATGCACAACCAGTCCTCCGGCGCGCGGTTGCACAACAACGAGTGGAACTGGGATCTCCACGACATCAACAACCCGGCCTGGCAGCAGTACTGGATCAATTCGACGATCGCGACCATGCGGGCGACCGGCGCCCAGGGCGTGTTCGCCGACAGCTTCACCGCGGGGATCAGCGGGCTGCTGGGCGAAATGAAGGGAGACCCGCGTTTCGACGGAACGGGCGCCCGCGATGGCTGGGGTTCGGATCCCAACTGGCTGCGCCAACTGGAATCCCTGATCAACGCAATCGAGGTCGGCATGCGGGCATCGCCCGAGCAGTTCCTCTACATTCCCAACGTCGGCAATCAGTCGACCGGCTGGTCGGACCTCAATCACGCGAATCTCGACGGCCTGTTCCTGGAGGGGTTTGCGGCGGACATGGATCCTCGCGAATACGAGGATGCAATGAACCGAACGCTGCCGCTCACGCAGTCCAAGGTCACGATCGTCCAGACAAACCTGATCGATGGACTCGCGGGCCGCCACCGCGGATTTCTGGTCGGCACCTATTTCCTGTTGCAGGGCGACCGCACTTACCTGAACATGCTCGAGGACCGCGACGTCAACGGCATGACCTGGTATCCGGAATACGAAATCAATCTCGGCGCGCCGCTTGCGCCCGTTGCCAATACGATGCAGACCTACGATATGGCGGACGGGGTCGACGATGCCGTGTACCGCCGCGACTTCGTCAACGGCCGCGTGATCGTCAACGGCTCGAACGCCGTCCGCGACGTTGTGCTCAATGGCAGCTTCATCCGCCTGGTCGGTTCGGGCGGCGGTGCGCTGGACGAAGCCGACGTCAATGCCGGCGGCCAGTACGTAGGCGGCCAGTTGTCTCGCACCAGCGTCACCGGCACGCTGCGGTTGCAGCCGGGGGAATCGGCCATCCTGCTTAACGTCTCTGAGCCGCCTCCCGCCACGCCTTCGATCAGCGTCGACGATGTGCGGGTCGTCGAGGGAAATTCGGGGAATACGCTGGCGACCTTTACGGTTCGGCTATCCGCCGCGGCGTCCCAAGACGTCACCGTTTCCTATGCGACTGCCGCCGGTTCTGCTGCAGCGGGCACCGACTTCGCCGCATCAACCGGCCGGTTGTCGTTCGCGGCGGGCGAAACGGCCCGCACCGTGAGCGTGCCCGTGGCCGGCGACACGCTGGACGAAAATGACGAGACGTTCTCGCTGACCCTCTCGAATCCGGTTAATGCGACAATCTCGGATGCCACCGGCAGCGGCACAATTGTCGATGACGACGACACTCCGGCGGGACGGCAGATCACACTGTCCAATGCGATCGATACGTTCCTCACAGGGTTTCAGAACACGTCGGCCAATCTGGGCGGAGCGGGCACGATCAGCTATTACCGCGAGCCGGGTTCGACGTCGGCAATGTACCGGCCGCTCGTCGAGTTCGATCTGTCGTCCGTTTCGGCCGGAGTGCAGGTCCGTTCGGCTTGGATCGAGCTGTGGCATCTGGACGGCGCCTACGACAACGCGGCCATGAACGTGTCGCTGTACGCGGTGTCGCGGGACTGGCAGGAAGGCAATGGTTCCGACCACTGGACCGCTTCGCCGGGCGCCAGCTGGCTGAACTACGGCACGGGAACAGGCGGCGGTGCCTGGACCACGCCGGGCGGAGACTTCCAGACGCTCTTCGATTTCGGCAACGGGCCGAATGGCGTCATTTCATCCGCCGTCATTCCGTCGTTCAGTCAGGCCGAGTGGACGTCGTTCGATGTCACGGCCGCTGTGCGGGCCTGGTTGGCGGGCAGCATTCCTAACCAGGGTGTCGCCTTCGTGATCAACCAGGGTGATTACACGGAACACCTTTTTGCGTCGTCGGAATACACGGACGAGACCCTGCGGCCACGACTGGTGATCGTCACGGAATCCGCGCCGGCGAATCAACCGCCGGTGGCCGGCGCCGACATTTACCAGCTCAACGAAGACCGGTCGTTGTCCGTCACGGCTGCCAACGGCGTGTTGCGCAACGACACGGATCCCGAGGGGCAGTCGCTTGCCGCATCGCTGGTAACAGGTCCTTCAAACGGCCAGCTCGCCATCGGTGCCAACGGGGCTTTCACCTACACCCCGAACGCGAATTTCTTCGGGATCGACGCATTCACCTATCGCGCCGGCGACGGAGCGGTTCAATCGACTCCGGCAACCGTGACTCTGGACGTTCGGCCCGACAACACCGATCTGTTTTACATCTATGACGCCGCGCGACTCGAGTTGGTAATCCGCATCGAGGGTGGCCAGGACGTCACGGTGACCCGATACGGAAATAACGTCCGCACCACGGTCGACGGCGTCGTCGATAAGCGGCTTCCGGCAATATCCGCCGCGACGCTGCGCGGCCTGATCGTCGAGGGCGGAATTGGCGACAACGTCATCAATCTCAGTGCTCTCAAGCTGTCCACGTTTCCCGCCATGCTTCAAGTAGTCGCCTGCGGCGGCGCAGGCAACGACACGCTGAATGGCAGTTCGTTCGACGATGTGCTCGATGGCGGTGCGGGTGTCGATAAGCTCTACGGGAATGCGGGCAATGACGCGCTGTTCGGCGGAGTTGGAAAAGACACGCTTGCCGGCGGCGCAGGCAACGATCTGCTCGTCGGCGGCGCAGACGTCGACAAGGTCACTGACACTTCGGGATCGAATCGCGTTTACCAGGAGCAGGTCGACGCTGCGCTGGCCTTCAACGTCGAGGAGCTTTTGTCGGGCGATCCGGTTCGGATGGACGACGACGCGGCGTGGCTCACCGGCTTTATCGCCCGCGAGCGGGCGGCGAATCCGGCAGCACCGCTTTGGCTCAAGCCGCTCGATTCGCTGCGTACTCTGGCGCTGCGGCGGCGGAGATAGCCGCGGCTGATCGAACTGAAAACGAGGCTTTATTTCCGCGGGACCGTTCGACGGTGACGGGGCCTATCGCAGCGACTCGCGCAGGAACAGGGCCTCCACGGCGCGGGCGTAGTCGGCGTTGTCCTTTTTCGCCATGCCGTGGCCCTCGTTCGCGGCGAAGACCGTCCAGACCGTCCGCCCGTTGCCGCGGACCTTCGCCGCGATCTGCTCGGCCTCGAAGAAGGGCACCCGCGGATCGTTCTTGCCGTGGATCACCAGCAGTGCCGAGCGGATGCGGTCGGCGTTGTTGAGCGGACTGATCCGCTCGAACACGGCACGCATCGCGGGGTCCTGCTCGTTGCCGTATTCGGCCCGGCGCAGGTCGGCGCGATACGATGCAGTTCGTTCGAGGAACGTCTGGAAGTTTGCGATTCCGACAATATCCACGCCGGCCCGGATGCGATCGGGGTAATGCGTCAGCGACGCGAGCACCATGTAGCCGCCGTATGATCCGCCCGTGACAGCCACGCGCGACGCGTCGAGTTCTTCGCGAGTTGCGATCCAATCGAGCAGCGCGCCGATATCCTTCACGCTGTCCTCGCGCCGCTCTGCATTGTCCAGCTTCAGGTACGTCTTGCCGTAACCGGCCGATCCGCGGACGTTCGGGTGGATCACGGCGATGCCGAGTTCCTTGACATAGAACTGCGATGCGGCCGAGAAGATCGGCTGGTACTGGCTCTCGGGTCCGCCGTGAATGTTGATCAGCACCGGGACCTTCTTGTCCTTTGCCGCAAAGGCCGGCCGATAGTAGTAGGCGGGAATCGCGCGGCCGTCGAACGAGTTGAATTGGACCCGCTCAGGCCGCACGAAACCGGCCGGGTCCAATCCGCCCGTTTCGCTGAACGTCCAGCGAGTCAACGCGCCGGTGGATAGTTCCATTGAGTACGCATCCGCCGGAGCTTCGGGCCGGGCAAGCGTCAGTCCCAGGTGTTTTGCGTCGGGGGAAAACTCGAGGTCCGTGACCACGCCCAACGGCAAGGGCAGTTCGCGCCGCGTTCCCGTGCCGCCCGGCAGCAGATACAGCTTGCTCGCGCCATCTTCGTTCACCGTGAAAGCGACGTCCCCCGACGACGGCTCAACATCAATGTTGGCGATGTCCCATGGGATGTCGCCTGTCAGCCAGTGGTATGCACCCGTGGCCAGGTCGAGCCGAGCAAGGCGGCGGAATTCGCTGTCCGCATCGGTCGCCGCGAAAACGGCTTTGCCTTCGGCTGAGAAGGCGAGCGGACCGAATGCGGCAGGTGCCGCGCCGGCCTGCGGAAGATCTTCGCGTTTTCCCGACTCGACATCCACGATCGCCGGATAACTCTCGTTGATTGAAACGTAGCGCACGACCAGGAGCTTCTTGCCGTCCGCGGACCAATCGGCCGCGTTCCAGGTCTGACGATCGACTTGCAGCAACAGTCGGGGAGCGTCGGTTGAACGGGGGTTCGCGACATACAGGTCCATGTCGCGGCCGTTCCGCTGGTTGCTGGCGAAAGCCACCAGACTGCCGTCGCGACGCATGGCCTGAAGGCTGTTCCGCGACTTGCCGTCGGTCAGCCGCGCGGTGCGGTAACGCCGGGGCTCAAGCAGGTAAAGCTGGCTGTTTTCATTGCCCCCGGTGTCCATCGACAGCAGGATTGCCTCGTCGACAGCTTCGCGCGCAGCGCCCGGCAGAAAGGTCCCGGTTGCCGGCTCGTCGAAGAACGTCAGTTGTTCCCGCCGACCCTCGGGTCGATGTACGCGATGCAGCTGGGCGGCATTGCCGAACCGGGTCGTAACCAGCATGCCGTCGCCCGACGGTGCCCAACTGCGAAACGCGGCCGAACGAATGTTCTGGTATTGGGCCAGTTTGGCGAACAAGTCGGCCGGCAGCGGCGGAACGTCGCGGGTCTCGATGGCCGCCGGTTTGTGCGGGTCATCCGCCGGCGGCGCCGCTTCTGCGCCGGCCGTTTCCCTCGATCCCGCCAGTCCAGCGGCGAGCCAGCAGGCGGCTGCGGCAAACAACGTGCGGCACACGAAATGAGAATGCGCACGCGGACGAGTTGACGATTGGAAAATCGAGGTGGCCATCGGGACGAGGCTCCTTCCGGGCGACGTGTCTGCTGTTCCGATCGGTTCGAGAAGTCGAGTCGTCCGGACCGCTTTGCTCTGTGGTGCGGCCGCGGTCGAAAATGCACGCGAACCGGAAGTATATGGACTTCAGCAGGATCTGCTCAAGACGCTTCGTCGGAGCGGGCCAGGAGGATGCGGCGACAAAAAAAGCCGCCGAATTGCTTCGGCGGCTTTGAGCTGATTTCTGGGTTCGATCTTGCGCGTCAGCTGATGATGACGTCGATCACCGAAGGGATCGCGGGCGGAGTGAAAGACGGCGCCGTCAGGAGGCCCGGAGTATCAATGGCCTGGCTGCCGTCGGTCGATCCGCCAGCGCCTGTCACGCCCTGAATGATGTATCCCTGCGACAGGGCCATGATTGCGTTGCCGGTTTCGGTCAATTCCGTTACGACTGCATCGCGGAGTCCGGTGTAGCCGACGACCAAGCCGAGCACAATGATCGTGACATAGAACAGCCATTCGATCGCCAGAATTGCTCCGTCGTCGTCGCTCCAGAATCGAGCCCAAATCGCGGTCGAGTTAACTTTCATTGCAGCGCCCCTTACCCTGTTAGTTAGCGTCGTGACTCATTGGTTCTGTTTGCCGGCAAGTGCGTGTTCTTTTTCAATCTAGGTCAGCATTACGGGAATGCCGGAGTGATTTGGGTAAAATTTGAATTCAGGGGGCTTCGGGAGGTTTTTCCCATGTCTTCAACGGAATGCGTTTCGAGTGGCCCTGCCGGTTGGGGCCGGGAAGCTTGACGTGCCATTTCGGCCGCGATACGGTGCCGGCATGAACACGATGCTCCACACATTGCTGCGTCTCGTCTTCCGATTGCTCTCCGGTCCGGCGGTGCTGTTGGCTGCCATGTTCGTTTCGAGTGTGGGATCGGGCCTTGAACCCTGCTGCATCGAGGTCGTCGAGAAGGGGACGGGCTGGCCTGTGCCGCTGGTCGAATTGCGAACGCTCCATCAGGTCCGGTTCGTCACGGACAATGCCGGTCTGATTGCAATGGATTTGCCGGAATTGATGGGATGCGAAACGTGGTTTGACGTCGTCGGCCACGGCTACGAAGTGCCCAAGGACGGTTTCGGGTATCGAGGCGTGCGCTTGAAACCCGAGCCGGGGAAGAAGCTGAAGGTCGAGGTGAATCGCACGATTGTTGCCCGCAGATTGGGCCGGCTGACGGGCGCGGGGTTGTTTGCCGAAAGCCAGAAACTGGGGCGTGAACCTGAGTGCAAGGAGTCGGGCGTTCTCGGATGCGACAGCGTTCAGAACGCCGTGCATCGCGGCAAGCTGTTCTGGGCGTGGGGCGACACGACCATGCGCAACTATCCGCTGGGCATCTTCCACATGACAAGTGCGACAACGGCGATTCAGCCGATTCGCGAATTCACGCCGCCGATCCGGCTCGCATTCGATTACTTTGCCGATTCCCGGGGGCTTCCTCGCGGCGTGGCACAGATGCCGGGAGATGGGCCCACCTGGGTCAGCGGCTATGTGAGTCTACCCGACAAGACCGGCGCATCGCGTCTTGTGGGCTGCTACGTGAAGATCAAGCCGCCGATGGAAGTGTACGAATGCGGGCTGTGCGTCTGGAACGACGAGGCTGCTAAATTCGAGCAACTGCGCGTGATCTGGTCGAAGTCCGATTCCTCGCCCAAGCCGCCCCCCATGCCCGAAGGCCAGCCCGCGTTCTGGAAAGATCCGCAGGGCAAGCAGTGGTTGCTCTTCGGCGTGTCGCTGCCTACGCTGAGATGTCCGGCGACCTTCGAGGCGTGGCAGGATTCTTCCTCATGGGAAGTGCTCAAGCCGCAGGAAATTCTGCCTTCGGCAGCGGGCGGTAAGGCCGTGAAGCCGCACAGCGGTTCGATTGCCTGGAATCCTTGGCGCAAACGCTGGGTCACCGTATTCATGGAAGCGTTCGGGGATCCGTCTGTTTTCGGGGAACTGTGGTACGCTGAGGCAGATGAACCGACGGGCCCCTGGGGCAAGGCGGTGAAAATCCTGACCCACGAGAACTACACGTTTTACAATCCTCGCCTGCATCCGGAGTTCACTGCACCCGATTCGCCGATGCTGATCTTCGAAGGCACATACACGGCCACCTTCGCCGACCGGCCGCATCCGACGCCGCGGTACGACTACAACCAGGTTCTCTATCGGCTCGATCTGGATGATTCACGCATGGAGGCTGCGCGGTAATTGGGGAGGCTTTGCAATGATCCTGGGAATTCCCAAAGAGATCCTCGATGACGAATTGCGAGTCGCAGCTCTTCCGGAGACGGTTGCCGAGTACATCCGCATGGGGTTCGATGTACACGTGCAGTCGCGTGCCGGTGAAGGCGCTCTGCATCCCGATTCGGATTACGAGCGCGCGGGGGCGAAGATCGTCGGCACCGCCGAGACTTTGTTCGCCGAATCGGATGTTGTCGTCAAAGTAAAGCAACCGTGGCTCAATCGGGATGCGGGAAAGCACGAAGTTGAGATGATGCGGCCCGGCGCAATGCTGGTCTGCTTTCTTCACCCCGCAGCGCCGCCGAATCACGCCACGATCCAGATGCTTGCCGCGCGGAATATCACGGCGCTGACCATGGACGACATCCCTCGGATTTCTCGCGCTCAGACCATGGACGCGTTAACTTCGATGAGCACGGTGTCGGGCTACAAATCCGTGCTCATCGCGGCCAACCGGTTTCCCAGATTTGTGCCGATGGTCGGAACGGCGATCGGAACGATCAGGGCAGCCAAGTTCCTCGTGGTCGGTGCCGGGGTGGTCGGCCTGCAGGCGATTGCGGCGGCAAAGCGATTAGGCGGTGCGATCAAGGTCGTGGACATTCGTGAAGAAGCTCGCAAGGCGGCGGACAGCTTGGGCGCCAAAATCGCAGGTTTCGATGTGCCTTCCGAAGTCGCTCACGGTGAGGGCGGCTATGCACGGGCGCTGTCGTCCGACTGGCTGAAGAAAGAACGCGAAGCACTGGGGCCGTTGGTTGAGGAAGCCGATATCGTGATTCTCGCGGCTCTTGTCCCCGGTGAAATTGCGCCCGTTCTCGTGACCGGAGAAATGCTGCAGAGAATGAAGCCGGGTTCGGTGATCGTCGATGTCTCGGTTGACCAGGGCGGCAACTGCGGGATGACTGAACCGGGACGCGAGATTGTCAGGCATGGAGTTCATCTGATCGGGATGTGGAACATCCCGGGGACCATGCCGGTACATGCGAGCTGGTTGTACGCCAATAACGTGCTTCGCTACGTTGCCAATCTATTCAAGCGAGGGTTGGATAAGCTCGATCTTGACGATGAAATAGTGCGGCACTCGCTCGTGACACATCAAGGAAAGATCGTACACGCAGGTACGCTGAAGGCGATGGCTTGACGACCCGTAAACGTGGGCGGAGGTTGAGGCGATGGTCGAACTGTCGTTGATGGCGTCCGTTTTCATCCTCTCTTTCGGCGTCGGCTATCTATTGATCTCGCGAGTTCCCGCGAGATTGCACACTCCGCTGATGTCGATGACCAACGCGATCTCCGCTGTGACGATACTGGGAGGAGTCCTGTTGTTCGCGGTCGAGACGACCTTGCTTCAGCGAATGCTTGGTTTTCTGGCAATCGCATTGGCCGCGTTTAACGTAGCGGGCGGGTTCACCATCACCGACCGCATGCTGAGGATGTTTCATCGACATCACGAGTAGCACGTTGCCATGGACCGCGTCGGGCACATTCTGGTCGATCTTGCGATCATCCTGATCCTGATTCTCGGGATCTGGCGGTTCAGGGCTCCGGATACGGCTCGCAGCGGCAACTTTGCGGCATCGCTTGCGCTGTTGTTTGCGCTGGCGTGGGTGTTCTGGACGAACTCCATTCGCGAGCCTGCCACGGTGGTAATTGCCCTGCTGGCAGGCGGGGCCGTCGGGTACTTTGTTGCCGTGCGGGTCAACATGATCCAGATTCCCGCCATGGTTGCCTTCCAGCACGGGGCCGGAGGCGTGGCAGCACTTCTGACCTCGTTCGTCGAACTGACCCGCGAGGGCGGCAATCTGTCGGCGGTGGGCGAGTTGTCGGGAATTCTCGGTATGGTGATCGGCGCAGCGACGTTCAGCGGAAGCATGGTTGCCAGCGCGAAGCTCGCAGGGTTCGTTCACCAACCGCCGATTGTCCTCCGCTCGCACAATTTAATCCTCGCGGCGACGATGGCCGGCATCTGCGTGCTGGGTGCGATGTCGCTGTTGTCGGTCGGGACCGTGCTGTATGTCGGTCTCCTGGCGATAACGCTGCTTGCGATTGAACTGGGCGCAGTCTTTGCCATGCGCATCGGCGGGGCTGACATGCCTGTGCTGATTTCATTCCTGAACGCCACGGCCGGACTGGCGGCATCGTTCTGCGGGGTCATTATTCAGAATCGATTGCTGATCGCCTGCGGAGCCACGGTGGCCGCATCCGGTTCGATTCTGACGCATGTCATGTGTCAGGCGATGAACCGCAGGCTCTCGAACGTGCTCGTTGCGGCGGACCTGGAAAAGACGAACCTTGTCTCGCCGATCAACCAAGCCGCAGTCGAGTTGCCGGCGCCGGCGGCTGCTGTCGAATCCGCGCCTTCGGACAACCGCTCGCCACTTCTTCGCGCCGCTGACGCAGCCAGTGAAGCGGCGACGGTCATCATCATTCCGGGATACGGAATGGCGCTGGCCCACGCTCAGTTCGAGGTCGGCAAGCTGGCCGAACGGCTCAAGGCGATGGGAAAGTCCGTCAAATTCGCGATACATCCGATCGCCGGGCGGATGCCCGGGCACATGCACGTGCTGCTGGCCGAGGCTGACGTCGATTCGGACATCCTGTTCGATCTTCCGGAAATCAACAGCGAGTTTCGCGACGCAGACCTGGCGCTGGTCATCGGCGCGTGCGACGTGGTGAATCCGGCCGCGATCCACGTCGAAGGCACGCCCATTTCAGGCATGCCCATCCTGGCCGCGCATGAAGCGAAGCGGGTCATCGTCTGCAACATGGACGGCAAACCGGGTTATTCAGGCGTCGAGAATCCGCTGTACGCGGATCCCAGGACGATTCTGCTGTTCGGCGATGCCAAGGCCACCTTAACGCAACTCCTGGAGGCATTGAGCTAGACTCGCTGGACCGTGGCGAGCCAGCCTTTGGGACCGCCCTCGCTGAAGTCGCGGTCTTCAGCATCGGGGTTCGGCTCGAACTGGATCGGTTCGATCGATGCAACCTTCCAGCCGCATTGAAAAGCGGCTCTGAGTTCCCCCTGCGAAATCCGCCTCGGGCCACGATCGCCCGGCTCTTCATCGCGGAAGCACATCAAGAACAGGTGACTCCCCGGCCGAGTGACGCCGGCGAGTGCTTCGACATAGGCGGCCCGATCTTCGTCGCAAAGCACGTGGAACAGGCCGCAATCGATCACGCTGTCGAAGACTCGCCCCAGTTCAGTGATCTTCAATGCGTCCATCTGCAGGAATTCAGCCCGCACGTGACGCTGCCTTGCCTTGCGGCGAGCCTGGTTCACGGCGCGTTCAACGAAATCCACACCGATGACTTCGTGCCCTTTTTCAGCGAAAAACAGAGCGTTTTCACCCGTTCCGCAACCGACATCCAGCACCGAGCCTTTGACCCGGTCAGCGATCGCGGCCAGCGCGGGTTGCGGATGTTGCAGGTCCCAGGGAGGCGAACCTTCGTATGCGGTCTCGAATCGCTCTTGTTTGGCATCGCCTTTTGGCGGCGTCTCGCGCGACGGTTTCGATGCCGGTGTTTCGGCGGCCGCTTCAAAGACGGCAACGGCGGCTTTGGCCATCATCTGAAGCGTGTGCGGCGAAGGGCGATGGGGGAACCGGCCGCTCTTGTCCCGAGCCGCGAACAAGTCCTCGATGGCCTGCGCCAGTTCCTCTTCCAGACGATGCACAAATCGCTGTTCCATGGGATCACCCGTTATTATCTGGACACAGGAAGACTCGCTCGCTCGGTCTGTTCCGTCCCGATTCGTAGGCCGGTTTGCGGCTCAATGGCGACCCGCGCCGTTGTCCGTGTCGGGTTGACGGCTCAGGTCCTTGCCAGCAAGATTAGCGGGCTGCACGCGTTTTGTCAGCAGGTTGCTATGTGCGAGTTGCTCTGCGCAAGTTGCCCAGCGATGGCCGTTACTCGCCCGTATTCGCGCGCGATGCAATGGCATCGGAAAGCGATGTGGCCCATGACGGAGTGCTGCAGACGTTCG
>CAIPEB010000191.1 GCA_903863885.1 uncultured Planctomycetaceae bacterium | reverse complement strand
CGTGCTGCTGCCGTGTGAAAGCCACAGCTACATGGCGCGCGAGAACATCCTGCACATGCTGTGGGAAATGGATGAGTGGCTCGAAACCCACGTGAAGAACCGCAAGCCATGAGCCGGCGAACGGCGATCTTCAGGCAGTCCCGCGAGAAGCTCAGCCGGTTTCGCGAGACAGTTCGCATCGCACGGCGTGCGAGCTGCGTTTTGCCACTTCGCCGTTGCGCATCATCACGCCGAGGGAAGTAGCGACAAGCGTTTCGAAGACCCCGCGTTGGACGATGTCGCCTTTTTGATTTTCGAGCTGCCGCACCCAGGTCACCCGTCCGTGTCGCCGGCTGCTGGCCTGAAGATCCACGACCTGGGTGATCGCGTAAATCGTATCGCCGATAAACGTCGGCAAAAGGAACTCCCACTGGCGTATCGCGAGGAACGCGTCGGTATGGACCGCCGGACTGTTGCTGCTCATGCCGGCAAGGTACGACAATCCGAGCAGTCCGTGGGCTACAGGCCGGCCGAACGACGTACGGCTGGCGTATTCATGATCCACATGCAGAGGATCGTGGTCGCCCGTGAGATTCGCGAAGTTTACGACATCCGTTTCCGTGATCGTGCGACCACGACTCCGCCAGCAATCCCCGATCTGCAATTCTTCAAATGTGAGTGGCTCAGTCATTCCGAACCGACACCGATTAACCGAGAGGATTTGGTCGCGACGCGGAGGAACGCACCGCATTCTCGAACAATTGCCAGTTTTGGCAATACCGAAAATCTTGAAACCGCCGCGAATTGTAAACGGGGCGAGTGGGAGGAATTTGGCTGGCGCGAAACTGCGTAAACTTTATCGAGCATGCAACTTCGGCATGCTGCCAGTGCCTGCACAGGGCAGCAGAACCGCCAGACGGAGCGGTGCTGCCGCCCCGGGTGAATAACCCGCTCCCGTTGGTCGCCGGACCTTGCGCGAAGAGTAAGAACTCTGACGGTTAGTACCACGCAGAGGTTCTACCAGTCGTGCGGATCGACCATCTGCCGGTCGGCGCGATTGCCCAGCAGGGTGAGGACGGCCGGATCCAGGGTGCTCGACAGGTAATGAACGCTGCCGTCTCCGAATGCAAACGACGCGCCTCCCGGATGTGCGCTTCCAAAGCCACCCACCGCCAGCAGCGGGTTTGTCGGGCGATGGAAACTGGGGCCGGCATTATCCGTTGTGTCATTGGCAGCAATTTCAGTGTTGTTGGAATAGCCGCCCATTCCGTCCATCTGTTTCCTCGACCACACGATCGACGACATTTCCGGGCCGCCGAATAAGGCATTGAGCAGCGCGTCGCCGGTCGCCTCTTTGGCATTGGCGTCGATGCCGAGCGGATAGCCGCTCGGTATCCAGTCATTGGTGTACTTCCATCGTTCGCCCGGCCAGTTGATCGGCACACCCGTGTTGCGGAGCGTGGCCCGAGTGCCGGACATCCATCCGAGGTCCGCGATGCCGGTGAACTTCTCGCCGACGAACAGCGTGCACGATGTCCCGTCCGTCACTTCTTCCACGCGAATGCTTCGGTTCAAGAAAAACACACCGTGATTATTCGCATCAATCGGCGCCTCGAGGTCGTTGTGCACGCCGGCGTATTCGGAGAACGCGTTTCCCGGAGAACTGCTCGGACATCGCAGCAAGGAAAGATCCAATCGCCGGACCGGCAGATTCCTCGGATCATAGACGCTCGCGGTGCGATCGATGTGCCGGTCGGCGTTCTGTTCTTCCAGGAACGGAAGCAGAGCGATGATCCAGTTATGATGGTAGCCGCTTGGCTGATTCAGGATGGGACCGCCGGCATCCAGGGTTCCGGCCGGAAACGCCGAATGAGCCATCTCGTATTGAGCCAGCGCCAGTGAAATCTGCACGAGATTATTCGTGCACAGGTTCCGCCTGGCCGCTTCTCGACACGCCTGGACGGCGGGAAGCAGCAGGGCAATCAGGATTCCGATGATCGCGATGACGATCATCAATTCGACCAGCGTGTAGCCCTGCGCAACTCGGCGCAAAACGGTTCGGCTGCGCCGGCCTCGCGTGCATCGCCCGGCTGCAGTCATGTTACTTCGGCATTCGATTCGCATCGCCGCCATGATACGTGCACTCAGAATTGGCCAAGCAGTTCGCCGTCGGCTCGATTGCCGAGTCGTTGATAGACGGTCACATCGATGGAGTCGCTGAGGTACCGCAAACTGCCGTCGCCCAGCGCGAAATTCGCACCCCCTTGATGCTCGCTCGAGAAACCGCCGACTGCCAGCGGGTTCGGTTTGGGGAATTCGCCGCTGGACGTACCCGGCTGCGCGTCGGCAGGTTCCTTTCCAGGCTCAGCCGTTTTGCTGTCAGCTTGAGGCGCCAGCTCGAGAACCTCCTCCGCGTTCTTCGCTTCTTCATCGGCCGCTTTTCCCGGCGGGCTGGTGGGCCGGACGATTTGGAGCTTCTGTCCTTTGCGATAAGCAATCAGCGTGTTGAGCGGAGTGCCCGTGTTCCGCAGTGTGGCACGTGTGCCGGACATCCATCCGAGGTCGCCCACCAGCGTGTGTTTTTCGCCGAGGAACAGCGTCTGGGAGGTGCCGTCGCTCACATCCTCATACGAAACGCGGCTGTTCAGAAAGAGAACGCCTTTGTTCGACTGGTCGATCGGCGCCTCCTGATCATTGTGGACGGCCGCGTAGGCGGAATAGCCTGCGGCAAACGAGGCGGATGACGGGCACATCAGCGTGCCGATGCCCAGATTGCGGACCGCTGCGTTTTTTGTGTCGTAGACGCCCGCGTTGCGATCGATATGGAGATAGACGTTTTTCTGTTCGATAAACGGCAGGATCTGAATAACCCAGCTGTGGTGGTACCCGACGGCTTCGCTGCGAATCGGGCCGGTCTTCTCGATCGTTCCGGGAGGATAGACGCCGTGGGCATCCTGATAGTTGTTTACGGCGATGATGAGTTGCGTCAGATTGTTGGCGCACTGCATGCGGCGAGCGGCCTCACGTGCCGATTGGACGGCGGGCAGGAGCAGCGCTACGAGGATTCCGATGATCGCGATCACGACCAGCAGTTCCACGAGAGTGAAGGCTGCGCGGCGACGGTCGTTCATGGTTTAGATTCCCCTTGGGGCAATTGAATGGTGAGTTGCTTGCGATAGCCGGTCCGGGACAGCGAATTCGCGGGCAGCCGGGATTCGATTCGGACCAGCCGCTCATCAGGTCGATCCGGAGTGCGGGTCACGACGATTTCGGCGCAGGCTTCGACGGGGCCGCTGGGCGACTCGACCTGAAGTTTCCAGAGTTCGCCCTGGTAATCCGCCTGGCTGCGCAGCATGACAGCCGCGCGAGAGGCTGCGGACTCGGCGAGCCACATGGCCTGCACTCGCTCGAAATCTGTGCGGGCCTGCCGCTGCTGGAGCACGAGTGCCCTGACAATCGCAACGCTGACGAGCATCGCGATCAGCAGGCACACAATCGCCGCGACCAGTATGGTTCCTCTTCGCATTGGTGTCATGCCAGTCGGTTTTTCCGGGTTGCGAATCATCTCACTGGGTCATCTGCCGATCGAGTCCGACGGCCGCAATGACACGGTCTGCGTGTGCCGCACCGGGCGGAGCATGGATCGAGTCCGGCCGCTTGGAGAAGTCCAGCGACAGGAACGAGCGTCCGTTTTCCTGCGAGATGCGATATGTGGCCGTGGTGTATCGCGGCAGCCGAAAGCCGTCGCGATGTTTCAACGTGTCTTGGTCGAACGCGGACCGCCGGATTTCGGATTCCTGGATGCGGTAT
>CAIPEB010000190.1 GCA_903863885.1 uncultured Planctomycetaceae bacterium | reverse complement strand
TCGCGTCTCGGAGAGACGCGGCTACGTGGGCCCACCCCCTGAACGGTTACCAACTTCAGAGGCAAGAGATTGTGGGAGACAGACGGTGTATCAGGTTACCTCGCACCGAAAAGCAGCTGAACCGCGATTCACCGGTTCGATGGCGCAGTTTGATCTGAAACGGGAGTCGTGAAATGGGTTTACCACCTGGCGATGCAAGCAGGGGCGATCAGAGACCGACGCTTATCGTTGGTGTTGGAGCCTCGGCTGGGGGCTTAAGCGCGCTGGAGCAGTTGTTCGACCATATGCCGTCCGACACCGGTATGGCGTTCATTATCATCCAGCACCTGTCCCCGGATTTTAAGAGTCTCATGGACGATTTGCTGGCACGCCATACCTCGATGCCGATCCATCGCGTCACCAATGGCACCGAGTTACACCGCAACAGCATCTACCTGATTCCTCCGAAGACTCACATGACCGTTCGTCAGGAGCGACTATACCTGACGGAGAAAACCATCAGCGTTCACGTCGAGTTGCCCATCGACATCTTCTTCAAATCGCTGGCCGAAGATGCCGGCGGGAAGGCTGTCGGGGTCGTGCTTTCGGGCAGCGGTTCCGATGGTTCGCGCGGCATTGTCGCCATTCACAGGAACGGCGGACTGGTCATCGTCCAGTCTCCCGAATCCGCTCAGTTTGACGGCATGCCGCGTAATGCAATTGCCACGAATGAGTGCGATTTCATTGTGGACGTGGATCGTGTGCCGCGTATTCTGGCGGAATACGCTGCCGATCCCCAGGCCGTGCGTGCAGCGATCGACCGTGAGCCGCAGGTGCTTTCGGACGAAGGGGAATTCGCCGGTGTTTTTGCTCTCTTGCGCTGCAACTATCACCTCGACTTTTCCAAGTACAAGGGAACCACGGTCGGTCGTCGAATCCGTCGGAGGATGGAGTTTCGCCAGCTTAAGAACGTCTCCGAATACCTGTCGATCCTGTCGGTTGACCCGAAAGAGCTGGAACTGCTCTACCAGGATCTGTTGATCGGCGTCACGGAGTTTTTTCGCGATCCGCCGGCATTCTCGTTCCTGGAACAGGACGTGCTTCCCCAGCTTTTCGCCAACCTGCGGCCGAACGAGGATCTCCGCGTCTGGTCGGCGGGGTGCGCTACGGGCGCAGAGGCCTACTCACTCGCCATTCTTCTTGCCGAGACATCGCAAAAGCTCGGCTTCCGGGGGAAGACCACCGTCTTTGCCACGGACGCTCATCGCGCCTCACTGGAAGTGGCATCGCAAGGGGTTTACGACCGTGACCGACTCGTCAACGTGAAGCCCGAGTGGTTGCAGCGGTACTTCAAACGCGAAGGGGACGACCAGTTCCGCGTGACGTCGGACTTGCGAAAGCTGGTTGTCTTCGCTCCGCATAATGTGCTGAATGATCCGCCGTTCACGCGGCAGGATCTGGTCTGCTGTCGCAATCTGTTGATCTACCTGCAACCGGATTCCCAGGAAAAAGTACTTTCCCTGCTGCACTTCGCACTCCGCAAGAACGGCGTCCTCTTTCTGGGGAAGAGTGAAAGCCTGGGTGCGCTCGCCGGCGAGTTCCAGTCCCTTGGCGGTCAATATCGTTTGTTTCGCAAACTGCGTGAACTCCGGCTGGCGACCGATCTTGACGCCACTCGTCGGGAGCGGGCGCCTCTGACGCCGACGGTATCATCGGTCGGCGGCAGGCGCATGGTCAGCATCAATCGCCAGATGCTGTCCGATTACGACCAGCTCTTGCGGACGCATCTCCCCGCTGGAGTTCTGATCGATGAACACCGACATGTCCTGCATTACTTCGGCAATGTGGCGGAATATCTCAAACCGCTGGAAGGACGCGTTGAGACCAATCTTCTGGCGCTCGTTGACGAGAATCTGATGGTCGCCATAAGCACTTCGTTGCAGCGGGTCGAACGGACTCATCAGCGAATCGTCACCAGGAACGTACGCATCCGTCATGGCAGCGAGCAGGAATTGGTCGACTTGACCGTCGCGCCGTTGGTCCCTGACGACGGTTTGGGTGCTCATTACCACGTTTATTTCGAGCGGGCACGAAACACGGACCATTTGCCGCCGGCCAGCGACAGTGAAATCGCCACCTTCGATAAGGAACGTCAATACCGGCAGTACATGTCCGACCTGGAAGCGGAACTGCAATCGACCCGCGAGAATCTCCAGACCACGGTCGAAGAGCTGCAAGCGAGTAACGAAGAACTGCAGGCGACTAATGAGGAATTGCTGGCATCCAACGAGGAATTGCAGAGCACCAACGAAGAGCTGCACTCGGTAAATGAAGAACTGTATTCGGTCAACGCGGAGTTCGAACGCAAGAACGTGGAGCTCAAACAGCTCAACATTGACCACGAAAACCTGCTGGCCAGCGTGGACACCGGCACGGTATTCCTCGACCGCGAGTTCCGGATCCGCAAGTTCAATCCCGCCATCACGTCATTCCTCAAGTTGTTGCCCCAGGATATCGGCCGCCCTATCGACCACATCGCGTACCATCTGACTCAGCAGGAAGAACTGCTCGCGAACGTACGACAGGTTCTGGCGACCGGCGTTGCCATCGAAAAGGAAACCCAAACCCGCGACAACCGCTGGCTGCGGCCCCGGATCATGCCGTTCCGCAACGAAACCGGCCAGATCGAGGGTGTGGTGATGACTTTTTCCGACATAACCGTGATGAAGGAGGCTGAGCAGAAGATCCTGCACATCAACGAAGAGCTTGAGTCGAAAGTTCAGGAACGCATTCGAGACCTCCAGCGCGAAACCGAGGAACGACAACGCGTCGAGCAGGCTGAGCAATTCCTGCGATCGACGATTGACGGCTTAAGTGCTCATATTTGCGTTATAGATGAAACGGGCAGAATCCTCGTCACCAACCGCGCCTGGAAGAACTTCGGCACGGAAAACAATGCTTGCGAGTCAGCGATCGACGAAGGGGCATCGTATTTCGATGCGCTCAAGAGCTGCAACGAAGGCGACCGGGCCGAAGTGGACGCGTTTCGCGAGGGAATCAACGCCGTTCTTGCGGGAGATCTGCCCGAGTTCGTCAGAGAGTATGCCTGCCATTCGGAGCACGTGAAACGCTGGTTTCTCTGTCGGGTGAATCCGTTCTTCGTCGACGATCGCCGCTATGTGATCATCGCCCATGAGAACAACACACAAAGCCGATTGGCCGAAGCAGCATTGCGGGCTAGTGAAGAGCGGCATCGCCTGCTTGCCGACAACTTATTTGACGTGATCTGGACAATGAATCTCGATGGCCGGTTCACCTATGTCAGCCCTTCCGTGGAGCGAATGACCGGCTTTTCGCCGAGCGAATTCGTGTCGTTGCCCTGGGAAGAGTTATATCCATCGGGATCCCTGACACTTGTCCAACAGGGCTTTGTCGATGCGAAGGAGAACGTCCAAGCCGGGCTCCCCGTGGATTTTCGCAGTCGAGAACTGCAGATGCGGTGCAAGGACGGGTCCATTAAATGGGTTGAGGTTGTAGCTTCCGCATTGCCTGACGGTGACGGCCGAACTTCGGAACTGCTCGGCGTTACGCGCGATATCAGCGAGCGGAAACAGGCTGAACTGGCCTTGCGGGAAACGAACGTCGAGCTGCGGCAGGCTACGGCCAAAACGCGGGAACTGGCCGAGCGTGCCGAGGCTGCCAGTGCCGCCAAGAGCGACTTCCTGGCCACGATGAGCCACGAGATCCGCACTCCGATGAACGGCGTCATTGGCATGACCGGCCTGCTGCTCGACACGCAGCTGAATTCCGAGCAGCGTCGCTATGCCAACACAATCCACGCCAGCGGCGAAGCTCTGTTGGTCCTGCTGAACGACATTCTGGACTTCTCCAAGATGGAGGCGGGTAAACTCACACTCGAGGCCGTGGACTTTGAACTGCCTGTCATGCTGGACGAGCTGGCCGCGCCCCTGGCTGCACGAGCCCGGGAGAAGGGGCTCACATTGAAGTGCGAGGTCGGACCGGAAGTGCCGTCCCGCCTCCGCGGCAACCCCGGTCGACTGCGCCAGGTTCTTTCCAATCTGGCGGGGAATGCCGTGAAATTTACTGATCGCGGCGAAATCCACCTGCAAGCCAGCGTGTTGGAACAGACCGAGACTGACTTCCTGCTGAGGTTCACCGTGCGGGACACCGGGATCGGCATTCCGCTGGAAAAGCAACAGAAGCTCTTCCAGAAGTTCACGCAGGCCGATGCCTCGACGACGCGCCGATACGGCGGCACCGGCCTGGGACTGGCCATTGCAAAGGACCTTGCGGAGTTGATGGGCGGGCAAATCGGCGTGACCAGTACACTGGGGAGCGGATCGGAGTTCTGGTTCACCGTCCGGCTGCGTCGGCAATTGATGCGTGATTTGCGCGGCGATGTCTCCGCGACGGTCGGCTTCTCAAGAGCTGCCGTACCCGCTATTCATCGGCGTGGGGCGAGAATCCTGGTGGTCGAAGACAATGCGGTCAACCAGGAGGTTGCCCTGGGAATTCTGCGAAAACTAGGGCTGCGGGCCGACGCCGTCGGCGATGGTGCGGAAGCTGTCGAACTGCTGAAGACGCTATCCTACGATCTGGTGCTGATGGATATGCAGATGCCGGAGATGGACGGACTGGAGGCCACCCGTATCATTCGCGATCCCGAATCGTCCGTGTTGAGTCATTGCGTCCCGGTGATCGCCATGACGGCCAACGCGATGCGAGGCGATCGTGAACGCTGTCTGGATGCGGGCATGAATGCCTATGTTGCTAAGCCCATTTCGCCGCAGTCACTGGCGGAAGCCTTGAACGCGTGGCTACCGGAGGAAAACGGAGCGGTAGAGGGTGGGCCAGCTTCACCATGAACATATCGGTCGAGCCGTTGCCACTGTGAGCCATGGTGCAGACCGGCGATTGGTCCATAGCGGCCCTTCAGCATGCGCCGATGCACGCCGCCGACAGCCAACACAAACGACCGACGGCTTCGGATCGCTGCATCACGCCGCCATGTTTCCCGCCGCCTTACATCAGGCCGGCGGAGAACATGGCGGGTGATGTTTCGACGCGGTCAGACGTGTTCGCAAGTATCGCACACAGGGACTTCCGTAAGTCGCTTTGAGATGCAGCGATCTTCGGCCTGGGTTCATCGGTGACTCGTACGCGTTGGCTGTCATCGCAATGACCGGGATCTGGTGATTCGTGACGGGCGACAGCGGGTCGCGGATGATGCGTTTGGCCTCCAGTCCGTCCATCTCCGGCATCGGCATATCCATCAGCACCAGCTCGCACGGGAGCGTCTTCAGTGCTTCGACCGCTTCGGTGCCGTCGGCCATGGCATCCGCTCGGATGCGCAATTTGTTCAGGATGCCGATGGCCACTTCCTGATTGACGGTGTTGTCTTCAGCCACCAGGATCCTGGCCCTTCGCCGCCAGCGTTGCGACGACGTGGCAAATTGCCAGCCGGCCAGTTTCTTTCTGTTCATATCACTGCCCTCCATGTAAAGACGGTGATCCTCAGCGGGTGAAAGTCACGTTGGGCAGCGGGCCGCTCCAGCGGGTAACAAACCGTTGTCTCTTCGGCGTCGGCCGAGTTTTTTCGCGGCAGTCCGCAAATCTTGATAAATTTTCCAGACTCAAAATGGAATGCGGACTGCAAAACACTTATAGGAAGCCGATCGCAAATCGAAGAAAGCCCGCACTGGAGGGCACCGCAGCCAAATGCAGAGGCCCGCGAGTCGAAGATGGAGGCCTGTTTTGTTAGACTAACACACGTCAAGTCTCGGCTTCTTGGCGCTTTCGGTGTTGTATGAAACAGGACAAGACCTCGTCAGCGTCGTCCTGCGGTTACGGCGGGCTGGAAATTTCCTCTCGGCTGTACGGTCGCGCTCAAGCCGTGGACGTTTTGATTTCCGCATTCGACCGTGTTTGTCAGGGGCGCGGCACCGTGCTGCTGGTGCCGGGGAGTTCAGGGTCCGGCAAGACGAGCTTAGTGCGAGAAATTCGGGCGGAGGTGGAGCGGCGGAACGGTCTGTTCCTCGAAGGCAAATTCAACCAGTACCACCAGAACATTCCTTACTCCGCAATCAGAAGCATCCTGTGCGAGTTCTGCCGCACCCTGACGCGTGACGAGATGTTTTCACGCGAATACTGGAGTCCGCGGTTGCAGGAAGCGGTTGGTGGGCTGGGTTCGCTGATGACGGAACTCGCACCGGAACTGGAACCGTGGCTCGGCAAACAACCGCCGGTGGCCGAGATCAATCCACTTGAGTCTCGGCACCGTTTTGCCCGCCTCTTGCGGCAGTTCCTGACCGTGCTCTGCCGTCCGGAACACCCGGTGGTCATGTTCCTTGATGACATGCAATGGGCGGACGGGGCGTCGATCGACCTGCTCACGAAGCTTCGCATCGGGTCCGACTTGAGGTTTCTTCTGGCGGTGGCCACCTATCGGGACGAAGAAGTCGACGCCGCTCATCCGCTGGTTCAGGCATTCGAGGAGTTGCGGCTGGAGTCGGTACCCGTCGAGGTACTGGCAGTGCGAAATCTCACGCAGGGGGATGTGCGTGATCTGCTGCGCGACACGCTGAAGCCCGCAGTCGAGGAACTCGAGAGCCTGTCCGTCATTCTGCACCGGTACACTGCTGGAAATCCGTTCTTTGCCAGAACGCTGCTCAGCACCCTGCACGAGCAGGGTCTGCTGCTATTCGACTCAAGCCGGAACGCCTGGTGCTGGAGTGCCGATCAGCTTGGCGGCAAGTGGTTACCGGAAAGTGTCGTCAAGCTGTTTGCCGAGAAGATCCGACGTCTGGAACCGGATGCGGTGGAACTGCTTGCCTTGGCAAGCTGCCTGGGCAATCGGTTTGAATTGCCCATCCTGGCGATGATCAGCGGTCACACTGTCGGGGAATGCCGGCGGATGCTGGGACCGGCAATCGCGGACGGCTTGATCCTACCGCTGGAAGCAGACGTCTTGCCGAGCGATTACCGATTTCTGCACGATCGCGTGCAGCAGGCCGCTTATGACCTGATTCCTCCGGCCGAATTGCCCCAGCTCCGTCTGCGGGTCGGCCGGCAGTTGCGGACGCAACTGAGCCGCCAGCAGTTGAGCGACCGTTTGTTTCAAGTCGCGGACCAGATGAATGCGGGCCTCGCCTTCATTGACGACTTCGGCGAACAGGTGGAAGTGCTGCGTTTGAACACGCAAGCGGCCCGCAAGGCCCGCGCCGCAACCGCCTATCGTGCGGCTCTGCAATTCCATCGCGCCGCCGCCCAATTCCTGGAACACCCCGGCTTCGCCGATAAACTCTGGGCCGAACATCATGATGTGTCCTACCGCTTCTTCCTCGATCGCGCCGAGAGCGAATTCCTCGAAGGCGACAAGAATCTGGCCGAGGAGTGCATCAGGCAGGCTGTCTCCCGCGCCGACAGCCCCCTCGAAAAGGCCGAGGCACTCAACACCCTGATTGTTCAATTCACGCTGCTGGCCCGATATCCCGAAGCCATCGCGGCAGGGCGCGAAGCGCTTGCGGAATTGGGGATCCAGCTGCCCGAGTCGGATTACGAAGCCGCGAGGGACGCGGAGCTGGCACGCTTCCGCGACGAGTTGCGAGGCCGCGCAGTGCCAGAACTGGCCGAATCGCCGATAATGACCGATCCCCAGATGCGGATGGCCGTGAAACTGCTGATCACGATGGGTCCACCGTGCTACCGCTCGCACCAACGATTGTGGAGCGTCATCGTTCCCAAGGTCGTGAACTTGACGATCCGTTACGGCAATCTGCCGCAGATCGGGTACAGCCACACGGCGTTCGGCGGTCTGGTGGGCTGGGTGGCCAACGACTACGCGATGACAAGAGAATTCGGCGAACTCGCCACGCGGCTGATGACCAGCCAGTTCGATTCGCCGTCGGATCGCAGCGTGTTCTATCTGATGATCGGCAGTTCGGTGCGGCACTGGTGCGAGCCACTCCGGGCCAGCAGTCGCGATTATGCGCAGGCCTACGAGATCGGACTGGCTTCCGGCAATCTGCAGTACGCCGCGTACGCCTTCGGGCACAACATGTATTGCCGCCTGTATCAGGGGACGCCGCTCCCGGAACTGGTCCAGGAAACGCAAAGCTCCCTGGTTTTCAGTCGAACTCGCGTCAACCAGTGGGCCATCGATCTGCTCGAGGGTGGACTGAAGATCTTCCAGGGACTTATGGGAAGCGGGGACCGCCCCGACGAAGACGCAGCCTGGGAGCGGGAATATCTCGAGCAGGTCAAAGTCCACCGCAACATCCAGGTCGAGTGCATCTACAAAGTGAACCGCGCATTGGCGCTGCTCATATTTGGGCAGTGCGAGCAGGCGTTTGCCTGGTCCGAACTGGCCGAGTCCCTTATATACACCGTGGGCACTCAGGGATTGCTGCCGTGGGCCGAGCACGTGTTCGTACGCGCCCTGATCTTGGCTCGTTTGATTCCGCATGCCGAACCGGAAAAACAAGAATCCCACCGCGCGGAACTGAACCGCCTTTCGGAACAACTGCGACAGTGGGGCAGCGCGTGTCCGGAGAACTTCGCCCATAAGCAAACTCTTGTCGCGGCCGAGACCGCCGTTCTGGATGGCCGTTGGAATGTCGCACTGCGGCTTTTCCGCGAAGCAGCAGATCAGGCGGCTTCCAGCGGCTTCGTGCACTGGGAAGGACTGGCCAATGAGCGCGCTGCGGAATTCCTGGAAACTCGCGGCCAAGGACGGCTGGCACAGACTTACTGGCAGGAGGCATTCCGTTGCTATGAGCAATGGGGCGCAACGGCCAAACTGCGGATGTTAGAGACCGCCTTCGGCGAACAGTTTCGTGTTGATCAGCAACGGATGCCGCCGGAATCGGGTCACCGCGAAACGGGGGAAGAGGAGTTCTGCCAGGGACTGCGGGACGAACACCGGCGTCAGTTGCGAATCAGGAGCAAGCTGGCGCAGGTGGCCCAGAATCACGCGGAGATTCGAAGCCAGACCGCTGAACTGGCCGAGGCCCTCGAGCGTCTGCGGCAGGAGGTGGCAGAACGCAAGCGGATCAAGCAGTCGCTGCAGCAGGCGAACGAGCGACTGGAACTGGCCAAGCAGGCGGCGGGCCAGGGGATCTGGGATTGGAACATCTTGACGGGCGAAATCGCCTGGTCGCCCGAGATGTTCAGGCTGTTCGGCCTGGATCGGGAAACGCACACTGCCTCTTTCGCTGCGTGGGAGACCTCGCTGCATCCGGCAGACCGTTCGGCGGCATACGACAAGATTGAACGGGCACTGCAGGATCACAGTCTGCTGGACAATGAATATCGCATCGTGCATCCGGATGGCCAAGTGCGATGGATCAGCGCGATAGGCAAGGCGGTCTACGACAATGCGGGGCGGGCCCTGCGCATGACGGGTGCCTGTGTGGACATCACCGAGCGAAAAGAGGCCGAGTCGGAATTGCGCCGCCACCGCGACGGCCTCGAGGAAATGGTACGGGAACGAACGGTTGCCCTCCGCGAGAACGAGGAGAAGTTCCGCGTGCTCTTCGAG
>CAIPEB010000189.1 GCA_903863885.1 uncultured Planctomycetaceae bacterium | reverse complement strand
GCTACGTGGGCCCACCCCGTGAACGGTTACCGATGCCGCCAGCCGGATGTTTCGCCCTCGCCCCTGCCGAGGAGAATGGAATCCGCAGTCAGTGGGATAGAAACATGTACGAACACACTCACACACAGCGAGCCTGTTTCGATGAACACATCAAGGCGTGACTTTTTTCGCACGTGCGGGATTATGGGAACGGCCGCGTTTGTGGCTCGCGCATTGGGAGCAGCGGCGCCGGCCTCGCCGCGGACTTTCCATTTCTCGACTTCGTGCAGCGCGCTGGAGGCGGATCGTGAATTGCTTGAGGCCGTGGCGAATGCCGGTGTGACCGATCTGTGGCTTACCGGTTCATGGAGCGGTCAGTGGCTGGCATCGCCGGACAAGATCCGCGAGTGCTCGGCACAGATCGCCAAGCGGGGATTGCGGGCGCATGTGATCAACGTTCCGTTGGGGCACCCGGGCACGGGCACAGCAAAGTGGCCGCCGGGGGTTCTTCCCGACGGATCTCGCTTCACGGGCACTTCTCTTCATCCGCCGGCTGTCGAAGAGAACTGTGATGCCATGAGGCAACTTCAGGCGGCGGGCGTGGATCAGGTCTTTCTCGACGACGATTTTCGGCTGGCATCGGGTCCGGGAGTGATCGGCGGGTGTTTTTGTCCGGATCACAAGCTGGAGTTCCTTCGCAAGACGGGGTTTGGTGACCCGCAATGGAACGAGTTGCTCGATGCCGTAAAGACCCGCCGTCTGACTTCAACGCTGCGCGCCTGGGTCGACTTTACCTGCGATCAATTGACGGCTTGTTTCCGGGCGCAGCAGAAAGCGGCGCCGGACGTGCGATTGGGCATCATGGTCATGTATCTGGGATCCGAGAAAGCCGGCATTCGCCTGCGGGACTACGGCAAGCTGCCGATGCGTGTGGGCGAGTTGATGTTCGACGATGGCGGCTTCAATCGCGTGAAGGGAAAAACGGACGAACTCTTCAGTTCCCTGTTTCACCGGCGTTTCGTCGTGCCCGAGTTGGCGTTCAGCGAAACCACCGCTTACCCCGAGGGGCACCTTTCGCTCGCGAACAAGATCGCGAAGCTGGCCGTTTCGACCGTCAGCGATGTACGCAACACGATGTTCATGTGCGACTTTCCCAGAGGCGATTGGCCGCAAATTGCCCCGTACATCCGGAATCACGCCCGAATTCACTCGGTTCTTGCCGGACACAAGCCCCGCGGTCCGCTGAAGCACTATTGGGGCGAAGCCAGCCGCTACGTCGGCAACGACGACCCGTACAGTCTGTTTCTGGGGCTCGGCATTCCTTTCGAGGTCTCGGACGATCCGGCGTCGGATGGCTTCACGTTTCTCTCGGATTCCGATGCCGGGGTGGCAGGCACGTTGCCGGCGTCCGGTACCACGCTCGTGGGACGTCCGCAGTCGGGGTTATGCGAGAAAGTGCGTGCCATACCGGAATCGCTTCCCGATCTTTTCAAGTTCAAGCAGGAACTCCTGCCGCAGTTGGGCAAGATTCCCTATGTCGAGGGAGACGTCCCGATTGTGTGCGCCTGGTATCCGACGGCGCACGCCGTGCTGCTCTGGAACCTAGGAGACAGTCAGCAGGACGTGACACTGTGCTGGGGCGACTCGCGTCGTGCGGCCAGCGTCAAAGGACTCGATGTCGCACTGATCGAGGGAGTCGATGCTGCGTGAGGACCGCAAGTGTCTGGTTGCGCGCGGCCTAACACACGGGTGGACAAGCCAATCGCGGCACCCGACGATGGTTGACAGAGTCCGCGCCGACGCGCGAGATTCCACGTTTCAGTGGCAGGTAATCGCCGGCATCCCAGGAAACCAGTCGTGAGTAGTTCGGACGTTAAAACACAATTCGCCAACCAACCGACCGGTTCGGAGGTTCACCGGCCGCACGCCGTGGCGCCATCGCAGCACAGCTTCTGGTTGTGGGTCATGTGCCTGCTGGGCGTGGATTATTTCAGCACGCTCGGTTACCAGCCTTCGCTGACTTACGAATTAGCGGGGCCCTTCGGACCGCTGGCGACGCTGGCCGTGGTGCTGATGACCTTGCTCATCATATTGCCGCTCTACATGTACATGGCCGGCAAGTCGCCTCACGGACTGGGATCGATTGCGCTGCTGGAACGACTGGTCAATGGCTGGCGCGGCAAGTCGTTGATTCTAATCGTGCTTGGATTCACCGCGACGGACTTCGTCATGCTGCGTTCGATTTCTTTGTCGGACGCGGCGGAGCACGTCCGGTACAACAACTACATCTCGGCAGGGCGGCCGTTTTATCACCTCGCCGAAATGTTGCAGTCGTACTGCACGGCGCACTTCGGCGCCTGGACGCGTAACTACGTTCACGAACAGGTGCTCCTGAGCGTGCTCCTGGGAGCGATCAGTTTCTTCTTCTGGTACTGGCTGCGGCGAGGGTTCGGTCGCCGTGTTGTCAAGTTGGCCGTGCTGCTGGTCATGCCCTATCTCGCTGTGAACGGCATCGTGATCGGGTGGGGCCTGTGGTATCTGCACCGGCATCCCGACCTGGTCGCTCGTTGGTGGGAGTTGGTTCAGCTGCAGGTCCGGTCGAGCACCGAACACTCGTGGCTTGGAAACAGTTCGTTGGCGATGGTCCTGCTCAGCGTCGCGCTGGTTCCCCAACTGGCGTTGGGCTTCAGCGGGTTCGAGCTGAGCATGATACTGATGCCGCAGATCCGGGGACGCGTTGACGATGAAGAGCAGCAGCCGCGGGGCCGCATCGGCCGCACGTGGCTGATGCTCGCGCTGGCTGCCCTGATCATGTCGTTGTACCTGCTCGGATCGGTCGCGGTCGTCACGATGTTGGTTCCCGGCGGGCAGTTCAAGGCGCCGGGCGAAGCGGGGCACCGGGCGCTCGCTTATCTCGCGCATGGAGGACTGCTGGCGGACGGTCAATATGCGCACTCCGCGAGTTCTCTGTTCGGGCCGGTCTTCGGAACGGTCTACGATCTGAGTTCGGTGCTGATTCTCTGCTTCGCGGGCTCCAGCGTGATGACGGCTCTGGGTATGCTGCTGCCTCGCATCCTGCTGCGATTCGGGATGGAATTCGAATGGTCGCACCGTTGGGGCGTGCTGTTTTCGATGTTCGCGCTGGTCAATATGTGCGTCACGGTTTTCTTCCGCGCGGATGTCGATGACCAGCGAGGCGCTTACGCGACCGGCGTGCTGGCGCTGCTGCTGACCACATCGCTGGTTGCCTTGCGCAACTGGAGTAAGCGGCAGACGGGCATGGCATGGTGGCGTCCCGCCGCATGGCACTTCGGAGCGGCATCAGTGCTCTTTGCCGTGTTGTGGGTGATGGTCGTCTTGCTGACGCCCAGCGGATTGTGGATCAGTTGCTGTTTTATCGGCGTCATCCTGTGCACGTCGATTGTTTCGCGTGCCGTGCGCACCGGCGAGAACCGCACGATCGGCTTCGACTTTGTCGACGAGCATTCTCGGTTTTTGTGGGAAAGCCTGCGATCGGCCGATTTTCCGGTTCTCGTGCCTCATCGCCCGGGGTTGTTCTCGCGCAGCGACCGGGAGGAGAAGATCCGCAAAGACCACCATCTCGATCCCGGAACGGAAATTGTCTTTCTCGAAGTTGAGGTGGACGATCCCAGCAATTTCTATCAGCGCCTGCTGATCGAAGTCGTGCCGGAGGAGACAAATTTCGTCATCAAGGTGACGCGTTGCGTTTCTGTGCCTCATGCAATTGCGGCGATCGCTCTGGAGATGTCGCGGTACTCGCGCCCGCCCGGCCTGCATTTCGGTTGGTCCGACCTGGGACTGCTCGCCTCCAGTTGGAGCTACCTGGCTTTCGGCGAGGGCAATGTGCCCTGGAAGGTGCGGGAACTGATCAACCACGGGGAGCCGGATCCTGCGAAACGGCCCCGGGTTGTGGTGGGATAGAGAATTGAACTGCGGGCGCGCCCCGGAGAGGCGGACCTCGCGAGGCACTCATTTCCCTGCCGCAGCGCCCGGGTCAAGTTTGGCTGTCAGCAAAGACCGGATTCCATCCTGGTCCCGCAGACTGATGAAACGCTTGGGCAGAAAAACGAACATGTTCGGGGCCAGATAAAGAAAGAACGTGTCTTTCGATTCGCGGAACTTCAGAAACCGGTTCCAGTGCAGGACGGTCGGACGTCCGTCGTCGTCGCGGGAATGAAGGCCTGAGTCGTCAAGTTCGTGGAAGCGTTGCCCTTTGTGAAGGGCCGGGGTTAATCGCCAGAACCGCTTGAGTCGAAAGCGAATCAATAATGGCTGGACTGCGATGACATAGAGCACGATCAATGATGGAACGATTGCGCGCCGAGAGATCGCCCACAGCAAGATCGCCATCGCGATCAGCACTGAGGAGAGGATGATTCGCGCAACCCGTGCGTGAAATGTCTGAGCTCGCAGGTAATCGTCGAATGTCGGATCCCAGGCGATAGTTATTCGTTCCTGAGGACGCGGCTCCCGTTCGTTTCCCTGCGACGGGGACGGCGATTCATACGGATTGATTCGTTCGTCTGCTGACATTGAGTTGCATCCGGAATCCGGCCAGGCTGAGGTTTTCGTTGACCGTCTGCTTTGCGACGGCCCCCTGGAACGGCTCGACGGAGTCGAAGCCCCGTGGCCCTGTCGGAGTCCGTCGCTTCCGTGCAGTGTGCGCGGGGCGACCACAGGTGGTAGTGTAGAGCATTTCCTGCTGAAATGAGATTGGGAGCAGGCCCGAGACTGAATTCATCCTTGCCCGAGTTCTCCGCCACTCAATTTTCGAGGCAATCATGATCGCGACAGCCCGCCCGACGACGATTCGCTGGCACGTGGTACTGCGTGCCGCGCTGCTGCAGCTGCTTCTGGTGGGATGCGGGCGCGAGCCGGATGCGGCGGAGAGCCGAAGCGAAGCCAAGACCACTTCGCCGGCCCGGCGTATGATGATGTTCACCACCGAAGGCGCAGACTTTGCACCGGTGCTCGTGGTCGACGGCACGCCGGAGATCCTCTGGACGTGGTCCGATGGAACCACGGATTCCTCGGCGACTCCGAAGAAGTCGTTCGGTTCAGAGGAAGGCCGCAGGCACTCGCTGCTGGTGAAGCCATGGAGTGCGGTGCGGCGGATCAATTTGGGATACGACGCCGGCGACGGCGGCAGCGATGCAATTGAGCATGTGCCCGATCAGCACGTTTCCTCTGTCGCGGGCCTGGAACTGGTTGCGCCGACTCTCCGGCAATGGTGCTCGTCTTACAATCAGCTGACGTCGCTTGATTTCAGCAACTTCGTGAACCTCGACACGGTCGAGTGTTTTCTCTCCAGCACGCTGACTGCTGTGACGCTGACCAATACGCCGAAATTGAAACGGGCCTGCTTCGAGGACTGTGACTTGCGGCGATTGGATCTATCGCAGAGTCCGCTGCTCGAGGATCTGCGCGGCGCCCAGAATGCGTACCCGGGTATCAAATTCGGCCGCATCGGCGCGTCGGTCTGGCATATCTGCGTGCGAGACAATCCGCAGATGACGGACCAGTCGCTTTTTGCCGACATGAGCCGCTTTCCCCGCATTTCCGAGTTGTTCATCTGGAACGACAATCAGGCCGGGGAATTGCGTATTCCGGCGTCGAGTCCTGATCGGCCGGTGGCTCTGATGGCCGACGGAAATCACTTCACGTCCGTGGATCTCACCGGGGCCTTGCGCAACGCGAGTTCGTCCGCAACGCTCAGCTTCCGCAACAACCAGCTCGCGAGCCTGACGATTGCCGGCTGTGTTCAAATCACGGAGATGAACCTCGAGCAGAATCGACTGAGCGCCGGCCAGATCGAGAGCCTGCTCGCGGCGCTCGACGCTCTCGGCCGCAGTCGGGACAACTCAGATCCCGGGGCGCCGCTGCGGGTGGATCTCCGCGGGAACGCGGGATTGAGTTCCGCCGCGCGGGCGACCGCGGCCAAACTCGCGGCGAAGGGATGGACGGTCGTCGCCGAAGACATGACGGCGCAACCGCCCCCGCCTCCCGACACCGGAGAAGTCCGAATCGATTTCGTGACCAGGGGGCCCGTTACGCGATTGCGGTGCGACTTCAGCATCCCCGCGACAGCGACTTGGCACTGGTCGGACGGAACCACAGCGCCAGCAGTCTCGGGCGAAGATGCAGCCAAAAACTCGCTCGGGGAGGGCGATCATCCCGGCTTCCTGGTGATCTCCAACGGCTCCGCATTGACGCGCTTCGGAGCAGCCGACGGCGGCGGGCAAGGCAACCTGACGGCTATCTCGGGCCTCGACCGCGCGCCGCAGCTGGCCATCCTGTACGCCTACAACGAGAGCGCACTTGTCACGTTGAGCCGCACGAACGCCACGAAGATAAGAGAGTATCACCTGCTGGGGACGGGGCTCTCGCCTGCGGCTCAGGATCAGGTATTCGCCGACGCCGTTGCAACGGGAGTCCGGCGCGGGCACCTCTGGTGCGCCAGCGGCACGGACGCGAGCAGGACCGACCGAGCGACGTTGGCTGAACGAGAGTGGGCTCTCGAACACTGATCCACTGCGGGGCCACCTTCGGCATGGATGTCATCCGGCATCCGGTTCTTTGCCACGAACAAAGAGGCATACCGGCGATGAAAGCGAGTCGTACCGCAGCGGCGATGCGGATTCTCTTGCTCATGTCGCCGCATTGGGCGGGCCATGCTCAAGACGTGCCATGCTCAAAACGTGTTTGACGGAGAAGCCCCGTGAAGATCGTGTCTCCCGGACTTGTCGGTATGATTTGGCTGTGTTCGATGCAGCTTTGGGCTGAGTCCCCTTCGATCGGTTTCACGTTCAATGAGCTTGAGGTAACGTTCGACCGCCAGACCGGCGCGATTCTGCGCATGAATCACCCTACGGCCGGGATGATCCTCGAGACCACGTCGGCGCTGGGAGGTCTGATCAACGTCGCGTATTCCGGGCGATATTTGGAACCTGCCGGTTCCCAGGCGACGATAGTCCGATCCGATAACGGCGTGACAATCACCTGGGATGCGCTGGGCGGGGATCTGCCGGACGGGAAGATCAGCGCCTTGGTGACGATCAAGTCCGCCCCCGACGGTCGCTCGATGATCATGGCGGCCAAGGTCAAGAACGAGGCACGTGATCAGACCACGCAAGTTCTCTTCCCCGATCTCAAGGGTCTGCGTCCGGTCGGCGATCCCGAGGCCATGGAATTGCGCATGGCCCTGGGGGCCGTGAATCCGTTTGCCCACCCGGTTCGGCCCGAGGGGCGCGCGCGATACTATCCGCCCTTTATCTGGAAGCGTTTTCCCTTTGAGCCGATTTACCAGATGCACTCGCTGCGCTGGATGGATCTGGGCAATCTCGCGGGCGGCCTGAGCATTTTTCAAAAGAAGTGGATCGACGAACCGGTGCCATCGCTGGTTACTCGCCGCTTGGAAGCCGATCCGAACTGGATGGAACTGGGCTGGCAGGAGCTGACGCCGGTCGCCCCAGGCCAGACTTGGGAGAGTGGCGAGTATTGGCTCACGCCGCACGAGGGTGGCTGGGCCAAAGGGATTGAGCCCTATCGTCAATATGTCCAGCAGGTGAATCCGCCTCGTCCCGTTCCGAAGCGGATTCGGGAAGGCCTGGGTTTCCAGACATTCTGGATCAATACGCAATCCTATCAGTTCATACCCAAGCTGGCCGCAGACGCCAAGGCACATGGGATCGATGAAATCTGCCTTTGGGTCTGGTGCAATTACGGATTCATTCCCGTACGCCACAATCCGCGGCTGGGAACGGTAGAGGAACTGCTCGCGGCGATCAAACAGGCCAGGGCCCAAGGGGTCGGAGTGGCGCCGTTCTTCAACCTGAAAAACCTGGACGACAGCCTGGCTTCGCGTTACGGCGTTGCCCCGGGCACGGGCGGCAACTGGGCGTTCGACGGCGGTGCTCCGACTTCCCGGAACCCGCTTGGCGGTCCGTCCGGCCAGTTCGACATGGACACGCGCAATCCGGTCTGGCAACAGGATGTGATCGACGAGTTTAAACGCTGGGCGGATCTGGGCGTCACCTGTTTTGCGTGGGACGTATTCCAGGAATATGGATCGCCGGGGTTGGTCAATACGATCAGGCAGGTGCGTGAATATGTGAGGAAGTCGGATCCGGAGGGTTCTTTCGTCGTCGAGCCTTATCTGGCCAATATGGAGCGAGTCAGCCTGGTCGGCGATTACACCTGGAATTGGCTTGATTACACCGAGGCCGGCCCTTATCTGAATGCCGTCCGCTATCCGCGGCTCAACTGCAATGTCGAGAGCGACCCCCGCGTGGTCAAAATGGCGTTTGCGGATGGACTATACATCAATGCGATGCCCAAACTGCCCGACGCTGGCAACGGCACGAAACTGATCAGCGAGCAGCCTGTGCTGGCTGCTGCACTGAAGGAAGCCGGCGCACGGCGTCGCCAATTCCTGGCCTACTTCACCGAAGGCTGTTTTCTGGGTGAATCGGTGCTCAGTCGCCCTGTCTGCAGTTTTGTGCGTTCCAGGAAGGATGGCGAAATCGGAGGCGCGCTTTTCGACGCGGGCCGGTTTGAATACCCCGAGTTGTTCGTGCGAGGTCATCAGCTCAGGGACAAGCTGCTGATCATTGTGCTGAATAATGGCGCAGTCCCGCGAACAGTGACCGTGCCGAGCAAGCTCTCGTTATGGCTTCCCCAGGCCGGCCGATACCGCACAACCTATTACGACGGAGGCGGTGAAAAAGTGCGAGAGCAGATCGATTCGCTGGCTGCAGGTACGGAGTGGACAGGAAACACCGATTCGCTTTCGCCCTTGGAAATGGCCTTCTTCGAAATCGAAGCCGTTGGGGGAGCTTGAGCCGCTGGATGAAATCCGCTTCCGTTGTCCGGGAATAAGCAGCCGAATAACATGCGGGGCATGATCGGCGTTTTCGCGATTTGGATCCTGCGGCCAAGGGTGTCGCGTGATCGACGTCGCATAATGGGAGAATCGCATGAGCCGCAAGTCAGCTTCGGATTTTCAGCAGGAAGTGCTCGACCTTTACGACGATTATGCTCACGGGCGGATTCAGCGACGCGAGTTTCTCCAGCGGGCGGCGAGGTTTGCGGCGGGCGGCCTGACCGCCGAAATGCTGTTGAGCAGCCTGAGTCCGGACTATTCGCTGGCTCAGCAAGTCGCCGCGAACGATGTGCGTTTGAAGGTCGAGTACGTTCAGTACGCGTCGCCCAAGGGGGCGGGGAAGATGCGAGGATGCCTTGCGCGGCCCGCCGCAGCGGAGGGAAAATTGCCGGCCGTGCTGGTGATCCACGAGAATCGCGGTCTGAATCCGTACATTGAAGACGTGGCGAGGCGATTGGGCGTTGCCGGCTACCTGGCTCTGGCGCCGGACGCGTTGACTCCGCTCGGCGGTTACCCGGGCAACGACGATGAAGGCCGGGTGCTGCAGCAGAAGCGAAATCAGGAAGAAATGACGCAGGACTTTCTGGCGGGCGCCGAATTCCTCCGCACGCACGAACGTTCCAGCGGCAAGGTCGGCGTGGTCGGTTTCTGTTTCGGAGGCGGGATGGCAAACACTCTGGCCGTCCGCAGCTCCGGCACGATCGCGGCCGCCGTGCCGTTCTACGGTCGCCAGCCCGCTGCGGAGGATGTGCCGAAGATCAAGGTTCCGCTGCTTCTGCATTACGCCGAGTTGGATAAAGGCGTGAACGCAGGATGGCCGGCCTACGAAGCGGCGCTGAAGTCAGCCGGAGTGCGGTACACGGCTCACATTTACCCGGGGGTGAACCACGGATTCCACAACGACACGACGCCCCGTTATGACGAGGCGGCGGCCAAGCTCGCCTGGCAGCGTACGCTCGACTTCTTCCAAGCCAACCTGCGTTGATCGGGCCGGCGGCTAATTTCGGATCTGGAGCAGTTCCAGCAGCGCGGGCAGATGCACGGGTTTGACGAGATGATGCTGAAATCCGGCGTCACGACTGCGCTCGAGCGCTTCCTGATGACCAAAACCTGAGAGTGCGACAAGCCGCGCGAGCCGGTTAGCCGGCTGCTCGCGCAGACGCCGCGCGACTTCATAACCGTCCATGTCGGGCAGCCCGATATCCAGCAGCACGAGGTCGGGCTGGAATTCGGCGGCCGTTTCCAGCGCGCGGGGACCGTTATCCGCGGTTCGGACATCCTGCCCGTGCATGTTGAGCAGTTCGGCGAGCATGGCGGCGGAATCGACATGGTCGTCCACGACCAGCACACGATGGACCGCGTGCACCTTTCTCGCGTGCGGTGCCCGCGAGGGACGGCGCTTGCTCTCGGTCTTGGCCCGGATCAAGGGAAGGCTCACGACAAAAGTGCTTCCTTTGCCGACGCCTTCACTGAGAGCCTCCACTGAACCGCCGTGAAGTTCGACCAGTTGCCGGACGAGCGTCAGTCCCAGGCCCAGTCCGCCGCGGGAACGATCCAGCGAACGGTCGGCCTGTACAAACATGTCGAAGACGCGGGGTAGCATTTCGCGCGGGATGCCGAGGCCGTTGTCGCGAACGGTGATGATCCCGAACGTGCCTTTGCGGGCGACGGACACTTCGATACTGCCCCGTTCGGGCGTGTACTTGGCCGCATTGTTCAACAGGTTGGAAACGACCTGTGCCAGACGCATCGCATCTCCGGAAACGTGAAGCCGCTTTTCGGGGAGCGAAGTTGACAGCTGATGATGGCAGCCGTCAATGTGAGTGCGGCTGATCTCGATGCCGCTGAGCACGGCTTCCTGCAGCGCAACCCGCTGCCGCTGGATTTCGATCTTTCCGCGGGTGATGCGGGAGACGTCCAGCAGGTCGTCGACCAGACGGATCAAGTGCTCCACCTGCCTGCCAATGACCTCGCGAGCTTTGCCGGCAAGTTCCGGCGCGGCGCCGGGACGGCGCAGCACTTCCACGGAACTGCAGATCGGCGCCAGCGGGTTCCGCAACTCGTGGGCGAGCATAGCGAGAAAATCGTTGCGGCGACCGTCCTCCTCTTTCAGCTTGCGGACATTCTGCCGCAGGTCCTCCTCGAGTTTTCTGCGGGCCGTGATGTCGCGACTGACGCCGATTATGCTCTGCGGGCGTCCCTCGGCGTCGAGAAACAGCGAGAGACTGACCTCGGCGGGGAATATCGAACCGTCCTGCCGGATCGTGTCGTACTGCGCGTCGCGGACCATGCCGAGCCTTCGCGCGCTCAGCGCATCATCCCGTGCCCGGACACGATCGTGCGGCGCGACCAGATCGATCACGGTTAATCCGATCCGCTGAATCTGGGAGATCGCGGAGTACCCGTACAGCTGCAGGAATTGCGGATTGGCTGCCAGGAATCGGCCTTCCAGGTCCGCCAGGAAAATCGCATCGGGAGACATGTCGACCAGCGTGCGGTAACGCGATTCGCTCTCGCGCATCAGATGCTCGGCCCGCTTGATGCGCACGATCCTCCAGAGATGGTCGCCGATCAGCCGGATCTGCCGCACATCGGCATCGCCGTAATCGGTCTGCTTGTTGCCCACTCCAAGCAACAGTTCCACTCGCTCGCCGTCCATGATCGGCACGCTCACGTACCGATTCAGGTTATGCTGGCCGGAATCGCCGCCGTCCGTGCCCGCCAGCTTCTCTGCTTGATTGCAGATTACCGGAGACCGCTGCCTCACCGATTCGGCCCAGACGCTCTCGTGCAGTGACGGATAATAGGAGTCGCACGCAGCACCGCACGGCTGACTCGCCGCCGATGACCATGCGTAAAGCTGCATAGTCTCCTGGTCGGGACTGACGAAATGCAGGTAACCGACCCGGCTTTGAGTCAGACGCAGGGCCACGTCCAGCGTGTGCTGGACAAGGTCCCGCTCGCTTAACTCAGTCGCTCGCTGACTGATTTCCAACAGCGAATTGAGCCTTGCCTCTTCCGCACGCAACGCCTCTTCGGCTCGGCGGCTGTCCGTGATATCGGTACCGGTTGCAAGCACGTACTCGACCGTGCCGATCTCGGTGAGCAACGTTACGGTGGACCAGGTAATCAGCCGCGATTCGCCACGACAAGTCAGCCAGGTGACTTCCCAGGGACGGGAATTTCCCAGCGTCGGAGCCGAAGTCAGGAGCCGATTCACCGAATCGCGCTGATCCGGAGGAATCATCAACTCGCAGAACGACCGGCCCTGAACATCCTCGGCCGCATATCCCGTGACTTGCTCACACACGCGGTTGAAGCGGGCAATGCGCCCCTCGCTGTCCAGCACAACAACCAGGGTGACTGCCGTGTCGAGAATGGCCGCCAGCAGATCGCAATCCCGCCGCATGACCTGCTCGGCCTTCTCGCCCGGAAGCAGATGGGGCGGCGTCGCCCTGAGGCATGCGCCGCGCACCGGCTTGATTGTTGCAAGAGCGACCTGTTTCCGCTCGGACATTTCGCACCTCCGTATGCTTGCCCACAACGCTCGGACAAGCCGGCGGCTCACAGTTCACGGCGGACAATCAACGGGCGCTTCTGCATGCCCTGCCGATACCCGTTTCTTCGGGAAACGCCTCGTCGTTCAAACCTGATGAACTCGTACGATCAGGCCCCAATGTTCCAACCGTCGCCACTCGCCGCGTCACATTCTAAGATCATGCTGCCTTTTTGTTCCAGCACCAGCCGGACGATCGCGAATTTTTCATCCCTTTTTTAACGGGCGACCTGGGTGAATTCACCCAGAAGGCAGCCGGTCCGCTGCTAGCGATGACAGCTACTCCAGATCGCCGTTGCCCCCCAGCGAGTGTCTCCCTAGAATCCGCCCCTCGTCCGCGCCGGTGATGTGCCGGAGCGCACTTCGGGAGCAAGAATTTATGGTCTCGCGCGGCGGTCTCGCATGTCTCGGTCTGGTCTGGCTTGCGCTTGCCGCTGCGCGCGCGCCGGGTCAGTCGGCGGATGAATCCGTCGTTGAAGCAGCGACCGACGTGTTGCGTGAGACGATGTTGCTTCCGGCGGAGCAGATTCCGCGTCATCTGTGGGCCGAAGCTCGCGGGATTGCCGTCTTTCCCAGCATGCTGAAAGGCGGCATTGTGCTGGGAGTCCGCCACGGCCGCGGCATCATCTCCGTTCGCGACCGCAACGAGAAGTGGCAACCGCCGGTGTTTCTTTCGATCACCGGGGGCAGCGTCGGCTGGCAGGTCGGGCTGCAGGCGACGGACTTGATACTGGTCTTTCGCACGCGAAAGAGCATCGGCAATTTGCTGCAGAACAAAGTGACACTTGGAGTGGACGCGGCCGTTTCCGCGGGGCCCGTCGGGCGGATGGCGGCGGCATCCACCGACCTGATGTTGCGGGCCGAAATCCTCTCGTACTCGCGAAGCCGCGGACTATTCGTCGGCGTGTCGCTGGATGGTTCGTCCCTGCAGGTCGATCCGGCGGCAGGTCAGGTTTATTATGCCGGCTCGGGCACCAATTCTCTGGGAGTATCGGTTTCTCCGACGTCAACGATTCCGGCCTCCGCCGAGAAATTCCTCGCAGAGCTGACGTCGCACACCGTTTCCGTTCCAACTGCGGGAGCAGCTGCCGGGGAGACCCCCGTGAGCGTCACGGCTCCCGTGGCCGGACCTTCCAACTCTGCCGAGTCCCGCCGCGCTGCTGAGCCCGATCTGAACACCGTTCGGAAGCAGCTGGTCGATGCGTCCACGCAGCTCGGCGGCCTGCTTGACGACCAATGGAAGCAATACCTTCAGCTGCCGCCGGAGATTACAGGCCCAGCACCGACGGCTGTGCCTGACATGAACCGGATCCTCCGCCGCTACGCCACGGTGGCTGCCGATCCGCGATTCGCATCGCTTGCGAAGCGGCCTGAGTTCATCAAATCGCATCATTTGCTGCGTGCATATGCCGACATGATCTCGGACCAGGACCGAACTCGATTGCTGCTGCCGCCACCTCCTCCTGATCCGCCGCAAACGCCGTGACAAGTCCGCCTCGATGCAGGCGGGCTGGAAAGCACCGGAGTAACCATCCGTGTCCCGAATACGAATCGCCATCTTCTCCGTGCTGTTGATCTCTGCCTGGCGGACCGGGGGCCGGGTGACGGCTGCCGAAGCCGGGGCGCTGAAGCTCACGGCCGAGGAGGCCTACCAGCAGGCGGGCGATGCGGAACTCAAGAAGTCGGCCGACTGCGTGGACCTGTATGCGTGGGCTGCGCTGCAGAGCTGGCCGGCAATGGCTGCTCCGGCGTCCGCGCCGGAGCGGGAGCAGGCCGTTCGCGTCTATCAGGACAGCCTGCAGAAGATGATCTCCAATGCCTTGAAATACAAGCGTCTCGATCCGCAGAAAGGTCTGGATCTGCGTGTGCGAGGCGGAGGGGACGCGCGGATTGTCGTGAGCCGGAATGGTTTTGCCTGGCAGGCCGAGGACTTCAACGATCTGCAACTGGCCAGCGATATCCGCCCCGGGAAGCTGAAGCGGTACTGGCGCGAGGACGGACTCGGCGTGCCGCTGGTTGTGCTGCGACTGCGAAACAGCGATCGGGACCCGTACGGAAAGTGGATGCCTTTCGCGGCTACGGCCATCCTGCGTCCCGACAGTCGCACGTCGCTCGCCGCGGGAAACTGGCCTCCGGGAACGGTGATCGGCGTGCTGGACCTCTACGATCCGCTGCGCGTTACCGATATCGACGTGGGGCCTTCCTCGTGCCGGCTTGCCCGCGATACTTCAGCGCCGTTGGCGCTGGTGCTCCGGGATGTGAACCGTGACAACTTTCAGGACTTCATGCATCCCAATCGCCCCGATGGCAACAGCGGTCTGCGATTGCTGGAGCCTTATCAGCCGGGGCGCGTGCCGGTCGTGCTGGTTCACGGTCTGCTGTCCGACAAGTTCACATGGATCCCGCTGGTCAATGATCTGCGGTCGGTGCCGTGGGTGAACAACCGCTGCCAGATCTGGACTTTTCAGTACCCGACCGGCCAGCCTTTTCTGCAATCCGCCGCGACGATGCGGCAGTCCCTGCGCGACATGGCCGGGGTGTACGATCCGCAGAACAGGGATCCTGCCCAGCAGCAGGTGGTGCTGATCGGCCACAGCATGGGAGGCCTGGTCTCGAAGCTGCAGGTCACCTACAGCGGAAACATGCTGTGGGACCGAGTCGCCACGCGTCCGTTCAGCGAACTCCGCGCGGATCCTCAGCAGCGCGACGCGATCGCCAAGATGTTCTTCTTCGACCCGCTCCCGTCCGTGAAACGCGTCGTCTTCCTGGGCACTCCGCACCTTGGATCGTTCTGGGCGCAGAGCCTGTATGGACGGTTCGGTTCGAGTCTTGTCCGGATGCCTCGCGACAGCGACGACCTCATTTCCACGCTCTCCAAGAGCAACCCGAAAATGTTCAACAGCACGCTGCGCAACGGAATCCCGACCAGCATTGATCTGTTGAAACCGGACAGCCCTCTGTTGTTGGGCATGCAGCAACTTTCGATCAATCCTTCGGTCAAGCTGCACACAATCGCGGGAAACGGCGTTCCTTTCTCCGATGGAACGCCTGCAGATGGAGTCGTGGCCCTCGACAGCGCCCGCCACCCCGGTGCGGTCAGCGAGCGGTTCATCAATGCCGGGCACAACGACCTGCCGGACAATCCCGACACGACTGCCGAGATCCTGCGAATCCTGACCGAACATCTGCAACAAATCGACGCCACGTATCGGGTATCCAGACCATGAGTCGATGCAAGTCCGTCGGGCACTGTATTCGGATCATCCGCCGGGCGCTGAAGCCGCGGCCGTTTGCAGAGGGCGGCACGGCCGCCGGCGAAAGCGGTGCTGCGTCGCCCGCATGGAATGCGGCTCTCGCCGATCGTCCGGCGGGGCTTGATTCACCGCGGCAATTTTCACGACGGGTCTCGCCGATGACGCTGCTGGCCTGCCTGTTTCTCGTTTCGGCGGCATCGCTGCGCGGCGCGGCTGCCGATCCGTCCGTTGCTTCAGGACCAACTGAGCCTCAGGCACTGGCTGCCGCTTCAGGACCGGCCGCGGCGAGCAAGGCGTCCGATCCGCTCGAATCACGGCGGGCTGAAGTGGCGCAGCGACTGGCACTGGCACAACAAACGCTGCGGGCGTACCAGGCCCAGCGGGTGCTGCCGCCCGACGACTTGATGCTCGAGATGGAACTGCTCAAGTGGCTCGACCTGACCTGCTCTCAAAGGCAGGCGGGCGTCGAGCAGGCTCGGATCCTTGAACAGAAGCTGAACAGCGAACGCAGCGAAGCCGGGACGGCGGAACCGGACGGCTATACAACGCCTTCGACCTGCACCTTCGTCGAATTGGAAGCCGCTCGCGACGAACTGGACGATGCAGCATCGCATCGGCGCTCGCTCGACCTCGAGATGGAAGCCACGCGGGGGCTGGCACAATCGGCCCACGAAAGTCAGGCTTCGTGCGAATCGCAGCGGCGGCTGGCGCGCGAAGCGCTGGAACGATGCAATAACGCAAAGTCGAAACCCGCTTTGATGCGACAGCTCGAACTGGCGCAGCTGAAATGTCAGGCGACCGAAGAGGCGGTGCGGCTGCGCGAAGAAGAAGTCAAGCTCTATCAGACCGAATGCGCAATCAACGATTTGCAGCTGCAGTCCAAACAGAAGAAGCTGCAGCGTCTCGAGAAGAGCGTGACGTTTACGGCGGAAGAACTGGAGAATCAGCTGGCGTTACTGGACCGAGCCGAGGCCGAAATCCGCCGGGGAATCTCGGCGGCTCAGAACCAGGTTCGGCAGGCCCAGTCTGCGGCCCCTCAGACAGCGGGCATCGCGACGATGCTCCCCCAGGCCTCGTCGCCTCTGACCGTCGGCAATGCGAACGGCGACGGCCAGAACATCCAGTGGCACCAGGAATCTATGTCGCTGCTGCAGCAATCGCTGCAGGATATCTTCCTCAAGCGGATCTTGTGGAAGCGGCGTTACGATCTGGCCCACCGCACCGTTTCCGCCGATCAACTGCCCAAGTGGCACGACGAAGCGAAGGACTACACGGCGCGGCTTGTCAACCGCAAGGAACTGATCCAGATCCGGCTGCAGAATCACACGACGACCCTGACGTCGCTCCGCTCCCGTCCCAGCGCGGAGACGGCAAACGCTGCCGCCGCCGCACGAATCTCGGAAATCGAACGGCTGGTGTCGTTCTACACGAACCACCTCCAGACTCTTCAGGCGGACGAACGGTTGCTGACCCGATACCAGAAGGAAATCTCGTCGCTCGAATCCAACCTGCCCACCGGTCAGTGGTTTGCCGTGGCGTGGGAAAGATGCCGGGAACTCTGGAATTACGAACTGACCTCGGTGAACGACCGTCCGGTCACCGTGGCCAAGATCGTCTGCGGCGTCATTCTGCTGATCACGGGCTTCGTATTCTCGCGAATCAGCAGCGCGATTTTCAGACGGCGAGTCGTGCCGCGTCTCAAGCTGGACGATGGCGCCGCGGCAGCGGTTCAGAGCATCGTCTTTTACGTCGTCCTGCTCTGCTCCACGCTGTTTTCGCTCGAACTGGTCCATCTGCCGCTGACCGCATTCACGTTCATGGGCGGTGCGGTTGCCATCGGGATCGGCTTCGGCAGCCAGAACGTGCTGAGCAATTTCATCAGCGGCCTGATCCTGCTCGTGGAGCGACCGGTGCGTGTAGGAGACGTCGTTCACATCGACGGCTTGAACGGCACGGTCGATGCAATCGGCGCGAGAAGCACTCGCCTGCGAACCGGTTCAAACTTCGAGATCATGGTCCCCAACAGCAAGTTCCTGGAGAACACCGTCACGAACTGGACGCTTTCGGACGCGCGCATCCGTACGATGGTCGGCGTCGGAGTCGCCTACGGCTCGAACACGCGGGAAGTCGAACAGCTGCTGAGATCGATCGTGCAGCAGCGAGCCGACGTGTTTCAGCAACCCGAACCGATCGTCGTTTTCAAGGACTTCGGCGACAACACGCTGTTGTTCGAGACGCATTTCTGGATCGACGCCCGCTCGATCATGGGCGGCGAACTGATCAAGAGCGAGATCCGGCATACGATCGATGAAGCATTCCGCGAGTCGCGGATTTCGATTGCCTATCCGCAGCGCGACGTGCATCTCGATGTACAGTCCCCGATCCAGGTCCAGGTGCACAGCGCGGTCGGGCAACCCCGCCACGCGCAGCATCTCCGTGCCGCGTGACGATCCCATCGAGACGCATGCGCTCGCCCGAGTGCCGACGGCCGACATTCACCTCGGCAGGACAGCAGACCGGTACCGGAGCGACCGGTTCAACGTGCTCGCGGAGTTTCAGAAACGCCGCTCAACGACGAGCTCTGTCCAGTTTCACTCGGCTTTGATGATCGACTCGTCGAACGATGCGGCGATCCGCTTGCCCGCCGGAACGCAGAGGAACTCGTTGTCGTTCCACGGGCCATCCACGAACCGCCGGATCATCGAGAAATCGCCGGCAATCTTCTCGAATTCCCAGCCGCGCTGTCCCGCATCGTCCCGGGCTCGCTGCTCAAAGCTGCCGTCCGGTTCGATTCCCAGTTCGATGAACGTCATCTTCCGGTAATGAGTCGGTTTGGCTCCCAGCTGTTCGTAAAGGAACTTCGCGTTGTCCTCGCCGTACTTCGCAACAAGCTCGTCGTAGCTCAGATCCATGCCTGACTTGTACGATACGGAAGACTGCCGCAGTTCGCCGCGGTCATTGCGTTCGATCCAGCCGGTGGTCATGAAAAAGACGCCGGGGTTATCGTAGAAGTACTGCAGATACCGTTCCTTGCTCCCGAGAAACATTGTGATGCAGTCGTGAGCCCGGGGAACCACGACGGGGAGTTTGCGGGTCTGCAATCCGACCAGGCCATTGTTGCAAAGGCCGTAGCCCAGCAGCACCGCGTCGTACTTCGCGTCGTCCACGCGATCCAGGGTCGCCTGGAGACGCTCGAGCATTCCCGCGCTGCCGATATCATGCAACCCCTTGGGCAGGAACTCGACGTCCACAAAATTCAAGGAACGGGAAGCCGCCAGGCACATTTCCCGAAAGAAGATTTCGCAGCTGATCAACTTCAATCGCACTGATGACCTCCACTGGGTACTCGATCGAATTCCGCCGTAATCCCCGGCCGTCCTTCTCGCGGCTCTTGCGACATACCGGACCGCGGGCCTGTCACGGCCGCTCGGTTGGCCCGCAAATCAGTTCCAAGTCGGGGCCGAAACGCTGCGGGCATCCATAAGAATGCGGGATCGGCGGCCGGGCCGCAAGCCGAGTCGGGCTGCCGGTTCAGTTGAACGCGGCCGAACCTCAGGGTACCATCGCTGGCAGAAGCGTGGAAACGACGCTGGAACGGCCGACCGCCTGCCGACTCGGCGCATCCGGCGACCGGTTCGCGCAGCCAATCGACGGCCCGGCAGCTGATCAACGGCCCCGCACCCATTTGGCGGCATTGCCCGCTTGTCAGACTTTCGAGACAGAAAGGCCAAGGTATGAACTCAGCCAGACCTTATTCGCGTCGCCAGTTCATCGTTCGCACGGCGGGCGCCGCGACCGCCATCGCGGCTCCCTACGTGATTCCATCGGGGATCCTGGCTTGGGAAGGCCGGCTCGGACCGAATGACAAGATCGCCGTCGGCGGCATCGGCGTGGGGCGGCAAGCCGGCGGATTGATGGATGCGGCCCAGACGCTGCCCGAAGTCCGGATCGTGGCGATCGCCGACGTGAATCTGCCGCGCGCCGAAGAGCGGGCCAGGAAGTACTCGGCCGAACCGTATCAGAACTACCGGAAGCTGCTCGAACGCAAAGACGTTGACGCGATAATCACGGGAACTCCCGATCACTGGCGCTCGCTCGTATCCATTCACTCGTGCCAGGCGGGCAAGGATGTCTATGCCGAAAAACCCATGACCCTGACCATCCGCGAGGGCCGGCTCATGGTTCAGGCCGTGCGCAAATACGGCCGCGTGTTCCAGACGGGCAGCCAGCAGCGGTCGCAGAAGGAAAATCGCTACGGCTGCGAGCTGATTCGAAACGGCCGGCTCGGGAAGATCAGCATGGTGATCGGCAGCAATTACCCCAGCCCCTGGGAATGCGGACTGCCGTCGCAGGCCGTTCCTCAGGGACTCGATTGGGACATGTGGTGCGGGCCCAATGAAGTCGTGCCGTACCACATTGATCTGTACACGCCGCGCTCGAAACCGGGATGGATCTCGTTCCGGCCCTATTCGGGCGGCGAGATGACCGGATGGGGCGCGCACGGGTTGGACCAGATCCAGTGGGCACTCGGAATGGACGACACGGGACCGGTTGAGGTCTGGACCGAAGGCGATCAATTCTCGGCTCCCACGTACAAAGAACCCGAATCCCGCGAACGCGGCGAGAAGATCTGCAGCGTTCCGATGATCTACTACCGTTACGAAAATGGCATCACCGTGAAGCTCGACAACGGCAATCCCGGCGGCGCGATCTTCATCGGCGAGAAAGGCAAGATCGAGATCTTCCGCGGCAAGGTCACGTCCAGCCCGAAGGAGCTGGCCGAAGAGCCGATTCGCAGCGACGAGGTCCATCTCTACAAGAGCGATCATCACATGAAGAACTGGCTCGAATGCATCAAGAGCCGCGAGAAGCCGATCGCCGACGTCGAGATCGGGCACCGCTCGGCAACCGTCTGCCACCTGGGCAATATCGCGCGGTGGCTCGGGCGAAAGTTGAAATGGGACCCGAAGAAAGAAGAGTTCGTCGACGATGCCGAGGCAAACCGGTACCTCGATCGGCCGCGCCGAAAGCCCTACGAATTGCCGCAGGAAGTCTGAAGTGCGGAATTTGCCGCGACGCAGTCCGGGGCGGTCATTCCGATTCGCCCCGGATGCAGTCCTGCAGCCCGGCGCGGATGATCTGCGTTCGGTTGAGTCGGATCGCAATACCGTCGGTCGCACCGCAAGCGGGACACCGCGGGAAAGCGGAAGACGATTTCAGTTTGGGATCCGAGCACACGGCGCGAACGTCGCTCCAAACCAGTTCACACTCGTCGCAGACGCCCGCAACCGCGCGGCAGCGATCGCACTGCATGAACCGCAGCAGTCCCTGTTCGCAGAATTCGCAACGGGCGAGATAAGGCGATTTGTGCCGGGCCATTTTGCGATACTCGAAGTGCCGGTTTACTTGGGATAGGCGGTGACGACGTTCTGCGTTCCCGTCTCGACGACGATGAACACGCGATTCAGGGGCGGGTGCCCCTGCTCACTTCCCGCGCGTCCGCCGAGGTAGCCGATCCTTCGCCCCATGTTCACGGTGTAGGTACTGCGCTGGTTTTCGACGACGGGACGCGTCTTGCGCTGCACGGCCAGTTTCCAGGCCTCGTCGATGGTGGCAATCGCCTGATCGATTCCCCCGTCGAATACCCCGTGCGGGCCGTCGCGATCGGGCAGGTCGCCGGCGTGACGCGCCACGTGCTGGAGCCGGGTGAGCCCGCTCGGATCGCGCCCCTGATAGCGCAGCCCCGCGGGACTGACCCAGTCATCCGCCGACGTGTTGATCGTCGATTTGGTCGAATCCCCGGTCGGCTTTGGTGCGGCAGCCGGCTCGCCGCGGACCCGAACCTGGGCCGGTTCGCGAATGCGCATCTGCAACCGGCCCTTGTAGGTTTCGACCTTGCCGGTGACTTCGATGCTCTTGCGGTGGAACGCCTCGGCCGGCGGTTCCGGAAATCGGTCCAGATCTCCGGGCAGGCAGACGACGGTGAATTCCGTGCCGTCGAAATTCAGGAATTGAGGGCCGCCGGCCGGCTTGCCCGTGCGGGCCACCGTTCCGACGGCGGTCACTTGTCTCCCCACGTTTTCGCGCAGCGCCGCGATATCCTCGACGCGGATCTTCTTCGTCTCCGCGGCGGACGAAATCGCCGCGGCAGCCGCCAACAGGATCGCTGCTAATGCAAGGGGTAAGTCTCTGAATCGCATGGCCGCTGGATGCTCCGGTCAGACCTCGTTCTATCGTCGATGCTGTGCTGCCGGCTGTCAACGCGAAAGCGCTCAGCGCTCGGGGGCGAAAACACTCACGTGCCCGCTGCACCGTGGGCATGACCGGCTTGATCGGCAGCGCCGAGGCTCTTGATTTCGGCAAGTGCCGGCCGTGTTCGCCGAAAGAGGAACCCGAGAAGCGGCTCGGATCTGCGGAGAAATCGCTCGGATCATGGGCCATTGACCGGCGCGGGCCTACTTGCCGGCCGCGGTTTCGCCTGAGCGGAAAATCGTCCAAGGCCGAGCGGGACGGCTCTTGAGAATGCCCTGCATCCAATCGAACTGCGGGTGCGCCTTGAGGAACTGGTCCGCGTCGAATGCCGTGCCGCATGCCGAGCCCCAGCGAGCGGCGAATGACATTTCTTTAGCCATCGCCGAGTCAACGACTTTCGCGTCGAGCGTGCCGTTGGGCTCATAAGGCGTATGGCCGCCGGGCGGGTCCTTTTCGAGTTCGCCGTGTTTGCATAACGAACGCTCGCCCGGAGCGTCCTGTTCGCGAAATACGTCGTAATGATCAGCCAGAAGCACTCTGGCAAGCTCAATATCGATCCGGCCGGCATGCTGTCCCATCAGTTGCTTCCAACGAACCCGCCTCGCCGCGGCTGACAGCCGGATATCCGTTTCGTCCACGGAGGTCTCCAGTCGCAACAGCTTCAGATCCTCGGCGACGTTCGCGCCGATGAAGTACCCGTCGCGTTTTTTCTCGAAGGCCACCTGCCTGAGCCCCAGTTCCAGCCGGGCGATCTCGCCGGAGCGTACGTCGCCAAGCAACCACGCGTTGGCGTAGCCGCCATTGTTGCCCTGCTTCATCACGGAACACCACTGCTCGATCGAGGCCGCAGTCTGCGTCGCGCTCCGCATGCGCGAGAACTCGGGGCGTCCTGACTCGTCGAATCCCTTGAAGCCGCTGATCGTGGTCTCGCAGCCGATCAGCCCAGCGTCCGTGATGAAGAAGTCCGTCCCGCTGTGAATCCAGCCGGGGTAACTCTGCATCAGAATCCGGTGTCCCTTTTCGGGAGCGATGTCGAGAACGAAGTTACAGTCGTTGTCCGCATAGCCGCCCATCGTGTTGTGGCCCATGACGATTCCCCCGCCGCGAGTCGCGCTGCCCGTCGCAATAAACGCGCTGCAGGCTTCTCGCGGCCGGGTTGGGGCCTGGGACTTCAGCTTTTCCTTTGCCGTGGGCCACCAGTAGGCGGCCAGTTCGACGATCCCGTTATGGGCGATCAGCTCGTTGCGCGACGCAGCAACTCGCGCCGCTGCAAGACCGCTGACGATGCCGTCGATCTCGGCCAGGTTCTCGTCGTCAATTTTGCCTCGCCAAATCCGGCCCGCCTGCTCGACCAGCCACGACCACTCCATTCCGCTCTCGTAATTCCAGACCTTGCGCGTGGCCGCGAGCGTGCTCTCGATTTCCCGGGCGAGCAGATAACCGTGCTGAAAGCCGCGTGCCTGCGGACTGCCTTCAATGTGAAGAAACACCCACCCGTCTTTTTCGTGACGCCAGGCCTTCGCGACCCACTGGCGCTGCTCGGCAGTCAGTCCTTCGTCGGACTTCGCCGGCGGAACGGCTTGGGAAGGGAGCGGCTCCGCGCCGAAAGTCATCGAGGCGGGCAACAGGGAGGCGGCCAAAGCGGCGGCGATCAGGCATCTCATGTCAGTCACGACCCCACGGATCAAGGCGAAAGCGACGCTCCGACTGTGCAACGTCAGGAGAGGCAGAATCTCACAACAGATTACCCGTCCGCCATCGGGGCGGAAAGGCAGCGGAGGCATTTGGCCGCAACCCGCGATTGCGACTGGCAACGGGAACGGGCATGCGACAAACTATAGGGAGGTGCCACGCGATTCTGCGTTAGTAAAGTGAAATCGCCTCGCAGCGAATGACTCGTTGAGATCTGCGATCGGGAGGAACAAATCATGGTCTTCGATACGATCCAGGTAACCACGACGACAGCCGACCGCGCAGACGCGGAGCGTATCGCGGCTTCGCTCGTAGCCAAGCGACTGGCCGCCTGCGTTCAGGTCAGCGGTCCGATTGAAAGCACCTACCGCTGGAAGGGGCAGATCGAAATCTCGCAGGAGTGGGTTTGCACCATCAAGACGGTGCGGAGCCTCTTTCCGGAAGTGGAAGACGCGATTCGAGAACTCCATTCCTACGAGCAGCCCGAAATCATCGCCGTGCCGATTGTGATGGGCTGCGAAACGTATTTGGAATGGGTCGCCGAATCGGTTGAATCCTCGTCGGAATCGACGTGAGTCCGGAGTCGGGAGTCCGGAGTCTGGAGTCTGGAGCAAGACAAATACGTATCCGGCATCTGGCATGTCAACTCCGCGGAAGACGTCGGCGATGGAAGGGCATCCGACCTCGTTTCACATCGCCATTCACGCGCGACCGGCGGGCCTGAGCGCAGGCGCACCTGTGGTTCTGAGGGACGCGACGCTGCGCACGCTGGACGTTCCCGAAGAACTGCGTTTCACGCCGTGGCACATTTCCTTCGAGTCCGCGTGCGAGCGATTGAATCACCTCCCGCGCATGTTCGTCGAGCCCGACGGAGCTCTGGTCTGGGTCTCGACGGATGATGTCCATCCGCGATGGCAGCTTGACGGCAATCTCTGGGATCGCGAGTCGCGACTGCTCGAACTGGAACTCAAGGGGCAGTGCACGGCGCGGGCGTGGGAGGACCTGCTGGATGCGCTGCAGTGCGATCCGCTGCGGCTGATGATCCGCTTGGTCCGGCACGGAGTCTTCGTGGAGGACGCGGAATTCCGCCGGTGGGCGTTCGGTTGACGACGCTTGCCGCGACGGCGGGCTTCGTCGATCATCGTCCCGAATATCGCTGGCCGCATTGCAACAACTCGAAACGCTGCCCGAGTTGATTGGCGGCGCGCACGAATTCGTCGGTCGAGGCCGTGTTGAAAGCGAACATCCCGTAATGGCACGGAATAGCGAGTTTCGCGCCCGCGTCGCGGGCAAGAGCCGCGGCCTCATGTCCCCACAGATTGCCTGCCACACGGCGCTGAGGCGACCGGCCGTTGATGGGCAGCAGAGCGACGTCGATATTCCACGGCGAGAGCCGCTCGGCCATTCCCTCGTACCGAACCGTGTCGCCGCAGTGGTAGATCGTTCGATCGCCGACGCGCACGATGTATCCGAGATATCGGCAGCGTCCCAGTTCGTCGCGTTCCACGGACTCGTGTGCCGAGGGGATGGCATGGAGGGAGAAACCTCCCGCCTCGAGCGTCTGGCCATCGTCGATTGGCAACAGGCGATCCTCGCCGGTGCGCAGACGACTTGCCGCGAATTCGCGATTCGCCGCAGGGACAACGATCGCCAGGTCCGGATTGACCGACATCAGGGGCAGCAGGGTATCCGCATCGAGATGGTCCGTGTGATTGTGGCTCGATGTCACCACATTGATGAAATCGAGCCGCTGCGGCGCAACCGCCAACTCGGTCATGCGCACATGCGGGTTGTCCGTGCCGGCGTACTTTCGCGTAAGAGAGTCCGACAGATACGGATCCATCAGCAGGAAACGATCCTGCCAGAGAAGCAGGAAGCCGCTCTGGCCGAGCCACCACAGATGAAAAGCGTCCGTTTCGCGCCGGGCCGCGGCGATATCGGCCAGCAGCGCGTCATGAGCCAGGCATGGTGTGATCATGTTCGACGCGCGGGCAGCCGAGTTCCTTGCATCAGTCACGTGGACCCTCGTTTGCGGTTGCCTGAAAGCGAGCACGCTGGTCCAGGAAATGGCGGTTGCCGGGATCCAGTCGAAGGCATTCTTCTTCAAGTCTCGCCGCTTCTTCCGCGTTGCCGAGTCGGAATTGGACTTCCGCCAGCGTATCGCGGTAGGAGGCGTTGCCGGGAGCCAACTCGACAGCTCGCTTCGCGTACTTCAGCGCGCTGTCCAGATCCCGGCCGCAACGCGCCGACATCCAGGCCAGGTTGTTGCAATGGACTCCGCTGCTCGGGAAATCCTCGCAGATGTCCCGCAGGCAGTTCGAGACGGCTTCGAACAACTCCGTCGCCTCGCGTGAATGTCCGGCCTGCTCGAGCGCCGGCACAAGCTCTTCGACCAGGCTGGGATCGGATAACGAATAACGCCGGCACAGTTCGATCTCGGCCAACGCCTCCGGTACGCGTCCGGCATGCAGAAGCCCGGCCGCGCGTGTCTTGTGTATCACGAGCGGGATCTGGATGTATCCCTCGATCTCCATGAATGCCATCCGCGTGCTCAAGCAGCTGAGCAGCATCGACTCCCAAAGCGCGGAGGCGGACAACGGATCACTGCCGCTGGTGGCGTTGCCCAGCCGTTTGGCCGCGTCGTATCCGCGCCACTGGCGAAAGCCGCCGGTTCGCAGAATCAGTTGAAACTGAGGCAGGGCATCATCCGCATAACCGCGTTCTTCCATGCCCAGGGCGAGATCGTGTCGTGACGAGCTCGCCAGGGGCAGCAACTTCGCCGTCGCGACCAACGAATTGCCCTCTGCGATCCGGCCCGATCGAATCAGGGCCTGTCCCTCGAGATATGCGGCCAGCGGCTTTCGCTGGTCCATCTGCCGTGCACGGGCGTACCACTGCGCCGCGCGGTCCCACTGGCCGTCCGCAGCCCACAAGTCGCCGGCTTTGAGGGCACTCTCCCACGAAAATTCCGCGGCCTGCTCGTACAGGCGTCGGGCTTCGCGTCGATTTCCCCGCTTGAGCCAGGTTCGCGCGAACACTTCGAGCCATTCCTGCTGACTCGACTCTTTTAACGTGGAGAATTGTTGCCGCGCCGTGTCGATGAACTCGCCGATCACGCGATCGTCGAGATTTCCGGGGGCGGGGTTCAGGATTTCCCAAAGAAACCGCAGACGTTGTTCGACGGATTCACCCCGCTTGACCATGGGCAGGTATTGCCACCAGAGGCAGGCCAGCAGAATGTCGTCGGGGAACAGCAGATTCAATGCCTGGGGCTGCGGGTCCTTGCCAAGAGCCTCGGCCGCGTGCTGCAGCGCGGCGTCCCACGACTTGAGTTTGACCTCGGCGTCGCAGATCTGCCGGAGATGCCTGCCGTCGCGGTCGTTCCTCGCACCCTCGGCCAGCAGTCGCAGGCCCTGCATTGCATCGTCGGGTCTGCCGAGCGATTTCAGCGTGCGAGCCGCGCAGATTGCCATTCGAAAACGTTCTTCGATGTCGTAGCCGGGCTTGGGATCCGCGACTTTTCCGGCGACGCCGCGAAACCAATCGAGCGTCAATCCGTCGGGATAGGAAATGCCGGCCAGCGAGAATGCCTCGCGATAGTTCTGCTGGAAGCACAGCAGCTCAAACGCGGCCGCGGGACTGTTCTGCCGCATCAACCGCAGCGCGTCGTCGACCTCGCCGTTGACCAGCAGCGCCTCCGCGCCGTACCATGCCTGGCCGCTGTTACGCAGCGCGAGCGACTTGATGGTCCGCACTTTTTCCGCGAATGCCCGTTCGTCTCCGGCGAGCCGATGATAGGCGGCCGCATAGCCCAGAGCCTCGATATCAAGACCTCCATTCCGCTGCCGGATCAAGTCCTCCTGCAGCGTCGCCAGCGCGGGCCAGTCCCGCCGCTCGCTGTGAATGTCCGCCTGGAATTCGGGCGGAAGGGACTTGGCGTATTCGCCGGCCTTGTCGAGATCTCCGCGGGCCCGATACGCATAAGCCAGCCATTTGCAGTCCGCGGCTTCGAGGTTTGCTTTTCGAGACCGATTGCGGATTTCGTCGTCGAGACGGCCCGACAACAGACACCAGGCCACGTGGTGGCGCATTCCTTCGTCCGAAGTCGCTGCCATGACGAGCAACCGTTCGGCTTCGTCGGACCGATGGTCAACCAGCAGCGCGGGGACGGTGTTCATGATCGTTTCGTCGACCTGCGCATTCCATTCGCTCCGCAGGTCGTCGTTCGCTTCCGAGGCAGCCAGCGCCAGGATCGTCTTCAGGTCTTTTCGTTCGACGAGTGTCCGCATGACGTCGCGCCGCGCCGTCGCGTCGCCATCGCGGAACCGGTGGATGAGCGCAACGGTCTGCCGCGGCGTGTCGGCGAAAACGCCCAGGCGAAAACGGTCGAGGACGGTGTGGGCCCTCAATCGGACCTCGGGGTCATCACTGCCGGCGGCCTGGCGCAGCGCGGGCTCCGCCTCGCGGCCGAGCGACCAGAGAAAACGCATCGCTTCCTGCCGTTCGGCGAACGTCTTCGAGCCAAGTCTGCCGATCGCGCCGCGGATACGCGCATCGCCGGGTTGCTGAGACCCGGTGGCCTGTGGGGCCTCGGAGTACTGACGAGGCTCCGCCGCGCGGGCGCCGACCCGAACTGCGGCAGGCTGCAGCCACAGCCACGCAATGAGCGAGATCAGGCAGACGCCGCGATGAAGATCAACCACGACCGAGCCCCGGATGGCCTTGGATGCGCGGAAAGGACGGACAAGTCGGCCGGCAGCGCTGCCGGACCGCTCCACCTTCAAATATCTTCGGGACGCGGAGACGCGTCCAGCCTGCCGGCGCTGAAGCTGCGGGGAATTTGTCCCGCGCGTGCGTCTCGCTCAGAACGCGCCGTCCCGGCTTTCGAAATGGGTCGGCTTGCCCAGGCTTTCGCCCCCCTTCATGACCCAATCCGCCGTCCACTGCAGAATCCGCTCGATCGACATCAGCGGACGTCCAAACCACTCGTGGCTCAGCGCCGCGTTGTTGAGCAGTGCGTCGCGGCTCTCCGTTCCCGCGAACTGGACTTTGCGATTCATCAGCCGCCCGAATTCCAGGACAACGTCGCGCACGCTGAGGATCTCGGGGCCGGCGATGTTCAGTATTCGCGGCGGCATGGCAACTCGCTCGAGAGCCTGCAGGGCCATCGCGTTGGCGTCTCGCTGCCAGATCACGTTGACGTGCCCCATCGACACGTCGATCGGTTCGTTGCGCAGGACCTTCTGCGCAAGATCCACGAGCACGCCGTAACGCAGTTCCGTCGCGTAGTTCAGTCGCAGCAGCGCCAGCGGTATCTTCCATTCCCGCGCGAAGTACTCGTACATCCGCTCCCGTCCCAGCACGGTCATCGCATACTCGCCGACGGGGCGCGGCGAATCGGATTCCACGGAACCGCCCCCGGACGGCGACACCAGACCGTAGACGTTGCCGGATGAAAACGCCGCGATGCGGCTGCCTCGGTATCGCGCCGAAACCAGCGCGGGAACGTAGCAGTTCATCGCCCACGAGAGCGCCGGGTTCGTGCCTGTTCCGAACTTCATGCCGGTCATCACCATCACCAGGGCGGCGTCGGGCAACGCACTCACCTGTTCAGCCTGCAGCAGGTCGCACGATACCGTTTCGACTCCCCATCGCTCGAGCCTCTCGCGCAGATTGCGGGAAGAGAAACGCGAAACGCCGATCACGCGCCGCTGGACGCCGGCCGCCGCGGAAGCCCGCGCCGCCATTCGCGCGAGCGTGGGGCCCATCTTACCGCCGACGCCCAGCACGATGAGGTCGCCTGAAAGCCGCCGCATCGCCTGAAGGACGCCCTCGGTGGGTTCGCTGAGCTGGTCTTCGAGCCGATCGACGTTTTCGGGAGTGGTCATGGCGGCGGGAACACCGGAAGGGGACAACGCAGGCAACATGTCGAACACCGCGCGGACAGCCATCTCGCCCGACACCTGCGGTACACCAGTCCGAGAGCGGTGAGCCCGCTTCAACCCCAGAACAGAACGTACAACCGCGGGCCAAGCACCAGGAGGCCCACAACCACCGCTCCCAGCGAACTGAGCAGGACCGCTGCGCTGGCGATATTCAGGCCGTCGGCCAGGTACGGATTGTAGTGCCTGTCGATTGCCTTGGCGAGCGTTTCCAGCGAGCTGTTGAACAGTTCGGCGGTCAGCACGAGAAAGATGCAGGCCACCAGCAGACACCACTCGACGCGCGTGACGCCGACCCAGGCGGCCACCGCGATGACGGCGATGGCCGCGGGAACGTGCACCGCGAAACTGTTCTGCCGGCGGGAACCCGCCTGCAGGCCGCGGAACGCGTCCCGGAACTTGTGGAACCACCCCCGCTCGGGCGGAAACAGTGAATCGGACATCGTTGAATCACTCCAATCCGTATGCGCCCGCCGGCGGTATCTGCACGCCGCCGACGCGGCCCAGACGGTTACGCGGCAGGAACCGCGGCTCGATCGATATGTTCATGCCGATGTTCTCGCGGCTGGTATCCACGTTGAAGCCGAGACGAACCAGCAGGGACTCGCCGATCCGGGTAACGTCGAGACTCTGTCCGATGTTGCCGGTGTTGGTTGTATCAACCGTGGCCCCCGCGGTCAGAATCCACTTCTCCGTCATGCGGTAGGCGAGCGAACTCTGGATCAATTGGCTGGTGATCGGGCCATCGACCCAACGGTAACCGAGGAACAGATTGCCGACTTCGGGCCGAGTGATCTGGGCTCCGACCATGACCGTCTGCAGACCGTTCCATTCACCGGTCGATCCGCCGGGCGCCAACTGCTCGTACTGGAAGAAATCCAGATAGCCGTCGGAGAGCAGCGTGAACCGGTCGCCGATGTGCCAGGCGAAATCATAGTCCAGCATGCCGAACGAACTGCCGTAGTCGTCCCGCTGAGCTTCCGGGAACACCGTGCCTTCCACGTCCAGCGTGATCCAGTCGACGATGCGTTCCTGGCCCGGAGCTCCCCGCTTGGTCTGCCATCGCTGCCGGATTCCCAGCTGCGCCAGCATCAGGTCGTCCGCGACTTCGGCCGTGGGCGATGTCACCCAGCGCTGCATGCCGGACCTCATCGCGTAGTACCGTTCCTGGAACGGTTCGGGAATCTCGGACGCTCCGATGAACGTCCGCTGGAGGAATCGATTGCGGAAATGCTCCGTCGAGTCGTCATCCACCGGATCGTACAGAGGAAACTGCTGGAGGTCCTGGTTCGCGTCGGCATAGAAGAAATCGACGTCGAAACTGACTTTGTGCGACAGGCCGTTGAGATTGAACATCATGCTCTGCACGCCCGGATCGACCCGCCAGAAAGGCAGCGACGCCCGCACGCCGGCCTGGCCGTAAAGCCGCGTCACGCTGTCTCCGTAGATGTTCTCGCCCCAGGTGCCGACTTCGCCCAGCGCATACGGGACGACCTTCAAAGCACCCAGTTGAAACGGAAGATCGAGTTCCTGGCGGCTCACCGCCCGGAGACCTTCGCTTTCCACTTCCCATGGGAGCAGATTGAAAACGTCTCCCTGACTCTCCTGCAGCGGGCTCGGCGGCGTGGCGATTTGCAGATGAGCATAGGCGGCCTGCGAGTGCGAATACCACGTGAGTTTATCGCCGATCAGCGATTGGCCGAGCATGAAATAGTCGCCGCGAATCCAGTCCGTCTGCGTGAAGAAATCGTTGACGCGCAGGTCGCCGATGATGTCCCAGCTGCGATTGTCTACGTAACGCTTGAGTTCGATGCCGGTGGTCTGGTCCTTCAGTTCGTCCCATTCGTACTCGAAGTACTGTTCGAGGAAGTTCCTGTCGCTGATCAGTCCCAACTCCGCCGTGACCTGGAAGCCGTTTCCCAGTTGCTGGCGGTGCTGGGCCAGAGCGCGTCCTCGCCAATCCGTCTCGGGCGACACGGACAGCCGGTCCTTGCCGAGATCGTCCATGCCGCGGTCTTTGAGGCCCCACAGTTCCCACTTGCCAATCGCCGGTCCGGGAATGCCCAGAAAGCCCTCGCGGTTGTAGTTGACCGAAGTGCCCAGTCCGAAACCGCGCCGGCTCAGGTAGTCCGTGCTCAAATCCCACTGCGTTCCCGCGGGCGGCTCGCGAATGCCGAGCATCTGGAAAAGATCCCAGTCGATCATCGCCTGCGTGCCGAAGACCCTATCGCTGCCGAAGCGGACTTCGTCGATGTAGAAATTCGGTTTTTGCAGGTCGGTGGACATCACCGGCCAGTACAGCAGCGGAACACCTCCCAGGTAAAGGAAGTTGTTCATGCTCCGGGCGTTCAACTGGTGCGCGACGGCCGCTTCGCCCGTGACCGGGTCGATGGCGGGCTGCCCGGTGACCGGATCGATGCGGGGACGCTGCTCGTCCTGGAAACTCACGTTTTCCGCCTGGAACCAATAGCTCGGCACGCCCATGCGGCTGGAGGTCAGCGCGCCGCCGAAGGCCTGGAACTGCTGCTGGTTCACCTGCTGGAGCACATCCGCCTTCAACCGCACCAGGCCGTCGTACTGAGGGACAGGCGTCAGCATTTCGGCGTTGAGAATCGTTCCGCGACTCATGTTCACGTTGTAATACATGCGGTCCGCATAGATGACGCGGTCGCCTTCGCGGAAGATGATGTTCCCTTCCAGATAAAATTCCCACCGGCCTCCCGACTGCTCGATCGATTGTCCCGAGAGATTCAGGCCGGCCAGGGCCGTCGTCCAGATCACCACGCGGTCGGCTTCGATGATGGCGACCCCCGTCTGCACGCCGGGAACGTTTTCGATCCCGCTGATGATCACCTGCACTCCCGAGCTGATCGTGACGATCGTCTCCTGCGGATCGTTGCTGGGAAGCGACTCGGCCTGCATCGGCACGCTGCTCCGCGAACGAACGCTGACGTTGCGCGCCATCGGCTGAGCCTGCGCTGCCCCCGGCGCCGCTCCCGGCGCGGGAGCCAGATACTGGGCCTGCTCCACTCCGTTCCGGCGGGACCAGTTCAGCGCCTCCATGCTCCGCTCGACCATCTGCGGACGAGAGGGCGGTTGAGCCCCCGTCATCGGCGCGCGCAGGTCGATGCCCGAGGTCGTGTGAAAACGCCCGAGCCAGCTCCGCGCCTGAATCGTCTGGGCACGCTTGCCCGTTTCTCGATGAGGCTTCGCATTGCGCGCGTAATCGATCGAAACATCGTTCTCGAGATACGCGATGATCTTGCTCGGCTCGTCGTGCAGCGGATCGCCCGGCTCGACCCAGAGCACGGCATCCGCGCTGCGCGCGATCACCTGTCCCTGCTGCAACTGGCAGCGACCGTGCAACATCCAGACAACGTACTCGCCCTCCTGCCAGCGCTGCGATTGCTCGGCCGTCACCGTGATCGGTTCCGCCGGATCGGCCATCGGAGGATCAACTTCCGCAAAGGCGTGCGAAACGCACAGCATCAGCGCAAGCCACAGCGCCAGCGCGAGCGGCCGATGCACGGCATGCATCCGCGCTGCGCCGCGCAGCGTCAACGTGCGCAGTGTCAGCCTGAGCTGGGGCAGCCCGGGCCGGTGCGGTCGGTCAAATGCTACGCCTTCGGGTCTCAGCTTTGCGGCATCCTTGCCTGGGAATCCACTGTCGACTGTCAGCGGTTTAGTTCATCCGTGAGCTGACCTCTGGCAACAAGTGGAAACGAAATACTTGAATAAATGTTCGAAGAAATAATGCGCGTAAAAGCGCCCTGGAATTTGGGCCGCGGATTATAGGACTGCCTTGATGGCGTAGCAAGGCAAGTTGGCGAGCTGCACAGCGAACTTAAAAACTTGAACGACAGACGTTTAGGGCCGTGGCCGCCGAGCCGCCAGAACTGCCGCACCAGCCGCTGCCAGAAGGCCAAGAAACGGCGTAAGAGGTGCCCTCATGCGGAGATCCGTCCAGTAGAACGAGTGGACGATGGTGAACGCGACGCAGAGCATTATGCCCCAAATCCAGGGCCCAGCTAGCAGTTCTTGCCTCCGACAACAAAGGCCGATCGCTGCTAGCGTGAAGATGCATGCGTACCAGATCGCGATCGCATAGCGGATTGTCTGCTTCGGCAGCGACTCGGAGGCCTCGGTTGCATGGGGCAGGATCGACCAAAGGCGGCCAACCCGCACAAGGCATGAATAGGCAAACGTGCCCGGCCGCTCACGAATGAATCGCTTTGCCAGAGAATACGCCAATCGGTCGTCTTGGAACTCGTGGTCGCGCGCTTCATCCATGGGCGATGGCGGCGGCAAGGGAACACGCGCCAGGGACAACTTCGACCAGCGTGGATCTTGCGGTTCCGGGGCAAGACTGCGCCGCTGCCAGGCTTCGTCGAGTTCCGTGGATGCCCAGACGCTGCCCCAGGGCCCGGATTCGAGGTATTGATAGAAGCTCGGGTTGTTGGCCAGCAGCAGCGTGTATCCCCCGTGCGTGGTCGTGAGTTTGAGATGACCGAACTGAGCGAGGTTCCTCACGGCCCATGGCAGGAGCACCAGCACCACGGCGGCCGAGAAAACAACTGCCCGGCGAATTCGCTTGCCCGGCGCGATCGGAAACCACAGCAGCACCAATCCGCACAATCCGGCCCAGGGAAGAAAAGTGGGGCGGCAGAGGGCGGCCAGAGCTGTAATACCGCCGGCACAGGCGAACCATCGCAGGCGGGCCGTCGGTGTGCAGTAAGTCCACGCCAGCAGTGCGGCAGCGGCCAGCATCGCCGCAAGAGTCTCGGTCATGACCTGCGGGGTCTGATGCAGCAGAAGTGGATCAGCGGCTACGATCATCGCGGCGGCGATGGCCCAGCGTCCGAGTCCGGATCGTCGGGCGACAGCCAGTGTGAGGGCAACTGTGCCGAGTCCCATTGCCAAGTGGAGCGCCGCGACGGCTGCGGGGCGGAGTTCATCGCCTGAAACGAGTGTCGAGAGGACGAGCGGATACAGTGGAGGGCGGAACGCGGTTGGCCGCACGTTTCCGGTTGCCGTGGAATCTCCCCAGCCGAGCACGCCGTCATTTCGCAGATGGATAGCCAGGGCGCGATAGCCGTCGACATCGCGCAGCAGGTCGCCGGCCAGCGCCCACGTTACAGCCAGTCGCAGGACCGCGGCCAGCGCGAGCACGACAAGCAAATGGAGCGGGCGCACGCGGGCGGCGACGGGCGCCGGGGATGCGGAAGAAGGGGCAGCTTCGGCGTGGTTTTTCATGGATCGCGGGCACCGGATTCGGGCGGCACTTCTCAAGAAGCTGACGGCGGACCGCCGAGCGACGGCGACTGCGGTCCGTAGAACTTCGTAATGTCGAGGCCGTCGCGCTGCTCTTCCTCGATCATCTTCAGCCGCGATTCAAGGCGTTCGACCCGTCGCATGAGTTGCGGTATGAGTTGGGGGGTCTGATCGGCCGGTTTCAGTCGCGGCACGATCGGGTAACCGAGATGACGCTGCAGTGCGGCGAAGAGAAACAGCGGATCCTTGCCGCGGTTGGCCAGGGCGATTTTGCCTTCTTTTTCGCCGAAAAGCACGGGCTTCTGCGGCGGCAGGTCCCCGCCGGCCTGGATTCGGCGGCGTTGTTGAAAATGTTCGCTCCGGACGTACAGCAGGTCGGCGATGTCGATGATGCCGACCTCGCGGCGCACGGTCAGGATCCATTCCCGCCAATCGGCGTCGTACAACGGGTCGTCCGCGATGGCCTTCAACCCCCGGTCGTATTTCAGCCGGTTTCGGCAGAGGGTCTCGAATTGAAACAAAAAGATCCCCTGCCGGGATGCATTCGAGGCACGGTACAGTGCCTCGGCCCTGAGGATTTCCAGCGCCGTGAGCAGGTCGAACCGGCCACGGTCGTCTTCGGCTTCCTGAACCACATACGTCTGGAACGGAGCGAAATAGTGCGACAGCTTTGCCATGGCCGAGCCGAACTCGCCCGAATGTTCGAGTTCCGCCCGCAGGAAATCCACGGCCATCGGCAGCTTGGAGGAGGCCAGGAGTTCTTCGCGGACTTGCCGGAACAGTTCCTGGAGCGGCATATCCTGGGGCAGTCGCTCCACGAGTACGCGGAAGAGATAAGCCTGCTCTACGTATTCCTCGCGTTCGAGCATGTTGGTGTTCCACGGTTTGGTCGGAAAGGGCTCCTTGGGCAGTCGGCCGACCGAGCCCTATAATAACATCGTTGGGTTGCACCGGAGAGGTCCTGCGAGTTACCGTATCGATTGCGACCTGCATCGGGCGGACGGAAGTCTCCTGGGCAGCCAGTTCGACACCCTGATTCGGGAAAGGTCATGTTCCCCCATGTCTCGTGAGTATTCCAGCGTTCCTGACGCCGTCGATGCCATCGCTCGTGGCGAGGTTGTGATCGTCGTGGATGCCGAAGATCGTGAGAACGAGGGGGACTACATCTGCGCGGCGGAAAAGGCCACGACCGAAAACATCAATTTCATCATGAGCGGCCGCGGGCAGCTCTGCATGCCGATCCTGCCGGAAGTGGCCAGGCGGCTGGAGTTAACGCCGGTGGTGGACGTCAATACGACGCCCCTGGAGACGGCTTTTCTTACGCCCGTGGATCACTGGACCGCGAAGACCGGCATCACGGCGGCAGAGCGGGCCAAGACAATCCGATCGGCTGTCGATCCGACGAGCACCACCAAGGACTTCGTCCGGCCGGGACACGTGTATCCGCTGTTGGCCAAGGAGGGGGGGGTGCTGCGGAGGGCCGGGCATACCGAGGCCACCGTGGATCTGGCCCGCATGGCCGGACTGGCGCCGGCGGGCGTTCTGTCGGAAATTCTGAACGAAAACGGCGACCGCGCCAGTCGCGACGAGCTTTCGGAAATCGCCGAACGCCACCAGCTCAAGATGATCTCGATCGAGCAGTTGATCGGGTATCGCCGCGTGAGCGAGAAGCTCATCTCGCGGCAGGCCGAAGCGCGGCTTGCCACCCGTTACGGCCAGGTCCTGTTCATCGTGTACAAGGTCGAGTACGAGAACGACCAGCCGCTGGCCATCGTCATCGGCGATCCGGCCCAGGTCCGTGAGCCGCTCGTTCGGCTGCACTCCAGTTGCTTCACGGGCGACCTGATCTCGTCTCTGCGATGTGACTGCGGCGACCAGCTGCACATGGCGCTGCAGATGATCAGCAGCGAGGGGAACGGGGCGGTAGTCTATCTGCCCCAGGAAGGCCGCGGCATCGGTCTGGCCGAGAAAATCAAGGCTTATGCGCTGCAGGATCTCGGGCTGGACACAATCGAGGCGAACATGGCGCTCGGCTACAAGGCCGACAGTCGGGACTACGGAATCGGCATCCAGATCCTCAAGGACCTGGGGCTGCGAAAGGTCCGGCTGCTGACCAATAACCCCAAGAAGACCGACGCCTTTATCTACGGCGGGTTCGATCTGGAAGTGGTGGATCAGGTGCCGATTCTGCCGCCGGTCAACGAGCACAACGTCCACTATCTGGCCACCAAACGCCAGGAACTCGGCCACAAATTGCCCGGGGAGTGAGTCTCCCGCCTCCGGCCGCCCGCCGGATGGGCGAGTTGCTGAACAGGCCAACCCGTCTATAATACTCGGATTGTATTCGCAACCTCACGCGTCGCTCGGGCTCGTCTGTGTTCTTGCAGGCCGGCCGGCGAATTGCGGGCGCCTGTGTGGATCCCGCGGGTACGAAGTCCGTCTCGAATCGCAGCGGCGCCCCCTGGGCGTACTTTTCCCCGATCTAATGAGGAGCAACGACAAGTGGCAACTGGCAGGTACCTGTTCACCAGCGAATCAGTAAGCATGGGACATCCGGACAAGCTGGCCGACCAGATCTCCGATGGGATTCTCGATGCACTGATCGCTCAAGATCCGATGAGCCGCGTTGCCTGCGAAACGCTCGTCACCACGGGTTTGGCAATCATCGCCGGCGAAATCACCACGAAAGCGGTTGTCGATTATCCGGCGATCGTTCGCAATGTCATTCGCGAAGTCGGCTACACCGACGACGAGCACGGGATTTGCGCCGACACGTGTGCGGTCATGGTATCGCTGGACAAGCAGAGTTCGGACATTGCCCAGGGCGTCGACGAGAACTCGGATGCCGGCAAGGAGATCGGCGCCGGCGACCAGGGGCTGATGTTCGGTTTCGCCTGCAAGGACACCCCGGAACTGATGCCGCTGCCGATTGCCCTGGCTCATCGCGTGCTCAACCGGCTCACGGAAGCCCGCAAGAATGGCGAAGTCTCGTGGCTCCGGCCGGACAGCAAGAGCCAGGTGACGATCGAATACGACGGCAGCAAGGCCGTGCGGATCGACACGGTCGTTGTGTCGACTCAGCACGCGCCGGACGTCACTCGCGAACAGATCAGCGATTACGTGATCAACAAGATCATCAAGCCGTGTCTGCCTGCCGAACTCGACCGCGGCGACATCAAGTACCACATCAATCCGACCGGGCGCTTTGTGCGCGGCGGACCGCACGGCGACTGCGGGTTGACCGGGCGCAAGATCATCGTCGATACGTACGGCGGCTGGAGCCGACACGGCGGTGGCGCTTTCAGCGGCAAGGATCCGACCAAAGTGGATCGCAGCGCTGCGTACATGGCTCGTCACGTCGCCAAGAACGTCGTGGCCGCCGGTCTGGCTGACAGCTGCGAAGTCCAGATCGCGTACGCGATCGGCGTGACTGAGCCGGTGAGCGTGCACGTGGACACGCAGGGCACGGGCCACATTCCGGACGACCGAATCTGCGAGTTGATCCGGCAGTTCTTTCCGCTGACGCCGGGCGGCATCATCAAGTACCTGGAACTCCGTCGGCCCATCTATCGGATGACGGCCGCCGGCGGGCACTTCGGCCGCAGCGAACCCGAATTCACCTGGGAGTCGACGGCTCGCGCCGGCGAACTGGCGAAACTGGCCGGCGTCAAGAAGAGCTGACACCAGCAGGTTTCGTCCGACTCCAACTTAAAGAACCAACCTCCTGCGGCACGCACGCGCGGGAGGTTTTTTTCTGCGCGCCGGCCGCTGCGATGAACGCAGCACCGGCCCACGCTACAATGGCGCCACGTTTCAGAGTCAGGCGAATCCCCTGCCGGCATCCGTGAGAGGGGACTCGCTGCCACAAAAGACCCTCGGCGGTTTCGAACAGCCATTTGTCCATGACGGGAGCAACATGATGAGACAATGCCTGCGGATGCGGCCGCATATGCTGCATTGGTTCCTGGTGGTCGCGGTCGTGCTTTGCTGCGGTACGATCCGCGGCGAGCAGACTTACTCGTATGCGGATCTGCTGCAGCGAATGACCGACGTCACTCAACTCGCCGTGCTGCCGGCGGCGGGCGAGACCTGTCGGCAGTGGTCCAGCTGGGACCGCGCCAGCCGCTATGACGCGGACTCGAAGAAGTATGTGAACTGGGATGCCAATAATGACGGTCCGGGGTTCATCCGCAAGGAAGGCGATGGAATCGTCATGGCCGAAATGGAGGGCCCCGGCTGCATCTGGCGCATCTGGTCGGCCCAGGCGCTCGCAGGGCATGTCAAGATCTATCTCGACGGCCAGGAACAGCCCGCGATCGACATGCCGTTCCGCGACTATTTCAGCGGCGACAAACCTCCCTTCAATTACCCGGCTCTCTCGTACGACTTGAACCGGGCGGGCTGCAGCGGCCAGAACCTGTACCTGCCGATCCCTTACCAGAAATCCTGCAAGGTCGTGGGCGACCCGAAGTGGGGAAACTACTATCACTTCGTCTATTCCACGTTCGCCGCGGGTACGAAAGTCCCCACGTTCTGCCAGCCGCTTGTCGCGTCGCACGCCGAGCAGATCGGCAAGATCAACGAGTACTTCGCCAGCGGAATGGGTACTCGCCCTCCTCGAGTGGTTCCCGGCAGCGAGACCATTGCCGAGGAGATCACCGTTCAGCCGGGGGCGTCGGCAAGCATGACGCTCGAGGGTCCGCGGGCGATCGTCTCGCTGCGGGGAGTTGCTTCATTCGGCGACCGCTCCCGGGAGATGGCCGCGGTGCGAAAGCTCGTGCTGAAGATCACGTGGGATGACGAAAAGGAACCGGCCGTCTGGTGTCCCGTAGGCGACTTCATGGGGACGGCTCCCGGCCTGAATAAGTACCGAAGCCTGATGACCGGCATTACCGAAGAGGGCGGCTACGCATTCTGGTACATGCCGTTCAAGAAGCGGGCGCACATTGAATTGATCAACGAGGATACGGTCGCCCACTCGGGACGGTTTGAATTGACCCACGCTCCGCTGGAGCGTCCGTTCGAGCAGTTGGGGTATTTTCACTGCAAGTGGCACCGCGACGCCCAGACGCTTCCGAAAGACCGCTGGCCCGACTGGGTCCTGTTGCAGACCAAGGGACGCGGCCGCTTCTGCGGCGTGATGCTGCACGTGTGGAATCCGCGCGGCGGCTGGTGGGGCGAGGGCGACGAGAAGTTCTTCGTGGACGGCGAGAAATTTCCGTCGACGATCGGAACGGGAAGCGAAGATTACTTCGGGTACGCCTGGTGCAATCCGGGGCTGTTCCAGCAGGCATATCACGCTCAGACGATGACTTCGGGCAATCGGGGGCATCAATCCGTGCTGCGATGGCACGTGCTCGACAATATTCCGTTCCAGGATTCGTTCGAGGGCTGCATCGAAAAGTACTATCGAACCGAGGAAATGGGCACGATATACGCAGCCACCGTTGCCTGGTACCTCGCGCCCGGCGGCACGGACCCGTACGGCGCAGTCCCTGTTGATCAGCGTCATGACTACTACGACACGCCGCCGCTCGAGGCAGGCGGGTACAAGATCGCCGGCACTCCGCCGGGAGTCATCCAGACGCAGGCCATGACCGGCTACAAAGGACCGTGGCACAACGACGACCAGTTGTGGTGGACAGACGCCAAGCCGGGCGACAAGCTCGATATCGTGCTGAAGGTCTCCGAAGCGGGCGAATACAACGTGCGGGGCGTCTTCACCAAGGCCGTCGATTACGGCATCGTTCAGCTCTGGCTGGACGGCAAGAAGCTCGGCGAACGGATCGATCTGTTCAATCCCCAGGTGTTCCGCACCGATCCGGTGAACTTCGGGCGGCATCAGCTCGGCGCGGGGGAGCATCGCCTGACGGTCGAGATCGTTGGAGCCAACGACAAGGCCGTCAAGAGTTACATGTTCGGACTGGATCGAATCCTGCTGGAGAAATGAAGCACGTCATCGCGCGCCGGTCGAGACGGTTTCGGCCCGGCGCCGGCGTGAGGTCGGTTCATTTCCCTTTGCCATCGAGAGCCCGCGGGTGGACGCACCACCCGCGGCTGCTGTTCGGAACCCGAATTTCGACCGACAATATTCAACCCACAGCGCTGCGAGGTTGGGCCATGGATCGAATGCTCTCCGGTAAAGTGGCATTGGTCACCGGTGCCGGCCGCGGACTCGGCCGCGCATTTGCGGAACGACTGGCCGCCTGCGGCTGCGCGGTCGGCATACACGGGATGCGCGAGCACGGCCCCGCCGAATACGGCGAGGGTACCACGCTGACGGACACGGCGCGTGAAGTCGCAGAAGTTCACAACGTGCGCACCATGCGCGTGCTGGGCGACCTGACCGTCGCGGAGGATGTCGAGCGAGTGGCCGGCACCGTGGCCGCGGAACTGGGCCCGATCGACATTCTCGTTCACAATGCGGGCGGAGACATCGCTGCCGCGGGCGGCAAGCCCGATCCAAACGACGGAGTTTTTGTCAAGGAGATCGATGTCCGCGCGGTGCTCGACCGCAACCTGCTCAGCACAATTCTCGTGTGCCGGCAGGTCGCTCGGGCGATGATGGAGCGGCGCTCGGGTCGCATTGTCACGATCAGTTCGATTGCGGCGTTCAAGGGCATCGAAGCAAGCGTGATCTACGCCACCTCAAAAGCCGCGGTGGTGCATTACACGCGGTGCCTCGCTGCCCAGCTGCGCGAATACAATATCACCGTGAACAGCCTGGCCCCGGGCGATACGCGGACCGGCCGCTTTCTCGGAACGCGGCACGTCGATCCGAAGCGATTAGCCGAAGAGGGCACGCTGGACCGGATCGCAATGGTGGACGAAGTTGCCCGTGTCGTCGAGTTCTTCGCCGGCCCGCTCGGCGATTTCGTTACGGGGCAGGTGTTGCGCGTCGATGGCGGATCACAGCTGTGGCCCTCGTGAATCGCGTGCGCATCCGCGGCCGGCGAATGTGTGTCCGATGAGGCGACTATGAGTTTCTTTTGCGCGATGGCGTGTGTCGTGATCGCGGCTGCTCCCTTGCCGCCGGGCGATCACAAGCGAGTCCTTGACGTCAACGGCGGCCAGCGTCCCTACCAGGTTCATGTGCCGCCGCAGGCCGCGCCGCCGGGAGGATTTCCGCTGGTGCTCGTGTTCCACGGATTCGGGACCAATTACGACACGATCAAGGAGCTTTGCGGGATGAGCGAGACGGCCGATCGGGCCGGCTTTGTTGTGGCTTACCCGGAGGGGACGGGGAGCGGCGTGTTCCGCGTGTTCAATGCCGGCTCGCTGAAGGGTTCGCTGGTCGAGTCCCTTCCCGACGACGTGGCGATGACGGCGCGGCTGATCGATGATCTGGCCGGGACGCTGACGATCAACCCTCGCCGCGTGTTCGCAGCGGGGATGTCCAACGGCGGTATGATGTGCTACCGGTTGGCCGCCGAATTGTCGGACCGTATTTCCGCAGTGGCGTCCGTGGCCGGAACGATGGCGCGCGGTCTGCCTGCGCCGCCAAGGCCGGTTCCGGTACTGCATCTGCACGGGACTGCGGATCGCGTGGTTCCCCTGTCGGGCCCGCCGGAAGAAACCTCGGACTCGTTTGACTTCGTCTCTGTGGACGAAACGATTCGTTTCTGGACTCGTGTCGACGGATGCACCGGCGCGCCGGTGACGGAGTCCTGTCCCGACACTCAGGACGACGGCACGCGGGCCGAACGGATCGAGTACAGGACTGCGGACGGCAAGCCGATGGTCGTCTTCATCAAGGTCGAAGGGGGCGGGCACACGTGGCCCGGGCGCAGCGGTCCTGCATTTCTCGGCAAGTCCACGCGGGATATCTCCGCCAACGAGATCATCTGGGATTTCTTCTCGAAGCACGGCCGCGAAAACTGAGGTGCCGGGCGCGGAATGCCGGTCGAAAGCAACGGCCGATTCCGCATCGTGTGGCATTGCGCGCGCGGATGTGATGCGACAACGCTGCGACATTTTTCCCCGGTGCTCCCCCATTGTTGACCACTCCGCATTTGTTCCTACAATCAGACTTCCTCATCGAGAGCAAGCGCGGGATTCGCTAGCTCGTCGGCCTCAGGAGTAAGATTGATGGACGGAGCCCGCAGCGTTGCCGGTTCATTGAGCGAAGAGCTCGAGCGAGCGTTTGACGCCATCCCGGACCTGATGGCGATCCTGGATCTGGAACACCGGATCGTGCGCGTCAATCGCGCAATGGCCGAGCGACTTGGCTGCGATCGGGACGATCTTCCCGGCAAGTTGTGCTACAAGGTGATTCACGGAACGGACTCGCCTCCCGGCTATTGTCCCCACCTGGCGATGCTGCGCGACGGCAGGGAGCATACGAGCGAAATCGAAGATGATCGATTGGGGGGGACGTTTCTGGTTTCGGTTTCGCCGTTGACCGACGGCGAAGGTCGGATCGTGGGCTGCGTCCACATGGCGCGGGACATTACGAACCAAAAGCGCGCCGAGGCCGATGCTCGCAAGGCGGCCAGTCAGCGGGAGACGTTTCTGGCGATGCTCTCGCACGAACTCCGAAATCCGCTGGGGGCGATCCTGAACGCTGCGTACATCGTCAAGCGGGCACCGGCCAAGCACGGGTCCTTCCGGGAAGCACTCGCGGTCATCGAGCGGCAGGCTTCGCAGATGTCTTTTCTGCTTGAAGATCTGCTGGACGTTTCCCGCGCCATGCAGGGCAAGATCCAAATACGCCGCGAAGTCGTCGACCTGTGCGAGATCCTCCGCAATGCCGTCAAGCTGATCCGGCCCAAGTGCGAGGAGCGGGGCCAGACGCTCGAGGTCCACCTCGGCCAGGATCGCATGATGGTCAAGGGCGACCCTTCCCGTTTACAGCAGGTCCAGGTCAATCTGCTGACCAACGCCTCGAAGTACACCCCGCCGGGCGGCCGAATCGGCGTGTCGGCCCATCTCGAGCAGGACGAATTCGTGCTGCGGGTCTGGGACAACGGGCGCGGTATTCCGCCCGATCAGCTGGAAAGCGTATTCGATCTGTTCGAGCAGGTCGACGGGAGCCGCGACCGTCAGGACGGCGGCATGGGCGTCGGCCTGACGCTGGTCCGCATGCTTGTCGCACTGCACGGCGGGACGGTCAGCGCCCGCAGTGAGGGGCAGGGCAAGGGCAGCGAGTTCATCGTCCGGTTGCCGCAGTTCACTGCGGAAGCGGCCGCGCGGACGTTGCGCCGCGACGACAGTCACAACGCGTCCCACGCGCGGATTCTGATCGTCGAAGACAATGCCGACAGTCGGACGATGCTGCAGGCGCTGCTGCAACTTGACGGGCACCATGTGCGGGTCGCGGAGGACGGCATTGCAGGTCTGGAAACGCTGAAGACCAACGATTTCGACGTGGCCATAATCGACATCGGATTGCCCGGTCTCGACGGCTACGAGATCGCACGCCGCTTCCGTTCGCTGCACCGCGAACACGAGCCTCGTCTGATTGCCCTGACCGGCTATGGTCTTCCATCCGATCGCCAGGCGGTCTTTGACGCGGGATTTGACGAGCACATCGTCAAGCCTTGCGCGCCGCAGGATATCGAACGCATTCTGCAACGCACCCGCTGAGCAAGTGAGGCGGCTATTGATGAGACGAACCGATGTCCTTGCGTGCACGATCCTGATCGCGCTGGCGCCGTGGAACCGCTGTGCGGCGGCCGAGCACGACTACGCGCGGTGGGAGAAGGACGTTGCGGCCTTTGAGAAAGCCGACAGGAAGAATCCGCCTCCCAGGGGCGCGGTGCTTTTCGTCGGTTCCTCCACGATCGTCCGCTGGAAGACGCTTGCCGCGGACTTCCCAAACCACTCGGTCATCAACCGCGGCTTCGGCGGAAATCAGATCTGCGACTCGACGTATTACGCCGAACGCATGATCTTTCCGTACGAGCCCGGCATGATCTTCCTGCGGGCCGGCAGCAACGACATCAACAGCGGCAAGTCGCCGGAGCAGGTCTTCGCGGATTTCCGGGAATTCGTGGCGAAAGTCCGCCGGAAACTCCCCAATGTCCCGATCGTCTACATCGGCGTGGCGCCGACGGTCGCCCGCTGGAAGAACGTCGATCGGGAAAAGAAACTGAATTCCCTGATCGGTGAATTCGCGAAACAGACCCCGGACACCGCGTACATCGACTGCGACACGCTGACGCTGGGGCCCGACGGGCAGCCGCGGCCGGAACTCTTCGTCGAAGACAAACTGCACCTGAACGCGGACGGCTACAGGCTGCTCGTCGAACGAGTTCGCCCATATCTGCCGAAGTGATACGTCGCCACGGCCGCATCGCAGGCCGCCGAAACGGTTATACTCATCAGCGTCGCAGGGGCAGCGGTGCCCGGAAAGTCCGTGGTTGGTCGCACGCAGATCGGGTGAAACAGCAATGATGCGCGGCGTTGTCGTGGCAGTGACCGTATTCGTTTGCGGTTGGGTCCTGATGGGTCTGGAGATCGTCGGCGGCCGGATGCTTGCCCCGTATTTCGGAAGCGGCGTCTGGGTCTGGGGGAGTATCATCAGCGTGTTTCTCGCGGCACTGAGCGTCGGCTACTTCGTCGGCGGGTTGTGCTCGAAGCGGTATCCGTCGGCGGTCGCAATGGCCGCGGTCATCGCGCTGGCCGGCATCACGCTGATCCCCGTGTCGTTGCGATATGCCCAGATCAATGAGTGGATCGCCGCGATCGATCTGCACGAGCGCTGGGGCTCGCTGCTGGCCGCGGCCTGCCAGTTCCTCGCACCCAGTGTGCTTCTCGGAATGGTGTCCCCCTACGCCGTCCGGCTTGTGACGCGGCGAGTGGAGGAAGCGGGCTCGCAGGCCGGTTCGCTGTACGCGATCTCCACGGTGGGAAGCTGTCTGGGCTGCCTGGTAACGTCCTTCGACCTGATTCTCCGCTTCGGCATCCGCCATATCCTCGCTTATTCTTCCGCAACGCTGATTCTCACCGCGATCGCTCTTCTGGTCCTGTGGTCGCTGACCTCTCCCCGCCCCGAAGGAAACGCGTCATGATCCCCCGCGTCATTCTCGTCTGCGTCCTGCTCGCCTCGCCTGCATTCGTTCCGATCTCAACGGGACAGGATTTCGGCACGGTGCCGGTGGCGCTGACGGACGCGGGCGAAAAGGTGCTGTTCGAGAAGGAGAGCCTGTACCACTACATCCGCGTGACGCAGACCGGCACGATCCGCCGCCTGCAGTTTCGCCGCTCGGGAGAAGACTTCGACGAGTCCGCCGTTGATATCCAGGATCGCACGAAGCTGCCGTTGCTCTACTACCGCTCGATGCTCGTGGCTTTTGCACACCAGCCGAACCCCACGTCCGTATTGTTCGTCGGAATGGGAGCGGGCACGCTGCCGATGGCGATCCACCACTATTTTCCCGCCGCGCATGTCGATGCCGTGGAACTGGACCCGGAAGTTGTCGCGGCGGCCAAACGGTTCTTCGGGCTCAAGGAGGACGATCGACTGAAGGTCTACGAGCGGGACGGGCGCGTACAGGTCCGCCGGTTTCTCGCGGAAAAGAAGAAATACGATGTCGTCTTTCTGGACGCGTTCCGCGGCGGCTACATTCCGTACCAGCTCACTACCAGGGAATTCCTCGAACAGGTGAAGGGGGTGCTGCTGCCCGGGGGAATCGTCGTCAGCAATCTGCGCCCGGGGTTTGCGTCGTACGAGTACCAGCGGCGCACCTACGACGCGACGTTCCGTAACCATACGACCTACGGAACCGAAGGCAATCTGATCCTGATCAGCGACGACTGTGTTCCCAAGTCCGATGCGGCCCGGATTCTCGCCAACGCGGAACGACTGCAGAAGGAGAAGCAGTTTCGCGTGGACCTGCCGTCCGTCGTTCGCGAAGGCGCAACCGCAGGGAAATACGACACCAAGGGGCCGATCCTGACCGACGACTTCGCGCCCACCGACGTGCTGCGCGGTATTCCCCGCGAATGAGCGGTACGGTTGCCCGAAGATCGTCGCCGCGAACGGCCGCCAGACCTTGACCACCAGGGGCACGCCATTAGATATTGGGGTCGGTCCCCAGTGTTTCGCCGTGCTGCGTATCAGAAACTCCTGCCCGTTCGCCCTTGCCCAGGCAGTGTGTTTTCGGCTGTCGGCAAGGAAGTGCCTGATTATGACCCGACCTCTGCGAGTCGTTGTGGCGGATGACGAGCCCGATTTGCTGGCCTTCTGCCAATCCTTGATTGCCAACATCGGACATACCGTCGTCGGCCGGGCCGCCACCGGCGAAGAACTGGTGCAGCGATGCCGCGAAACTCGCCCGGATCTCGTGATCACCGACGTGAAGATGCCCGGCAAGAATGGCATCCAGGCCGCCCTGGAGGTGTTCCGCGAATCGCCGCTCCGCGTGATCCTCGTGACCGGCTACCACGCGCCCGGACAACTCGCCGATGCGCTTCGCGAAATGGTCCTGGCCTATCTCGCCAAGCCGTTCCAGCAGCGCGAACTGGAACTGGCCATCATCCGGGTCGATCAGCGGTTCGAGGAATTCCAGGCGTTGTGTGAGCCGGGAGCGAATGCTGCTGAGGCCATCGTCAATCGCGAGGCGCTCCGCCTTGCCAAAGGAATCCTCATCAAGCGGCTGGGACTGGGTGACCGTGCGGCATTCGAGTGCCTGCAACGCATGGCTCAGGAAAAACAACTGTCGCTGGCCGCCGTTTCCCGGTCCGTGATCGACAGCGAGAGCGACAACCCGCCGGTCGCGGGCAGTTGATCCGTTCCGCCGCCGTTGGCCGGTAGTCGGCAGTCGGTAGTTGGTAGTCGGTGGCCATGTGGGTGGCAGGCCGAGTGTCCTCCTCCCGAGTCCTTCGCCCGAGCCTGCTGCAGTCGGAAAACGTCGGTTCGAAAAACACGGAGGCGACAGGCAAATGCATGCCGTCGCCTCCGTGAAATCTTCGGTCTTCCGAAGTCGGTGATGCTTGACTCCCGGCTCTACGGACTTTGGTTCCTGGAGAGCCGGCCTCGAGTGGCCTAGCGAACCACGCTGGCGACCTGCGGGGCCTGGAAGTCGAAATTCACGTCCACGCTGTCGTTGGCACGCACGGTCACGACCTTCGTGCGTTCGACCTTTTCGCCATTGCGGGTAACTTCCGCGCGAATCGTGAACTGGTATTCCATATTGGGCTCCAAGCCGCGCGACACGTAGCGGCGGGCTTCGCCCGTGCTCTTCGTGACGTGATCATTGATCACGACCTTCGCGTCGCTCGGAACCGACAGGTTCAGGGAAGCGCTGGCGCCGGTAGCCGGAGCTGCGTCTGGCTTCGGGGCCGGAGTCGCAGGCGTCGGCTGCTCCTTCACTTCGCCGTCTTGCGGGGTCGAATTCGGAACGACTTTGCCGTCGGTCACAACGTCACCGCAGCAGCCCGAAACGGTGCCGACAACGACGCCACCGCACGGAGCGCACGAGTTGCAGGCCGACCATCCACCACATCCGCCCCAGCCCGACCAGCCGTAGCATCCGCCGCACCCGGCGTAACCGTAGCAGCCACCCCAGCCGCCGTAGCAGCCGACGTAGCCAGTGCACGGCGTGTAGCAGCTATTGTAGCCCACGTAGCCGCCACCCCAACATCCGCCACAGTTGGCAGCGCGATGCCACCATCCACCCATCGCCTGCGGCTGATCAGCCACGAGCGAAATTCCAACGACGGAAAAGAACAGTACGACCCCCAACGCCAGCTTTCGATTCATTGAACACTCCTCCGCACAAGTTGCATGGTCAAACGATGGACGGCAGCGCACCACAATCCACGCGCTTACGTTCAACGACACGACGCATATGGGGGCGCACATTTCCCCCAAACAACGTCTTTTGAAATCTTAGCCTCAAAAACTGTCAAAAGCTACCAGTCGGGAAGTTTTGGTAATTTACTTGGACGTTCCCTTACCAGTCGTAGCGGTGGCGACGGTCCAGAGCATAGCCCCGACAAGCGACCGATTGGCGACCAATCGTCAGCGCGTTCGTTCGCTCGCGTCTCGTCGAGTTTCGTTTTTCGAGTCGGAAACCAACTCCCGGCGGTGCCAGAGCGAAAAATGACGCCATCGGCGGGGTAGATGGGCCCCCACGGAGGCGATAATCATGGCCAGAGCAAGAATCCAGACTCGCTCGGCCCAGAACCACGGTATGGCCGCGAGAAGGGCGACCTTGACGAGAACTGCCGCGCCGCGGATTTCACACCACCATGTCGCGATGGGAGAAACTTCCAGCGCCGAAAGGACAAGGCCGGTCGCGATGACAGCATGCAGCCACGGAGTCAGTTCACTTCGACTTGCGCCGCATGCATGCCCGCCGAACAAACCGCCCGCCGCAATGATATGCGCCGTACGAGCAGCGATATTCCAGAATCGCCGGGTGGGTCGAACATGCATGCGGAGATCTTCAGCAGATGTAGGGTGTCAAGCTCGCGGAATCAGGGTCTGTTTTGCGAGGCGGCGAGGCTTTGCGCAAAGGCGAGTGTGTGCCGGCGAGCTTGACACACCCGGAGGTAACGTTCCGTTTCTTTTGCCGGATGGCCAGTGGCTTATCCGTGGCCGCTTCCCTTCCGACTCTCACGAGTTCTTAGCTTCCGGCAATTTGACTTTCCCGCGAGTGAAATCGGGAATCTCGACGCGAGCGCTGCCGGACTGGATGGACTGGCCTGACAATGGCATCAGGCAACTCCATGCGGCCGCATCATAAACGTCGATTGGCGATGGCGTGCCGGCCTTTAGTGCGTCAAAGAAGTCCTTCATCACAAAGAAGTCGGCGCCGCCATGGCCGCTCTTGCTCGCCGTCTCGGCGAATTCCTTCCAGCGAGGATCATCGAACTCCTTCAAGTACTTCTCCATCGTTTCCCATTCGTAGGAAGGACTGCGTGACTCGATCCAGATATCATTGGTCAGCGATTGGAAGGAAGCCGTCTGACCCTGGAGCGAGTGGTAGGTGGTCATGCGGTGGGGACGGTTGGACGAAGTGTCGAATCGCAGGTCGATCACTGCGCCGTTCGCGGTTTGAATCAGCGTTGTCGTGCTGTCGCCATTGACGACTTTCATTTTGGCCTGCGGGCTTTCCGGGCCGAACTTTTTGGCTGCGTATTGCTGGCGTCCCACGGGCGGAGTGTTCATCGCGACGAGCGAGGCGAATCGATCGGTCTTGTTGATTCCCATCCACTGGGCAACCGGGCCGATGGCATGCGTGGGATACCAATTGCCGATGAACTGGGTTGCCAGTTTGCCTCGCCATGTCAGCGAGCCGTCGGCCTCAAAACTCAGGAAACGGCAATCGTGCACATAGCCGCATTCGGCATACGTCGTCTGCCCGAACAGACCCTGGCGTACCATGTTGGCGACGGCCATGAGGTCGCGGTAATAGCAGACGTTTTCCGACAACATGTACATCCGCCCCGATTCCTCGACGGCGCGCACAAGCGCCCAGCACTCGTCCACGGTCATGGCCGCGGCGACTTCCGAGAGCACGGCCTTGCCGGCCTTGAGGCAGTCAATTGCCATGGGGGCATGATCCTGCATCGGAGTCGCGATGATCACCGCGTCGATGTCTTTGCTTTCAAGCATCCGCCGGTAATCGAGCGGTCCGCGGTCGCCGAATCCGGCGGCCGGCGGCTGTCCGGCTTTTGTGACCATGTCCAGCCCGTTGGCCAGACGATCGGGTTTGATGTCGCAGACTGCGGCAACTCGAACGTCGGGGATTGTCAGCGCGAGTGAGAGCAGGCCGGTGCCGCGGCCGCCCACGCCCAGCACGGCACAGTTCATGCGGTTGTTGGCGCTGGCCCGCAAGCGAGTCGTAAGAAGAGCGGCGGCGACGCCCCCTGCGGCACCCAGAAACCGACGACGATTAAATCCGCTTTTCATGGCGTTTCCTTTTCTTGAGACGGACGGGAAGGCACAGGGCTGGCAGGGCCACGATAAATCTTGCGAATGTCCGTGGCAACCCGTGCGGGCACTGCGGCCGCGAATCGCTCGCATCAGTAAACGAACTGAGCCACTTCGTAATGCGCGATGTACGGACGGCGATTTCGCGGCACGTCGAGAAATACGGCCTTCAGCCGCGAGGTCTGTTCCGCCATGCGGGCGGCCGACAGAGGTTCGATGCCGGCTTCCGCTGCGAGCGCCGAGTACTCGGCCCCGGCGGCCTCGGTCATCGGAGACAGGTAGACATAGTCGCCCTTGCCGAGTCGCATGGCCCGCAGCAGTCCGGCTGTTTCTCGAACGTGCGATTCAAAGTGGGCTTCGCCGCCCGCGCCGACCAGCAGGATGATGCCGATGCTCACGCCGCCTTGCTTGGCCGCGTGGACCGTCTCGATCATTGCCGCGATTGTCGCCGGCTTCCGCAGCCATTCGAGCAGTTGCGGATCGCCCGTCTCGACGCCGAGATAGAGCCGGCGCAGGTTGAGCGAACGCAGTTCGCGGAACTCGTCGGCGTCCATGCCCCGCCCCGTGAAGGCGTCGATGAAGGACGAAATCTCGGTCTCGCGAACGCATCGCCGCTTCGCGAGATCGTCGCGCGAGGCAAGCAAGTTCCATTTTTCGTTGGCCACGCGCAGGATTTCTTTCCGCCACGATCGAGGTCCGGTCAGCGCATTGGCTTGCCCGAGAAATATTCCGCGGCGAACCGCGGCGTCTTGGCCGTGATACGCGACGGCCTCGCTCGCGTGCGTGCGGAATTCATCGACCGTACGCCGCCGGAAGGCCGAGTCGCGATAGAAGCCGCAGAAGGTGCAACGGTTGTAGGCGCATCCGCCGGTGGCAAGCAGGACGAGCGCGCGGTATTGGTCCGGGGGAAGAATCGGGATGTCGCCGTAGACCGCGGCGAATCTCTCATGGTCGATCCTTGCGGCCTGCGCATCAAAGGCTGCGGCACGCGACAAACGGCGATCGAGCAACTCCGCGGCCCGCGCCGGTTCACCTTCATATTTGATCAACGGTCGTGAGCGAACTTGCCAAGCGGCCAGGACCTCCTGAGCCCGCACGCTCGTTTCATCCGCGATGCGGTCGCTCAGGTCGGGTGTAAGCAATCGTGTCTCGAGACCGCCGCCTTCCAGGCCGGACCTCTTGCGCAGCCAAACGGTGCGGTGCGAGAGGCCCCGACGCCACTGAATGTTCGGGGTAGCCGCGCGAGTCAGTCGTCCTTCACGGTCGTAATGCAGCGCAAGCCCGTCGGGCAGCGAGATGTCCAGTCCGGTGTCCTTCAGGCCGACCAGCGCGGAACCCTGCCTCCCGAGCGGAACCCCGGCAACCGTGAGGTACGCGGGTTTCTCGTCGAGTCGCTCCGCGGCGTCACTCGCCACGCGAGGCATCGCACCGGGAGTAAGCGGCCAGGGTGACTGCATTGCAGGAACTCGTTGAAGGATCGTCGAGACCAGAAACGGGTGTGCCGTCCCGTCATATTGTACGAACGGCCTGAGATTTGTCCGCGTTTAATCCGTGCACATCCGTCGCCTCTTCCCCTTCGCGCAACTTGGCAAAACTTGCGAAAGGCGATAAGGCCGCATAAGATCGTGTGGATTTCTGGGAACGCGGATTTCCGATATCTCTTTGAGTCACCCCAGCCGGCGCCGCCGAGCCACAAGCAACGAAGGACCCGCAAATGAACGCTCATCCACAAGCAACAGGCCAACAGGAACTGGGCCAGGTATCGCGTCGAGGATTCCTTGCCGGCGCGGGTGCCGCCGCCGTAGCGATGACGGTTGTCGCGCCCCAGGCGGCCCGTGCCTATGCCGCCAACGAGAAGATTGACATCGGAATCATCGGCTGCGGGGGACGCGGCACGTGGATCCTCGACCTGTTCAAGGAGAACGGCGGCTACAACATCGTTGCGGCCGCGGACTATTTCCAGGATCGCGTCGACGGAGCCGGCGACAAGTTCGGCATTCCCGCGGACAAGCGTTTCACGGGACTCTCGGGATATCGCAAGATGCTCGAGCAGAAACTGGACGCCGTCGTCATCGAGAGCCCGCCCTACTTCCATCCCGAGCAGGCTGCCGCGGCCGTCGAGGCCGGAAAACACGTCTACGTGGCCAAGCCGATCGCCGTGGACGTGCCCGGCTGCCAGAGCATCGCCGAGAGCGGCAGGAAGGCCACGGAAAAGAAACTCTGCTTCCTCGTCGATTTCCAGACGCGGTCCGATCCGTTCTACATGGAAGCGTTAAAGAGAATCCGCGCCGGTGCGCTCGGCAAGTTTGCGTTCGGCGAATCGACCTACCATGCGGGCGATCCGTTCATCCGCATGTACGATGCGTGGAAGAGCGACGCTGACAACCCGGAAGTGCGTCTGCGTTCGTGGGGACTCGACAAGGTACTCTCCGGCGACATCATCACCGAACAAAACATTCACACGCTGGACGTGATGAACTGGATCATGGACCAGGAACCGCTGCACGCGGATGGAACCGGTGGACGCACCGTGCGGCCCGTGGGCACGTGCTGGGATCACTTCGTTGTCAACTTCCAGTACCCCGACAACGTGGGCATCGCGTTCAGTTCTCGGCAGTTCGAGGGTCACGGCACTCAACCCGAGGGCATTCGCAATCGCATGTTCGGCACGCAGGGCGTGCTTGAAACCGAATACGGAGGCCAGGTCATGATCCGCGGCGGCGGGGAGACTTTCTATCGCGGCGGCAAGTCACCGCAGATCTACCGAGACGGGGCCGTGGCGAATATTGCCACGTTCCACAAGGATGTTCTGGCCGGCAATGTCGCGAACACGACGGTACAGCCCAGCGTCCGCAGCAATCTGATCACCGTGCTCGGTCGCACGGCGGCCTACACCGGGGAACGCGTCTATTGGAAGAAACTGCTCGAGAGCGGCGAAAAACTCGAAATGGACCTCAAGGGCCTCAAGAGCTGAGTCGAATGCGGCTCTTCAATGTCAACTCAACTCGCGCGGGCGGATCTCCGACGGATCCGCCCGCGTCGTTGGGGGCCGGGCGGAGTAGTCTGGAGACCGGAGTCTGGAGTCTGGAGACCGGAGACCGGCAAACACCTATCGGTCACAACGACTACCGGCATTCGACTACCACTACCGACTGCCGGCATCCGACTACCGGCATCCGGTATCCGGTATCTCACTTCAGCGAAAGGTGTGAAACCGTGACAACATACCCGCCGAATACGAACCGGCTTTCAGTTCGAGACGCGAGCCTTGGCCCGCATGCGAGTTGCCGTTCTTTCATCACCGCCGCAGTACTCGCGATGCTGGCCATGTTGCCGGCAGTGTACGCGGCTTTCGGGGACGAAACGCAGGTTCTGTTCGACGGCACGCACATACAGGACTGGGACTGCATGCGCGACCAGTCCCGGTTGAAAGAGGAATTTTCGCTCAGCGAAATCACGGCAGTGGCTGAGCCGGCATCGCTCTCGTGGAAGTTCGTCCCGCGCAGCGCGCCGTTCAATGACCTGTTTCTGACGAAACCGATCGATCGGCCCTTTCAACAGCTGCGGGTGCTGGTTCGCAACACCGGAGCCCCTTTCAACTTCGCGGCCAAGGTCCGGGATGCGAACGGAGCGGAATGGAGCGTCCCGCCGGTTAAGCTCGATACGGGTCGCGAGTTTCAATGGATTTCGTTTCCCATCGATCAATGGAAGGTGGCATCCTGGTCTCGTGACGCGGACGGGCGACTTGATTTTCCGCTGGCGAATGTCGTGATCATCGCGTTCGACTTGAAATCGTCTGCGGAATATGAGATCCAGGTTCAGCGTGTTGAAGTCGTTCGTCCCGATCCGCCGGTGGCGACCATTTCCTCCTGCGACATCCCCGAGCAATGGTCCGCGGGACAGACGATTCGTCTCAGCGTTTGCTTTTCGCTGGACAAGCCGTGCGAGGACGATCGGGTCAATCTCGTACTGAAACGAGGCGGCGCGGCGGTACTGGAACTGCCGCTGAAGCTGCCGAGTCCGCTTCCGCAGATCGCGCCCGGCCAGAATGTCTCGCTGGAGAACGTCGCCGTTCAAGTTCCCGAATACGTTACCGGCGGTGAGGCCGAAGCCGGGCTGCAATTGGGAGAGGCGAAGATCCGCGTTGCGGTTCCTGCCGCCGGTCGCAGCAGCAACGACGCTCGCGGTGCGGACGCCGGTTTTCTGAGCAAGGTGACGGTCCGGCAGCGGGCGACCGGCCGCACGCGAGCGGAAGTGAAGCCGCATAACGGTGTGCCGACGCTGATGATCAATGATCAGCCGCACAAGGGAATGGCGTGGGCCACATATTCGCCTTCATCGGAAGTGTTTTCCGACTTCACGCGAGCCGGCGTCGACTTGTTCACGTTCAGCGGAACGCCCACGGAAGCGGGCTACGGCCTGTCGAAGACCGTCTGGGTCGGGCCCGATGAATTCGATTATTCCGAGTTCGACCGACGTGTGTTGATGCTGCTGCAGGCTAATCCGCGCGCGTGGTTCTTTCCGCGACTGTATCTGCACGCCCCTGCGTGGTGGAGCAAACTGCATCCGGACGAGGTCGTTCAATTCGACGCAGGCGACGGCCGGCCGCAGCCATTCATTCATGCCGGCGGCAAGCCGGCACCGAGTTGGGCGTCGGAGATCTGGCGGCGCGACACGGTCGCGGCGCTGAATAAGTTCATCGACCACGTCGCACAGTCGCCGTATGCGGATCGGGTCGTCGGCTATCACCTCGCATCAGGCACGACCGAGGAATGGATGATGTGGGGAGCCAACGAAGATCAATGGGTCGATTACTCGCCCGCCAACGTGCAGGGATTTCGGAAGTGGCTTCGCAGGAAATACGCGACGGATGCGGCCCTGCAGACCGCCTGGGCCGACGCCGCAAAAACGCTGGACAATGCGGTAATTCCGAGCAAAGCCCAACGCAGCGCGACGCGTGCGGGCTGGCTGCGCGATTCGCGGCGCGAGCAGGAGGTGATCGATTTCTATCTGTACAACTCGGATCTGGTCGCCGACACCATCGGCTGTTTCGCAAAAGCGGTCAAGGACCACACGCAGCGCGAGAAGATCGTCGGGGTTTTCTACGGATACCTGCTGCAATTGTGCGGCGAGCAGCGTCAGCAGAACGCCGGCCACCTTGCACTCGAGCATGTTCTCGCATCGCCCGATGTGGATTTCGTCACGAGCCCGACGAGTTATGCGTTCCGGCAGTTGGGCGGCGAGGGAACAAGCCACTTCATGTCGCTTGCCCGCAGCGTGCAGTTGCACGGCAAACTGTGGTTCGACGAAAACGACATCCGAACATCGCTCTCGGGAGGGCAGGCCGGTGAATGGGGACGCCCAGCAACTGTGGCGGGCGACATGCTTCAGCAGGACAAGGAACTGGCCAACTGCGTCGTCAGCGGCGCGGCGCAGTGGTGGTTTGACGTTGGCGGCAACCGTTACAACCACCCCGAGTTGATGGAGCATCTCGGCAAATGGACGGCCGCAGCGGGATCGGCCCTGACGCTCGACCGGTCGCCGATGGACGAAGTCGCATTCGTCGTGGACGAGCGAAGCCTGTGCTTCATGCGTGTCGGCGACCCGCTTGGCCGGTTGTTGCTGATCGACCAGATTCCCTCGCTGCACCGCATCGGAGCGCCCGTCGGGCACTACCTGGTCAGCGATCTGCCGAAGATCAAAGAAAAGAAGCTGTTCATCATCCCGACGAGCTTCGCGCCGACCGCAAGGGACCGGCAGGCCGTCGACTCGCTGAAAGGCGAACATCGAGTCCTCGTATTTCTCGGAGCGCCGGGCCTCTATCGGGACGGTCACGCAGACGAGCAGGCGATGTTCGATTTCACGGGAATCCGCATCCGGGTCTCGAGCAGCCCCGCGGCGATGCAGGTAACTCTCAAGGCGCCTGCATCGCGCAAAGAAGGCTGGGATCTGCTTCCGTCCGGATCGCCGCTGCTGCAGCAGCTCAACGGCACTACCTTCGGGCCTTCCAATCCGATTGCGCCGATCTGCTATGCCGAGGATACGAACGGACAGGTCTGGGGTGAATTGGCCGATGGACGCGCCGGGCTGATCGTCAGGAATTACGAGTCGTGGACGGCTGTCTACTCGGCCGCGCCGGTTCTGCCCGAACCGCTGCTCCGGCGCCTGGCTGAACTGGCGGGAGTGCACCAGTACGTGGACACCGGCGAAGTGGTCTGGGCCAATCACGACATGGTGGCTCTCACGGTTCGGAAGCCCGGCCAGCGCACGATACGAATCCCGCGTGCCGCGGACGTGGCGGATTTCATGTCGGGTTCGACAATCGCGCGAGACTGCAGTTCGTTCACGACGGAGTTCGCCGAGAACGGAACCCGTGTCTTTGTGTTGCGGCCTCCGGCACGAAAGAACTGATGGCCAGGGCGAGCTGATCGAGGAGCCGATTGCCGAGTCCAAACGCGGCAGGATGCGCATTTCGATCCGCAAATCACTTGTTGCCGTGCCGAGCGGGAACGGTTACTGTCTGAGTTATTGATGACGCCGGATTCGTCGAGCTTATTTCTGCGGGAGCTGAGCCATGTCGCGCGAAACGATGACGTCGCGTGAGAGACTTCTGAAGGCCCTGAACCACGAGGAAACGGACCGCATTCCCATCGATCTGGGCGGCAACCAGACGGGCATTCACAAGGTCGCTTACCGCAATCTGCTGAAGCACCTCGGCCTGTCGGAAGACGTCGTTATCATGGACGCGGTGCAGCAGTTGGCCAGGCCGTCCGAGGCTGTTCTGGAGCGTTTGCACGTGGACACCCGCTACGTTGCGGCGGGAGCGGGCGAGGGGTTCGACGGCCGCATCATCACGCGGGTCCGCGATGGCCGCACCTGGCACGATCTGACGGACGAGTTCGGCGTGACGTGGTCCATGCCGGACGACCAGCAGCTGTACATGGACATCAGCCATCATCCGCTGGCCGATGCCACGATGGATGATCTGCGATCGTATCCGTTTCCGCGCGGCGACGATCCGGCCCGCTTCGCCGGGATCCGGGATCGGGCTCTGGCGATCCGGCGCGACACGCCCTACGCAGTGGTCAGCGGCATCTCGGGCGTCGTCTACGAAACCTGCTGGTATCTGCGCGGACTCGAGCAGTGGTTCATCGACATGACGACTCAGCCGGCATTCTGCGAAGCGCTGCTCGAGTGCACGCTGAAGTTCTGGATGGACTGGTTCCGCCTGTTCCTGGACGAAGTGGGCGACGTGGTCGATGTGATCATGATCGGCGACGACATCGCCGGACAGTCGGGCCCGCTCTTCCGGCCGGACTTCTACCGCCGCATCGTCAAACCGCGGCAGAAACAACTTGCACAGTTCATTCGCTCAAAGACCCGGGCCAAGGTCTGGTATCACACGTGCGGATCGTGCGTCACGTATCTTCCCGACCTGATCGACAACGGCGTGCAGATCATCAATCCGGTGCAGATCAGCGCCACGAACATGGATCCGGCGACCTTGAAGGAGCAGTTCGGCAAGCAGCTGGTTTTCTGGGGCGGAGCCATCGACGCCCAGCACGTGCTGCCGACCGCATCGCCTCAGGAGATCCGCGAGCACGTGCGGCGCAACCTCGAAGTCTGGAAGCCCGGAGGCGGCTACGTCTTCAACAACGTGCACAACATCCAGGCCGACGTGCCTGCCGCAAACATCGAAGCGCTCTACGACGCGGCCTACGAGTTCGGCTTCTACGGAAGTTGAGTGCGGTCCCTTGGGCAGATGGAAGAGGCCACGGATGGACACGGATAAGAAAGACTCGCGCGACTCAATGCGCATCCGCAACTAACACGGGCGGACAAGCCTCTCATGGCACCCAGAGAAGTGACGTTGAACGTTGCGTCGTATTGAATTTTCGCGGAGCTAAAACCGGCCTATCACAGCTGCTCGTCGCCGACGGATGCGATCCAGTTGCGGGTCCATTCGACCGTTTCGAGTTTCAGGTCGCAGATGTTCGTTGCCAGAAAGATCATGCCCTCAATCTGCCCTGCGCGCAGCCACTTCAGCGCCAGATCGCACTGGTGTTTCATGCGATCGACGGGCATCGGCTTGTTGGTGCCGAAGTCCCACATGTACAGCCCGAGCAGGACCCGCTTGGCGGGGGCGAGTTCGCGGAACTTCGCGAAATTCTGTTCCAGCCGGTTCAAGTCCTCCGAGCGCCATGTCCACAGCGAGACCACGTCGCACAGGTCGATGTGACGGAGGATCTTCGGCGAAAGCTGGTGCATGTACAGCGTGACGCCCACATCCAAGCGCCGATGGCCGATCCGCAGGCGGTCTCGAATCGCACGCAATTCGTCGGGCGTCAGCGAGGCTTTCGCGGGTGAGGCGTCAGCGTCGTTCGCTTCGATCTGGAAGAAGTCATCCATGAAAACGCCGGCGATGTTGGGCATATTGGCGGCCAGGCGATACACGGCCTCGCGTTCGTCTGCCGACGTGGCGCCGCCCGCGCCGGTGATCGACCAGTAGATTCGCTGCAGCGAGCGGAACGGAGCGGCATACTCCTCGAAGGGTGGCTCGGGCTTGCCCGAGTACCGGATCATGATCAGATTCGGCACGCCGAGATAACGGGCTCCTTCGATCGGCGTCAATCGCGAGTTGCCCGGCAATCCCCACGCGTTGTCATAGGAGCCGACCGCGTGTGCCCAGACCCAGAGTCGATCGCGGACTTTGCCGGCGGGCTTGTTTTCCTCGGCCGTGAAGGCGAGTGATCGTCCCGACAACGCAGCAAACGTTCCGCCCAAGGCGGCTTGCTTCAGGACATCGCGGCGCGAAACGGGAAGTTGATGAGCCACGGGCAACTCCTTCTGGAATTCGCGGGTTGGACAGACCCTCGCCGCCGCGAGATCGATGGCGGCGAGGGCTGAGTCCTATTGCACGTGAGCAAATGGCCTGACGGCCGAGCCGATCAGGCGGATCCCATCGCAGTGTAGACCTTGCGGATGGCCTTGATGATGTCCTGCAGATCGTTCTCGTCGAAGTTCGGGTCCATGATGACGCCGGCGTGACGATCCAGGTAGTTGATGGTCTTCGGGCAGCTCTCGGCGCCGTACTTGATCGCCTTGCCCTGCGGCGTATTGAACGTCGGCCAATCGGGATGGATCGTCGACTTCTTCTCGATGCGTTCGTCGGCCGGCAGGACTGCTGAACCGCCCGGGCCGGAAGCGGCCACGCCTTCGGCGTTCATCGCGCGAATGTAGCGGTCGCGGCGTGCGCGGGTGCCGAAGTCAATGAACACGCCGACGCCCAGATCGCCCTCGACGTCCGGCGTCTTGCGCAGCTTCAAACCGGGCAGGTCCGCAATGCCGTCGCGGACCTTGCGGTAGTTCGCGCGGAGTCGTTTGCAGATTTCGCCGAGCTTCTGGACCTGACCGAACAGCACCGCGCCGGTGAATTCGTTCATGCGGAAGTTGCAGGCAGCGAATGCTGCGAGAATGCCGCCGTTCAACGCTTCGGAATAGGGCGAGCGGATCACGCCGACGTCGTGGAAGCGGATGGCCCGTTCGAAGAGCTTCGGGTCATTGGTGACGACCGCTCCGCCTTCGCCGGCAGTGATCGTCTTGCTGAGCTGGAAACTGTTGATGCCGATGTCGCCGATCGTGCCGACGAACTTGCCCTTGTAGCGTCCGCCGCAGCACTGGGCGCAGTCTTCGAGAACCTTCACGTTGTGCTTGCGCGCGATCGCCATGATCGCATCCATGTCCGCGGGAGTGCCCTGCAGGTGGCAGGCGATGATGGCCTTGGTCCGAGGAGTGATGCGGGCTTCGATGTCCTTGGGATCGATGGCAAACGAGTTGTCGATTTCGGCGAAAACGGGCAGCGCACCGGACAGGACGATCGCATCGTAGTCGGCGTACCACGTCCACGCGGGAAGTATGACTTCATCGCCGGGGCCGATTTCCAGCGCGGCCACGGCCGTGTACAGCGCGGTTGTGCCCGACGTGACGCCCAGCGCGTGCTTCACGCCGATGTGTTCCGAGTACGCTTTCTCGAACTTGAGCACCTTGGATTCATCGCCCCGCCAGCGGAACGGAGACTTCGATTCGAGCACCTCGATCAATTCGTTCTTCTCCGTATCATCGAAGAACTGCGGACCGTAGGGGGCGTAGTGCAGGCCGTTTTCGCGCACCGGCTTGCCGCCGTCGATCGCGAGCTTCTCCTTCGGCTCGGCGGCGAAACCCGTCACGCTTCCCAGCGTGCCGGCAAGGACCGACGCCGTACCCATCGCGCCTACTGTTCCGAGGAATTCACGACGATTCGTCACTGGCTTGCTCATCAAACGCTCCTTCTGCACTGGCCATGCGGCTGTTAGAGGTTGGCTTGCGGTGCTGGAATGAAAACAGACAAAGAGCGCCCGCCGCGCCGCGTGCGGGCACCCGCGGTTGGTTTGGGTTCGAACTTCAGGCTGCGTAGTATTTCGACACTTTGCGGATCGCAGCGGCAACTTCGAGGATGTACTGCTCCGACATCGATTCGGTGATCATGACCCGGATGCCCGTTTCGAGAATGGCTTCCGCCTCGGGACAGCGATGTTTGGAAAAATCCATCGTCGTCAGCCCCATTTCCTTGACGGGCCATCGGCCGGCAAAGAAGCCGTGCTTCTGGAAAACGGGTTCTCCGTAGAGCGGCACCTTGATGTACCCGCCCGAGACCGGCGCGCCCTCGGCAGTCAGCGCCTTGACGAAGTCCGACCGATTGCAGCGGAAGGCATCCGGACGCATGCGCAGCATGTAGAACCAATAGACAGCCCGGTCTTCCGGATGCACCTGATGCGGAATGAGTCCGCGCAGGTCGGAGATTTTCGCGGTCAGCAGATTGCCCAGCAGCGCACGTTTGGCGACGATCTCCTCGAGCTGAGTCAACTGCGCTGCAGCCACGGCTGCTTGAGGTTCACTCATGCGGTAGTTGGTGGCAAAGGAATCGAAGCCGCCCCATTTGCGGCGGTCCCCTCCCTTGTCGCCGAACTTCTGCAGCAGCGGTCCAAATCGCTCGTCGTTCGATGCGACCACACCGCCGTCGCCGCAGGTAATGTGCTTGGAGTTCTGCAGCGAGAAGCAGGCGAGATGACCGATCGAACCGATCGGTTTCCCGCGATAACGGGCCCCCCACGCCTGCGCACAATCCTCGATAAGGATCAGATTGTGGCGGTCCGCCAATGCCTTGAGCGCATCCAGATCGCAGGGATTGCCGGTCAAGTGTACGGCGATGATGGCTTTGGTTTTCGGCGTGATGCGCCGCTCGACATCGGCCGCATCCAGATTGAACGTCCCGGCCCCCAGATCCGCGAACACAGGCACGGCCTGCTGGTAGATAACACCGATCACCGATCCGATATCGGTCACGGGGGATGTGATCACTTCGTCGCCCAGGCCGATGCCCGCCGCCGCGACGGCAATGTGCAGCGCGGCGGTGCCGGACGAACAGGTCTGCACGTACTTCAGCGGGCACACCTGTTGGAACCGCTCCGTCAGGAGCTTGGTTTGCGGCCCCTGCCAGTAAAACAGCGAGTCCTGCTCGAGCATCGATTGAAGCTGCTTCAGTTCGGTCTCGCCCCACCGCTTCCGCGACCCTGCCGAGTCAGTCACGGCCTTCGCGCCGCCGTGCACGGCAAGATCCGACTCGGGCTTTGGTGCCGCATTCTCCCCGGCGCTGGATCTCTCGGCTGAACCGGATATCGCCCCCGCCAATAACAAGCCCGATGCGCCGGCAACGAACTCGCGGCGCGATACGCTTTTCTCGCCGTCCATTTCCGAACCTCCCCTTAGGGACTCCAGTGAAGGCCTCGACTGAAGGCACGTCAAATAACGAGGCCGCCGAACGCGGAATTCTCAGCTGCTTTCGCCCCACATCATACCAGTTGCCGCAATCGGTTTGTCCCATCCATCGGCTGCAGTTCGGACTTTTCGAAACAGGACGAATGGGGGGGAGAAAGGGACGAAGCCCAGCCCAAGAACTCGGAAAACACGCAACTCTGTTCTGGACAAACAATGTGGGTTTTCCGGTAAGATGATAAAGTCGCATTTTTACTCGGAGTTGACTTGCGGGCGCTCGACCGGATGCCGGGGAGCGAACACTGCATCGATCCGTGTTTTGTCAGTGCAAATCCGTGGCCTCTTCGCGTCCAGACTCCAGACGAGACCGAAAGATATGCCCAAGAAGTTACTGACGTGCTCCTTGATGCTGTTCTCCGCGGTCGCGGGTTTTGCAGCGGAGGCAGCACCGCCGGCGGTCTTCGAAACTCCAGTGATTGCGGGCGGGGACAACCCGATCGACCGCGTGGTGCTGGACAAGTTGCAGAAGCTCGGCATTGAGCCTTCGCTCTGTTCCGACGCGGTCTTTGTGCGCCGAGCTTACCTCGATGTCATCGGCAAACTGCCCACAGCCAATGAAGCCAGGGAGTTCATTCAGGACACGGACACCAAGAACAAACGCCGCCGCCTGATTGATCGACTGCTGCAGCGCGACGAGTATTGCGACTACTGGGCCATGCGGTGGGGCGACGTTCTTCGCATCAAGGCCGAGTTCCCGGTCAATCTCTGGCCCAACGCGGCACAGGCCTATCACCGCTGGGTCCGTGCTTCGATTGCCGAGAACAAATCGTACGATCGCTTTGCACGGGAACTGCTCACCTCCAGCGGCAGCAATTTTCGCGTGGGGCCCGTGAACTTCTATCGCGCGATTCAGAACCGCACGCCGGAGGGCATTGCGGGCGCCGTCGCGTTGACGTTCCTGGGGACACGGTTTGATACGTGGAGCAGGGAATCGATCGACGGCATGTCCGCTTTCTTTTCGCAGATCGGCTACAAACCGACACGCGAATGGAAAGAGGAGAATGTGTTCTGGGATCCGTTGCACACAGCCACCGCCGAGCAGGCGGCACCGGCCGATGCGGCGAAACCGGACGCAGCGAAACCGGACGCGGCCAGTACGGCTGCGGCGGAACCTATTGAACCTCAGATGGTCACCGCGATATTTCCGGACGGCCCGAAGGTCGAGTTGTCGCCGGATCGAGATCCTCGCGAAGTGTTCGCGGACTGGCTGATCAACGCCGACAATCGCTGGTTCGCCCGCTGCATGGTCAACCGCCAATGGGCATGGCTGCTGGGGCGAGGCATCGTACACGAACCGGACGACATCCGCCCTGACAATCCGCCGAGCAATCCGGAACTGCTGGAATGCCTCGAGAAGAAGTTCGTTGCGAGCGGCTACGACCTGAAGGCGCTGCAACGAATGATCCTCAACTCGCAGACGTATCAGCTCTCGTCGATGCCGAAGTGGACGCAGCCCGAAGCGGAAGCCAACTTCGCCGCGTATCCTCTGCGGCGGCTGGACGCCGAAGTGTTGATCGACGCGATCAACCAGATCGCGGGAGCATCCGACCTGTACACCAGCGCGATCCCGGAACCCTTCACCTATATTCCTCAGAACGAGCCGGCGGTCGCCATTGCGGACGGCAGCATCACAAGTCCGTTCCTGGCGTTGTTCGGCCGTTCGGCGCGAGCCACCGGAATGGAGAACGAGCGAGTCAACAAGCCGGTTCCCGCCCAGGCGCTGCACCTGCTCAATTCGAGCCACATTCAGCGAAAGCTCGAACAGGGCCCTAAATTAAAGGCGATCCTGGATTCCGGCCGGAAGCCGGCGGAGATCATCGACGAACTCTATCTGACCATTCTCTCGCGCTTTCCGACGCCGGATGAGGTCAAAAGCATTGAGGAATACGGCGGTTTCGCGGCAGCGAACAAATCCGCGAAACCCGGCGGAGCCAAACGCCGCGAGCACTGGCTCGATGTCGCCTGGGCGTTGATCAACAGCACCGAGTTTCTCTACCGGCACTGATTTCCGGCGGAGCCCTGCTCCGCAACGAGAACCCGAGCACTCAGCCTGCCTGAGAAAGTGTCTGTAAAATCCGAGTTAGTTTCGCTGAGGGAGGGCGTGCGGTTCAGGAACCATTTAGACATAACGACTTGGCTTCACCCGCCCGCGTGCGGGAGGGTCGGCCGCGTAGCGGTCGGGGAGGGGCTTTCGAACCAGTAGTGAATTCTACGACCAGCGGCGCGGTACTCCTCTCAGGGCCTTCGGCCCGACTCTCCGGGAGGGAGAGTGAAGCATGAATCACGACGGTACAACCACTTCCAAACCGCACGACCTCGAGGGGCGAGTGAACTTTGCCACAAGTTCCGAGGTTAACTTTGGGGAACGCAAACCCGCATGACGAGGGGCCATTCGTTGAAACACCGACCACAACAGAATCTGAACGGCGACGCTGCGGAAACCGGGTGGAGCGAATTGGCGGGCGGGTCGCAGCGTGTATCGCGGCGCGAATCGATCCGGCGGGGCGTGATCGGCGCGGCGGGCCTCGTGCTGGCCGGATCGGCCGGAACGCGCATCCTCGCCGAGGAAACGCCGGCCCCCAAGCCCGCGAACGAAGCGAAAGCCAAGTCCGTGATCCAGATCTTTCTCTGGGGCGGCATGTCGCACAACGACACCTGGGACCCGAAGCCTGAATCGGGCTACGAGTACATGGGTGATTTCGGCAAGGCGATCGACACGAATGTCGAAGGCATCAAGATCGGCGCCCTGTTTCCCGAGCTGGCCAAACAGGCGGACAAGTTCTCGCTGATCCGCAGCATGACTCACCGCAACAACGGCCACGAGACGGCGGCCTACCTGATGCAGACCGGACACACGCCGGGCGAGCGGCTTGCGTATCCGAGCATCGGGGCCGTATTCGCGCTGTTCAAGAGTCCCGGCTACAAGGGGCTGATTCCGCCCTACGTCGTGCTCACTCAACCGCAGGGGCGTTTTTCCGAAGAGGGCTTTCTCGGGCCGCGTTTCAAGCCGTTTGCCACGGGCGGCGATCCGAACGCGCCGCGCTTCGAAGTGGAAGGCGTGGTTGCCAAGGGTATTACCGACGATCGTCAGAAGGCCCGCAAGGAGCTGCTCGGCAAACTGGATACGATGGGCGCGGCGATGGCTTCCAGCGCCGCCGTCGTCGCCGCGGCCGATGTGCGGCAACAGGCCTACGAACTGATTCTCGGCGCGGGCAAGGAAGTCTTCGATCTTTCCAAGGAAAAGCAGGAACTGCGGGACCGCTACGGCAAGCACACGTTCGGGCAGGACTGCCTCGTGGCGCGTCGCCTGGTGGAGACCGGAGTCCCTTACGTCGTCATCAATTACCCGGGCGGCTGGGACACGCACAAGGACCATTTCCAGACCATGCGGCGGCAAGTCCCGCAGCTCGACCAGGGGCTGGCCATGCTGCTCCAGGACTTGAAAGACCGGGGGCTGCTCGAAACGACGCTGGTCTGGTGCAGCGGCGAGTTCGGCCGCGGTCCGAAGATCGACTGGCAGCCTCCATGGAACGGAGGGCGCAATCACTACGGTAACGTCTTCTCGGTGCTCGTCGCGGGCGGCGGATTCAAGGGCGGGTGCGTGGTCGGCGCTTCTGATGCCAAGGCTGAAGAAGTCAAGGACCGGCCTGTGTATCCGGTCGATCTGCTCGGCAGCATTTACCAACTGGCCGGCATCGACGCTCAGGCCAAATTGCCGCATCCCATGGGACTCGAAGCTCACGTGCTTCCCGATCCATCCGAAAAAGTGAAGTCGGCCGGTCTGCTGACGGAAATTATGTGAAGCCGAATCTGTCTGCGGCTGGCCCGCTGAGGCCGGCCGACCTACCGCCCAGGGGCTTGTCATGAGTCGGAGTCGATTGCGTTTCCTGTTGGTTTTCTCGGGCATGATCCTGTGCACATCGACGTTGCTCGCGCAGCGGCCCTACATCGGATATGTCTATCCGGCCGGCGGCAAGCAGGAGTCGACTTTTCAGGTCCGCCTCGGCGGCCAGGGGCTCGACGAAGTCAACGGCGTTCTTGTGTCGGGCGAAGGTGTTCAAGGCAAGGTCGTCGAGTACCTCCGCAAACTGGGGCCGCAGGAAACCACGCTGCTCAACGAGCAGATGGCACAGTTGAAGAAAATGCCGCAGGATGACTCCGCTGCCCAGGACATCATCTCGCGCATCAAGAGGCGGCTCGACGAGTACGTTCAGCGACCGGCATCGGCTTCGATTTCCAGCCTGGTGATCGCCGAGATTACCGTGGCCCGCGATGCCCGCCCCGGGACTCGAGAGCTCCGGCTCGTCACGGCGCGCGGCATTTCGAATCCGCTCGTGTTCTGCATCGGCCAGTTCCCCGAATACTCGCGAAAGCCGATGAAAACGAGCACTTTCCAGGTGCTCGGCAAGGAAGAGCTTGCCCTGCGCAAGCGGCCTCCCGAAGAGGTCGAAAACCGCGTATCTCTGCCTTGCACACTGAACGGCCAGATCGCTTCGGGAGAAGTGAATCGATACCGCTTCGAGGCCCGCCAGGGGCAGAAGCTGGTGATCTCGACCGATGCACGCCGCCTGATACCGTTCATTGCCGATGCGGTGCCCGGCTGGTTCCAGCCCGTTGTGACCGTCTTCGACGCCAAGGGCAAGGAACTGGCTTTCAGCGACGACTATCGATTCAAGCCCGATCCGGTCCTGTTGCTCGAAGTGCCTAGCGACGGCGAATACACGATGAGCATTGCCGACTCGCTCTACCGGGGCCGCGAGGATTTTGTCTATCGGATCACGATCGGCCAACTGCCGTTCCTGACCAGCCTCTTTCCGCTTGGCAGGCGGAACGGTTCCGCGACGGAAGTGCAGATGAAGGGATGGAATCTCGACGGGGCCGAGTTGAATCTCCCCGCTCCCGATTCGGGAACGGGCGTCCGCGACGTCACTGCGTGCAAGGACGGGATCTTCTCCAATGCCGTGCCGTTTGCCGTCGACGCCATGCCGGAATGCACCGAGGAAGAACCGAACGATGACGCGGAACACGCGCAACGCGTGAATCTGCCGGCCATCGTCAACGGTCGCATCAATCGCAGCGACGATCGGGATGTATTCGAATTATCGGCGAAGGCCGGAGACACGATCGTCGCCGAAGTATCGGCCCGCAAGCTCGATTCGCCGCTGGACTCGCTGCTCAAGATCACCGATGCCAACGGCAAAGTGCTCGCGTGCAATGACGACCATCCCGATGCGGGCGCGGGCGTGAATACGCATCACGCCGATTCGTATCTGATGATCAGACTGACCGCGGACGGCAAGTACTTCGTACACATCGGGGACACGGCGCGGAGCGGCGGCGAAGAATACGGATATCGCTTGCGCATCAGTGCGCCCCAGCCGGACTTCGCGTTGCGAGTGGTCCCCTCGAGTCTCGCCTTTCGGGGCAAGAGCGGCAATTCGCTAAATGTCTACGCCATCCGAAAGGACGGTTTCGACGGGGTAATCAAACTGAACCTGCGCAATGCGCCGGATGGTTTCAAGGCAGCCGCCGTCAACTTTCCGGCCAACCAGGAGATGGTTCGATTTGGAGTGAAGTCGGAGCTGAGTGACCTGTCCAAACCGGTCGATCTCGTGGTCGAGGGACGAGCCAAGCTCAACGATCAGGAAATCGCGCACGATGCCGCTCCGGCCGAAGACCGCATGCAGGCGTTCCTGTGGCGTCATCTGGTGCCCGCCGCATCACTGCCGGCCATGGTGTTCGACCCGAACGCGACGCCCGCACCCAAGCGGGTATTCGATCCGTCCAAGGTCGAAAAGAAGGAAGGACCGGGCGAGACCAAGGAGACGGCCCCGCCCGCCGGTTCGTCGCCTGCGAATACGAAATTCACCAAACAGCAGGTTGCTGCCCGGTTGAAACAACTCAAGAGCCTTTTCGAGGAAGGCCTTCTCACCGACGCGTTTTACGGCGACAAGGTGGCGGAGTGCGAAGCGATGAAGTGAGAATCAGCGTTTCGTTTCGATGCGGTACATGTGCGTCTTGGTGCGCAGGAACAGCGTCTGGTCGTAGACGGCCGGCGATGCCATGAGGCCGTCGTCCAGCGTGTTCCCGGCCAGTTCCTTGTAGGTCGGCGAGGCCTCGATGACGGTTGTCTTGCCTTCCTGGCTGAAGAAGTAGACCTTTCCGTTGGCGTGGATCGGCGATGCCGAGAAGTTCCCGCCGATGCGCTGCCTCCATTGCTCCTTGCCGGTTTTGGCATCGACGCAGGCCGCAACGCCGCCATCGTCGACCATGAAGATCAGGTCGCCAACGAGCAGGATGGATGCGCGGGACGGCACGGCCCGATTGTATTTCCACACCACGTGCGTGTCGGTGACCACGCCCTGGCCATCGGGACGCACGGCCCACAATTCGCGGCCCATGCCCATCGGCGAGTAAACCAGTCCGTGGCCGATGACGGGCCGGGGCGATCCCGAGTGGCTGCCGATCAATTCGACGCGCCAGATCTCCTTGCCATCGTCGGGATTGTAGGCGTACAGCGCCATGGATCCGAGGCTGATGAGCACCGGCTTTCCGTTCACTTCGACGAGTACAGGCGTGGAAAACGCCTTGCGAAGATCGCCCTCGCGATCGACTTGCCCTGCGGCGTCGGCGTCCTTGAAGTTAACGCTGCGTTTGGTTTCCCAGACGGTCTTCCCGGTGCGTTTGTCCATGGCAACGACATATTGCCGGTCAGCGCCGTCGAAATTCAGGATCAGCAGGTCTTTGTACAGGAACGGGGAAGAGCCGGCGCCGCGAAAGTGGTTGCAGACAAAATCGGTCCGCTCCCAAAGAACGTTTCCGTTCGAAGTATCCAGGCACGCATTGAAGGGCGAGCCGAAACTCACGTACAGCCTGCCTTCTTCGATCACCGGCGAAGGCGAGGCGTACGAGTTGAACGGGTGGCAGTACTGCGGCGCGACGACCTGCCGCAACTGCTTCTTCCAGACCCCCTTGCCCGAATTCCGGTCGAGGCACTCGGCCCAGAGTTGCGTGCCGTCCTCGGAGGCCGACGTGACATAAATGCGGTCGCCCCAGATCACCGGCGACGACCAGGCTTTGCCTTCGAGGGGCGTTTTCCATACGATATTCTCGCTCTCGCTCCATTTGAGCGGCAGTTCGACGTTCCCGACATCGCCCTGATTGGCCGGACCGCGATAGCTCGTCCAGTTTTCGGCGGCTATCGTGACACTGCCAGTCACCAGACAGCCGGTCAACAGGAAGATCGAGAGAATCACGCTGCGGATCAATGTGTGTGTCGGCATTCATCGTTCCCCGTTGGGGTGATTTGAAAACTACTCGCGGTCAAGTTCGCGTCGCGTGCGGCGCATCCAACTTCGGCCGCACCGTGCCGTGCAACTTGGAAGCGGCCAATATAAACCGATAATGCGGTGAACACCACCGAAGGCTGGCAGCCGAATTTCTCGGTTACACAGCAGCGGCCGCGGTGCTTGGGAGGCGATCGCTGAAATGCAAGAAACCTCGCTCCTGCTGACGCTGGAAGAGATCAGCCAGCTGATCTCGCACAGCCACGATTCGCAGCAGACGCTCTCCAATATCGTGCAGCTGCTGCAGCGGAGGTTCGGCACGGAAGTCTGTTCGGTTTATCTGCTCGAACCACGCAGCCGCGAACTGGTGCTGGCCAATACGGTCGGGCTCGACCAGAAAGCAATCGGCCGAATCCGCATGCGGATGGACGAGGGGCTTACCGGGCTCGCCGCGGAGCAGGCCAGCCCCGTCGTCGTGAAAGAAGCTTTCTCGCACCCGCGGTTCAAGTACTTCCCCGACGCGGGCGAAGACGAGTATCACTCGTTTCTGGGCGTGCCCTTGCTCGATGCCGGACAGGTCACGGGCGTGCTGGTGCTGCAGACCGTGCTGCCCCGCGACTACTCCGCGGACGAAGTGCGCATGCTGATCACCGCCGCCTCGCAGTTGTCGCCTCTGGTGAGCGACGCCTGGCTGCTCCAGCAGGTCGAATCGACCAGCGATTCAGAGTCGGCCTCTGCGGAAACGCCGGTCGATCGTCCGCTCAACGGGACCTCGCTCAGCGCCGGTCTCGGCGTCGGGGCGGCATACTGGGCCAGGACGTTTGACTGGCATCTGCTGGCCAGCGAAGCGGGCGACCGCGATCACGAATCGCGACGATTGGCCGAAGCGATCGAATTGGCCAGGCAGGAGACGGATCGGCTGAGTCATCGGATTGCCTCGCTCGTGGGCGAGGATCAGGGAACCGTGATGCAGGCCCAGTTGCTGATCCTGCAGGACAGCAAGATCCAGTCGGACCTCGATCAATTTCTGAGCGAGGGCGTGAGCGCCGAGTCGGCCGTGCTTCACACCGCGGAAAAATACACCCGCTTGTTCGAGCAGATTTCCAACGAGTACTTTCGCGATCGGCTCTACGATATCAAGGACGTGTTCCGCCGCATTCTCTGGCACCTGCGGCCCGGCATGCGTGCGGATCAGGCGGGCGAAGAACGAGTTGTGCTGGTCGGCGAAGAGGCTCTCGTCTCGGATCTGTTCTCCGTGGATGTCGAACGATTGGCGGCGGTCGTAGTCGAACGCGGCGGCAAGCACAGCCATGCCGCGATCCTGGCCCGAACGCTGAAGATCCCCATGGTGGCCCAGGTGACGAACCTGGCGGCCTCGGTTCGCTCGGGCGCAAGGCTGCTGGTCGATGGCAACCGCTCGCTCGTGTACGTCGAGCCGTCCGAGTCGCTGCTGTCGGAGTCCGCCGCCCGGCAGGCCGAGATCGATGCGCGGCCGCAGGAAATCAGGCCGACGGCACCGGCCGGTCCGTCTCAACCCGCGGATCGCAAGCTGCCGGTCGTGCAGGCCAACGTGAATCTGCTGGCGGAAGCCAGGCTGGCGGTCGAGCGCGGAGCGGCGGGAGTGGGCCTGTATCGCACCGAGTTTCTGATCCTGTCGCGCCGCAACATGATCAGCGAGGAACAGCAGGTCCGCAACTACCAGCAGTTTCTCGGCATGCTGGAGGGGCGGCCGGCCAGCATTCGCACGTTTGATCTGCGCGCCGAAAAGGCTCTGCCGCGTTCCGGGAGCAAATCCGATCCGGGCAGCCTCGACTGGCGTCTGCTGCTGCGCTCGCCCGCCGTGCAGCGAGTGTTCAAACAGCAGGTCCGCGCGATCCTGCGGGCCGGCGTGGCGGGGCCCGCGCGGATCCTCGTTCCGCTGATCATCTCGGGAGCCCAGTTGCAGTGGGTCAAGCAGGCGATTCGCGAGGCGTGCGATGAACTCGACTCGCAGGGGCTGCCCTTTGCCGCCAACGTGCCGGTGGGGATCATGATCGAAGTGCCGCTCGCAGCCGCAATGGTCGACGAATGGGCTGACCAGGTGGATTACCTGTGCATCGGCACCAACGATCTGCTGGCTTCCGCAATGGGCGTGACTCGCGACGATCCCGTTTCCGAAATCGTCTGCGATCTGATGCACCCCGGTCTGCTGCGCACCGTGGAACACGTGATTTCCGCGGGGCATCGGGCCGGCAAGTCCGTGACGGTGTGCGGCGAACTGGCGGCCGACGAGCAGGGCTCGCGCATGCTCGCCCAGATGGGCGCCGACTCGCTCAGCGTCGCCGTCGATCAGATCAGCCGCGTCCGCGCCAATCTGGAATCGCTCGCGATTGGTTGAGCCCTTGAGCCGTTTTGTGCACAGCTTGCACTGGAATTCAGGATTGAGGCAGCGACCCGGGCGGAACACAGGGAATGACGGCGCTGCTCGGCCAGCGGTCGATCCGCACGGGGACTCCCAACGACTTCGCAAGCGGAATGGCGGCCTCCGCCAGACTATCGGTGCCGGCGGCGTCAAACACGTGCAGATGGAGCGTCTGCAGTCCGGCGACGGCCAGGTGCTGCAGCGTGTCGCACAATGTGTCAATGGCCTCCAATTGGCGGCGGTCGATGAACACCGCCCAATCCATGAGCGGCTTGCCTCGCCAGAACGCGAAAGGATTCGCCAGGAGAACCTGCCGCACGGCCGGAGTGTCGCGGCGCGGGGTCAGCATGAAATCCCCGTCCCGGGGTTGCGGCTTCTCGACCACCGAGGCCCGGAAGAGCCGTTTGAAGTGCAGCGGCCCGTCATTCAGAATCGGTCGCGAACCGCCGAAATTGATGCGGTCGAAGCCCCGGGAGCGGAGTTCCTCGACCGCGAACAGGACCAGCGAACTGAACGCCCCGGCCTTGACGTACTGGGGGGCGGCATCCAGAACGCCGTGCACGCGCAGCACGGGTTCGCGATGTTCCAGGTCAATCAGGATTCCCGCGACCGGCGTGTCGCCCTGCATTGCCAGGAGCAACAGAGATTCCTCATGAATACTCCGGACGTACTCGTAGGGTGCGGTGCGTGCCGCAGGTCCGTACAGGTGGCGAATGTGCGGGATGTACATGGTGTGGTAAAACGCCTCGAACGCCGCCCAGTCGCTGCGCACCGCGTAGCTCAGGCCGCTCCTGCGAATCTGGCTGCGAATCTTCCGGTAGCGTTCCCACCAGCCCTTCAAATCCGCTTCCGTGATCCCCATCGCCAACTCGACCCAGAACGGCAGCAGGTAGCTTCCGCTCGGCACGCGGGATTCGTCCGCCGGTGGCAGGGTTTCGCACACGGCCAAATCGCTGTCCCAACGGCGGGAGAGCACCGCAGCCTGAGCTTGCACTGCCCATAACCTCCGCTCGTGTTCGATCTCGACTTGGTCGCCGAACACCCGGTCCACGAGCCAGTGCCTGTTTTCGTTCGACTTTCCCGCGTAGGCCATCCGGAGGGGGAGTTCGGTACCGCGGGCCGTGCCTCGGAAGATCCGCAGCGTGTAACGTTGCCACAGGCGGAAACTACGGACTGCCCGATAGGGTTTCCGCAGGCGACGCAGGACGCCGGGCAGAATCGTCGACATTCTCATCGGACGGCGTTTTCTCCCTCGGAGGGACTTCCGTGCCGCGTGATTCGGGTCTCCAGGAATCTACCCGTCGCTGAGCACGCGCCATTCGAGCACGCCTCCCGAGAACTCGGGTTGGAGTTGCACCTGCAACCTCAGCCCCTGGCACTTCACCGGCGCGAACAGCACGCGATTGAACGCGTCTTTCTTCACCACGACCGGTTCGCCGGGCTGCACCGGTTTCCACGCGTCGCCGTCCTTGTAAAGAACCTCAAAGCTCTGCGGCACTCGGCACTGCCCCCGCCCTGAATCATCGAACCAGTAAACTTCGATTCCTTTCACGCGGGTCTCGGCTGCGAAATCGTATTGCACCCATTCCTTCGTGCCGCGATGGTCCCACCATGTGAACCGCGGCAGGTCATGGTCTCCCGAGTTCTTGGGCTCGACCTGGTCCTGCATCGACTTCGGGCTGTCCGGCGGGTTCGCGTGCGAAGCGGTCGCGCGACTGCCGGATGCGACGGTGGGCAACGGCGCGATCTGGGCCAGATCGGCTTTTACGGGAAGCCAGACCTGCATCTCGTTGGCGCCCCGGTGATTCCACGCGTAATAGGGAATCAGGCGGATTTCGGCCGCATCGAGCAGGGCCTGGCCGTCTTCTCCCCGACGACGTGCCTGGCCGCCGGCGCTGATCCGCGTGACTCCGCCGAGCAGATCGGCGCAGTGCTCGGTGCGGAACTTCGGCTCGCCGCTCAATACGAAATTCAGCACGTGGCCGTCGTTGTCCGCGCCTTCCGCGCAGTACACCAGTGGTCCGCGCTGGATGGCGACCCGGTCCCGGTCAGCTTCGACTTTGTCGTGAGCGACAATCCGGCGCACCGGCATGGGGATGTTCATTTCGACCTTGTCGCCGCTTTTCCACTCCCGGCGTATGACTGCGAAACCCTTGTCGAGTTCGGTCCGGACGGGCTCGCCGTTGACGCTTAAAGACACGGCCTCCTTGCATTCATCGGCGAAGCGATACAGGTCGCTGGGGACGGGTTCGTTCCGCGCCCAGCCCGGAACCCGCACTCGCACCGTGAATTCACGGGGCTTCTCGGTCTGCAGGCCGATCGACACCTTTCCATCCCAGGGATAATTCGTCTCCTGCGTGACCTTCACATCGCCCGAGGCGAGCTTGACGCTGCCCGTTCCGCCGACGAAGAGATTGACGTACAGATCATCGCCGCGGGTCGCGTACACGTATCCCGCAATGCTCGGTATGAACCGCACCACGTTTACCGGGCAGCAGGAGCAGCCGAACCAGGGCGCCCGCTGACTCGAGCCGTGATTGAATTGCGACAGTCCGTCCGTCTCCAGCGGATTCGGATAGAAGAAGCGGTCCCCGCTCAGCGAGATGCCGGAGAGGAAACCGTTGTAGACCACCCGCTCCAGCACGTCGACATACCTGCCGTCGCCGTGCAGCAGGAACATGCGCTGGTTCCACAGGGCATTGGCGATCGCGGCGCAGGTTTCCAGGTAAGCGCTGCGATTGGGCAACTCGTAGGCCGCGCCGAACGCCTCGCCCCCGGGGCTGGCGCCGATGCCGCCGGTCAGGTGCAGTTTGCGCGAGACCACGTCCTCCCAGATCCGGTCGATCGCCTTGAGATAGTCCTCGCGGCCCGTGATGGCGGCAACGTCGGCCACGCCGCTGTAGAGGTATCCCGCGCGCACCGCGTGGCCCACCGCTTCCGCCTGGTCCACGATCGGCTGATGATCCTGCTGGCCCGCGCCGCGCAGCGCATGCGTTTCGGCACGGCCGCGGATGTCGATGAAGAACTGGGCCAGCTTCAGATACTTTTCCTGCCCGGTCACGCGATAGAGCTTCACCAGACCGATCTCGATCTCTTCGTGTCCCGGCGGCTCCTGCAGCTTGCCCGGCGCGAACGTCGCGCAGAGCATGTCGGCGTTCTTCGTCGCCACGTCCAGGAGCGTCCGTTTGCCCGTCGCCTGGAAATGAGCAACGGCCGCTTCATAGAGATGCCCGACGTTGTACAGTTCGTGGCTCGATCCGAGATTCGACCAGCGGGTCTTGCCCGACATCGAAGGCATCTTCTCGGGTGTGAAGAGACGCCTGGCCGTGTAGAGATACCCGTCGGGTTCCTGGGCGGCGGCGATCTTGGCGATCAAAGCGTCGAGGTAATGATCCAGTTTCTCGTCGGGCTGCATGGCCAGCACGTAGGCCGCGCCCTCGATCACCTTGTAGACATCCGAATCATCGAAGGGAATTCCGCGGAACTCGCCGGGCATCTGGCCGGCCGCCTTGGCGAAATTGTCGATGCGGCCCGTTTCCTCGCACTTCTGGAAGTCATACCAGACTGTCACGGTTCGATTGGTTTCCATGCGCGGAGACCAGAACCCGTCCTGCACGTGCACGGCCGTGAACGGCACCGGTGCGAACGGGTAGTCCCTTTCCGCGGCCGCGGCAATCAACGGAATCGAAACGAAAACGCAGGCAACAATCCGTGCGAGGCTATGCATTGTTCTGTGTCCTTCCCATGAAAACCGTCCAACCGTCCTTTACTTGCCGGCCGCGTGTGCACGCGCCTTCAGATCAGCAGCCAGGACGTCAGCAAAAACAGCGGAAGCAGAATCCCGAAACTGTACAGCATGTAACCGAAGAAGCTGGGCATGGCAACACCCGACTTTTCGGCGATCGCCTTGACCATGAAGTTCGGGCCGTTGCCGATGTAGGTCATGGCGCCCCCGAAAACGGCACCCAGACTCACGCCGATCAGCAGGCTCTGCTGGACGCCGGCCATCAGGTCGTTCCCGCCCAGCGACTGCGCCGTGGTGAAAAAGACGACGTAAGTCGGAGCATTGTCCAGAACCGCCGACAGACTGCCGGCGGCCCAGAAGAAATGAGCGGGAGTCGTCAATCCGAGCGACGGGCCCTCCACGTGCAGGATCTGCAGCGGAGGCTGCATGCAGATGAAGATTCCCAGAAACAGCACGGCGACCTCGGTGATCGCATGGTAGTTGAAGTTGTTGGACAATCTCACGGCCCGCGATCCGGCGACGAGAGAGATCAGCACGAGCAGCAGCTGAATCGCTTCGCGCAGATACAGCCAGGGATGCCAGTCCGTACCGGGCAGCGGCTTGGCCGGATCAAGCAGACCGATCGAAGCGACGACCGCGGCGAGCAACAGCACGTTGGGCCAGAGTCCCCGGAAACGCATCCGCGTCACTCGCGTCTCGTCCTGCACGATGTCGCGAATCGACTCTTGGGGATAAAACCAGAACCGGTCCCACACGATGTAGATTGCGATCAGCATTCCGTTGACGAACAGCCACTCACGCCACAGGTGCAGAGTCCACAGGAAATCCACGCCCCGCAGGTACCCCAGGAACAGCGGCGGATCGCCCAGCGGCAGGAGGCAGCCCCCACAATTGCAGACGGCAAAGATGAAAAACACCACGGTGTGCTTCACGTGGCGTCTTTGCCGATTCGTGTCCAGCAGCGGGCGAATCAACAGCATCGCTGCGCCCGTCGTACCGATGATGCTCGCCAATAGCGCTCCAGCGGCAATGAAAACCGCATTGGTCATGGGATGAGCCGGCTGGTCGCCTTCGATCCGAATCCCGCCGCAGATCGTATAAAGCGTGAAAAGCAGGGCGATGAAGGGGATGTACTCGCCGAAAATCGCGTTCTCGAAAACCGTCCACGCAGAAACGAGGTTCAGCCCGCCCGCACTGGGGCTTGCGATGTGCCCCGCGGGAAAATGGCCCTCGACCGGATGCTCGAAAGCGACGGCGTAATAAAGCAGAGTGGCAAATCCCAGGCCAAACGCGACGTAGAACCGGTGCAGATTGTTGTCCCACCAATCGGCGACGCGCGGCGTCAGCGGGAACACGGCGATGCCGATCAGCAACAGCGCAAACGGCGCGATCATGAAGTAAGGCGGATGCGACTTGGCGTCTCCCGCGGACTGATGGCCTGCTTCGCCGGATCGCGAGTCGGTCGGCGGCTTTGCTTCAGCCCCGGTCTCGCCGGCGACGATCTGCCGCGTTGCCTCCTGGGGAATTCCCTTCCAGCAGGCGATTCCGTAAACGCACAGCAGGACGGCGATCGCTATCACCATCCTCGTGCTGCTTCCTTGCTCGTCCGCGTGACTCATCTGCGCCCTCTCATCAGGTGTTTTGCGTCACCGGAACGACAGACACGACACGCGGGCCTGCGTTCATTTCGCCCCGACGCTTGGGGATGCTGGCCAAAGCAAAACCGAATCAACGACTGAAATCAAGGCCCGTCGCCGGTTGCCCGAGCGATCGAGCCATCGCGGTAGGGGAATTCTCCAGGAATCGTGCGACTTGGAAGTCTCGGTGATCCTTGCGGCGCAAAGGCGAATAAAACCACCAAACGGGGTGGTCGGCAGCGAGATGGAAAGTTTTCGCTGCTTGCCTGACCGGACCTGATTCGATCATGCTTTTGCGGCAGAGCAAAACAGGGCGATAACCAACAGAGTGAAAATCGCCGCAAGGCGACGTACGACTGTGCGCAGGCAGTTTCACGACCGATCTTCACAACGGAGGTGAAGTCGTTCGTGCCCCGCCGAGTTTTTTTGACCCTCGGGGCATTCCTTGACCGCCGCTGGCACAGGGCCGACGCTAGCATGCGTCGTACGTTAAGCGATAAACGGAGTACGGGACATCGCGAAGTCGGATTTGCCCGGATACAGAGACGCTGATCCGTGTGGGCTGCCGGCGGAACGAGCTTAGCGAGATGGAACTCCTACCGAATAGGCCGGAAGCCGATATGAAGAAATCGTTCTACGCACGCTATTCATGGATGATTCTTGCGATCGTATGTCTGGCCACGCCGTTTCTGCTGTACAACGCCAAGCTGGCCGTTGACAGCAACACGAACAAGGTCGGGGACTGGATTCCCAAGACGTTCACCGAGACGGGCGAGCTGAACTGGTTCCGTCAGCATTTCATGGGCGACCAGTTCGTGGTCGTGACGTGGGACGGATGCAAGCTGGGGGGCGATCCTTCGGCGGAGAACAGCGAGCCCGATGATCCTCGCATCGAGCAGCTGGCCCAGACGCTGATTCCGACGGATCCCACGCGGCCCAACGCAGCGAAGTACATGAAGTACTTCAAGAGCGTGAATACTGCGCGGCGCGTGCTGGATCGCATCACCGCGCCGCCGTCGAGCGTTCCCTATGCCGAGGCAGTCAGGCGTTTGCAGGGTGCGATGGTCGGTCCGGACGGCAGGCACACTGCGGTGGTCATCAACTTGACGGACGATTCGATCAACGACT
>CAIPEB010000188.1 GCA_903863885.1 uncultured Planctomycetaceae bacterium | reverse complement strand
GATACCAGGAAGACGTCCCCAATTCCCTCGCGACTCAACCATCCAACCGATCGCCCCCTCTCCCTCGCCAGCGATAGGATCACTATCCGACTTCAGTGCCCTTGTGAGAAACGCTTCTAGAGACTCCCCCTTACGATTGCTGATCCAATCAAGCCACGTCGCAAGATAGCCTCGGGGCGTTCTCCGAGTACGCCTCGGGGCAGCGGCGTAAGATAACGTTACATCGATGCGAATATCAAAGTCATCGCCGGGGCGGCGAATCTCCGGGGGTACGGGAACCTGGTAAATGTGACACTCACCTGGACTGAGCCTTCGATCTCTATGCGTAATAAACGTCGTGCGATAGTCCGTATTCGACGTTGCTCGGTCAATGTCGGGAATCCCAAAGCCAAGCCGTCGAAGCACGTTCGCTTGCTCCGATCGCGAAAGCGAGTACGCCCATTGTGGCCAATGGGCCGATTGTGCGATGAGAGCACGGTAAAGAAGGCAGGATTCGTCCGGCAGCACCGATTGCAGGCGGGCCGCGATCTTCGCAACTTTCGGAGCAGCAAATGAGGTTCCGACCTCGTCGCGGTCGAATGCGGGTCCACCGTGCATTGTTGACCGCACAAGCTCGGGGTAGCAGTCACGACCGACTTCCGGTGTATCGACACTTGGTGACCGAGTGCCGCTTACGAGACAGTCCCCACCATACTCGACAACTTCGGGCTTGATTGAGTCCCAGACTCCAAGCCCTGCCCTACTAAAAGCCGACGGATGTCCATCTCCGGCGGCAAGACTCCGCCAGTCTCCGCTCTCATAGGCACCGTAGGCAACTGAACCGACCGTAAGGGCCTGCAGGCTCTGAGATGGATTTGCAATGCGACAGGCGTTTTCCCCAAGATAATCCGGATAGCTTCTTCCCGCAGCAAGATGTTCAGCAATGCCCGTGATGGGAGGTGGCTCAGAGCACTTGACGTTGCCCGCACTTTGAATGATCAACACATCAAAGTCGTTGGATAGTAGATCAATTTCCGCCGCCCAAGCGGACATGTGTCGTGTGCGGCATGCAACACGCGAATTGATCGAGTGATTGAAAATCCGGGTCTTTCGTTTACCCTCGTGGAAGTGTCTCACGACTTCACGAAGTACGGCCGGTGGAAACATTTCCTTCGGCATATCGCACTCGTTGTTCAAAACGCGAGCATTCTGCGCCCACACTTCGAGGTTTACCACACCGGTTTTCGGAACTTCTTCGCCATGGAGAACGGCCCCCACTACGCGGGTGCCGTGACCGCTGGGGCTTACATAGTCGGCAACGTCCGTATCCGACACGCCAGGAAGGAAACATTGCGACGTTTCCTTGTCGATTCCCGGCTCAAGCCAAGAATGCTCTTCCTGCACGCCACTGTCTATCACGCACACTGTGGGGGCACCAGCATTCGGTGGCTGAATGTCAACCCGAGCTTCGGCTGCGTTCAAAGCACGGGCAACCCGCTGTGGCGTTTCAATCTCGTCCGGCTCGGCGACTTCAAAGATATAGGGAAAGCTCAGAACGAGGTCTTTAAGCCCTTTTCCAGAGATCTTAATGCGTAGGGTAAAGCTGTCTGGAAGCCTGAGGGCGTCGCCGTTGTCAACAT
>CAIPEB010000187.1 GCA_903863885.1 uncultured Planctomycetaceae bacterium | reverse complement strand
GGACATAATCGGGATTCTGGACCGCGGCCCGCAGTTCGACTTCGTTCCCGTCACCCGGTTCCGGGAGTGGGAGCGTGAGGTTCTCGCCCCAGTCCTTGGCGACCGTGCTACATGGGAAACCGTCATGGGAATCAACCAGCAGCGGCAGCGGGAGACAGACGGCGACATTGAGGACGCCCAGACCATCCGGCAGACGCTACAGCACAAGTTGTCTACCCTCGGATTGGACCCAGACACCCGTGTCTGTTGGATTCAAAACCGAGTCCTGGCGGCATGGATTTCTGACGCAATTCCCGGCTTTGGAGGGAAGGGCGCAAGCACACAAAGAGGCACCACAGCCCACCTCAAAAATATGGTCAAGGTTGGGGTGCTTCCAGAGCTTCAAATCCCCTTCGACGCATGGCCTCACAGGGGATCAAATCGACACCGTGGATTCATGTGGAACGAGTCAAAACGGACGGATGACACCAACGTCCAGGTGATCGGCATGGACGGTGAGGGAGTGATTCGCGTTATACCGTGAAGGATGAGACGATGAAAAGTGTATTCGCACACAGTGTGCAGTGTGTTCAATCGCGCACGCTTCACACACAGAAAAATACAAAAGAAATCGTCTTTCACGGCGCACGCTTAAATCAGACGAAAAAAAGCGTGTTTCAAAGCGTGTTCGGCGTGTTCTGCACACGCTCACGCACTGCACACGCTGTTTCTCTTATCTCCTTCATGTGGGACCTTTTTCGGCTCCGCCCGATTTCCTCACACGATACAGATATAGGATCGAGCGTGTGCAGCGTTTTAAGCGTGTGCAGGTGTTATTTCGTGAAATTATGGCAACTATCAGCAACGGAGGAAAACTGACATGACTGGACCTGTGACAATGACCGCAACCGAACGTGCATTTTGGGCATCGCTTGTCGAGCGTGCTTTCCGGGAGGCGCACCCGTTGCCTGGGGAACTCGCCGACCGCCCGTGGCTCGCCTCGACCGCCAAGTCAGAACTTGACGCCGCGCTGTATGAAGCCGAGGGAATCAAGGCCAACGCTCTGCGTGATTGCGACTACCACCCAGAGCCGGACCCCGCCGACGAGATCAACGCCGCGATGGACCAGGCCGCCAGTGAGGACGCCGAGGCCGAGCGGTTGTCAGCAAACGCCACGGCCAGGGGTGACGGGACCGCGCTTGGCTTCGAGGAGGGTGCCTGATGCACACGGCCGGCAAACCCGACAACCGCATCCTTCACGACCTCGACGCCGCGATCCCGCTTGCCGCGCACTCGAACCGGCCTGCCATTGCCTCGGTCCTGATCCGGGCCAGGGCGGAGATTGACCGGGCATGGAGGGCGGAGTCGGCATGTTCGCAGGACTCTAAAACGCCAGCCGAGCCGGTTTCCTGCCCCGATTTCGGGCGAACGGGGGTCAGGTAATGCCCGCGATAGGCAAAGGGTAGATCGGGCCTCCTGTGGCATCCTAGGCCATGTTCAACTTCCAGAAACGACCAAAAACCATGAAAAGGGGCAAAAACGTGAGAAAACCCATACCAGCGCGGCACAATGAGCGCCCGAGCGTGCGGACCAAGCCGATCCTGAGCAGCGAGCCGGATAGGTTCCGCGGGATCGTGTACCCGCCGACATTCCCCGCCGGCGTATGGCGTGACCGTCCGGGATCGCTGCACTGGCCCCCGATAACGGCGAGGGCCGGATAACCTTCCGGCTTCCGGCCCACGTCGTTGTGGTTGTGTGGTGGGTTACTTCAAAGTCTCCCCCATCGCCTTTCGGATTGCGGAGCGGGCCTGCGAGACGAGTCCAGCCGGAGCCTTGACCCCGCAAACCTCCCAGTATTTAGTGACCTGGTTTCACAGTCCGGTCGTGGGGCGAAGTCCTGGACATGGAATTGCCGCCTCGGAAATACATCGTGGGCGACCTGTTTGCCTGCGGTCAGGTGCAGGTTATTTTCGGGCAAGGCGGACTCGGCAAGACGCGACTGGCGACAAACGTGGCGCGCAACCAAGTGCTGCGACAACCGTTTCTTGGAATGGAAACTGGCGCTGCCCCCATGCGGCATCTGTTTGTCGGGTCTGAAAACGATGTTTACCGGTGGCAGATTGACACGCGATGCCACACGAAGGGTTGCTCGGCATTTCAACGGCAACAACTGACGGATCACATCCATCTGACAACGCTGGAGAATCCGGGGGATTCGTACATCAACCTTGGCGATAAAGAGAACGTTGAAAAGTGGCGGGCGACGCTGGCGTCATGGCCCCCAGATGTACTGTGGGTTGACCCGTGGGGGGACATACTCATCGGGGACGGATTCGACCCGGAGGTCCGTGCCACCATTTCCACGCTCCGGAAACTTGCCAGCGAGGTGAATCCAGAATGCGGGATCGTCATTCTTGCTCACGCTCGCACTGGGGCGAACAACATTGCCCAAGCGACCGGTTTTGACGCGGCCAATTTTGGGAAAGACTCCAAGGCCCTGTTTTCATCGGCGCGGGCTGTCGTCAATGTTGCGCCGTTCGATGCGTCCGAAAATCCCGATTTGGTGTGGGTTCCTGCCAAAAATAACAACGCCCGTCGAACGCAACCGATCCGTATCCGGCTTGACGCGGAAACCATGCTCTATTCCGTCGTCGAAACCTTAGACGTTGAACTATGGCAGGCCGACCTCAAAGCCTACCAGAAGGGGCGCAAGAAATCTGCCGTCGAGTTTGATGATGCCGCCGTTACCGGTCTCTGTAGTCCGCCTATCACCAAGACGGAGTTGCACGCGGCTATCCGCAAGCTAGGGGTGACAGAGCGCGACACGCGGGCTGGTATCGCTCGGCTACTGCGAACGGAAAAGATCATCGAAAAACCGGCTGGCGGCCGTAACCGGAAATTGATCGGAACTCCCCAAAGTTTTCAAACATGACAAATCATCCGTCAAGTTTGTCGAGTTTGTCGAATATGCCGTCCGGCAAACTTGACACACACGCCTATATAGGGCGTGTGTCATGTTTAGACGGCGGTGGACGGAAAATCAGGTTGTCGCAGAAATACCAAGAAGCACTCCACCGGATACCTCCGCCAGCGCGGCCAGCAGATCTGGAGCGGCGGCGCACAAGGCCGCGTTCGCATCCCGGTCTCCACGGTTGCCGGACAACACGCAAATCGCGACCATTTCGTCCATCGGCTCATCCGTCCAAACCCGGTCATTCCAAACCTTCCACGGTCCCGGCGTATGTTTCGCGTTGCTCATTGTCCCGCTCCTTTGTTTTTCAGTCTCGTCACCCACGCTTTCCGCCGCGCCTCGCCACTCAGCGGGCGCACGGCAAAGCCCTTCTTCACCTTCGCCCGACCCCCGGCCTGTGGGCCGGGGAGCTTCCACTCGTGACCGCACGCGGGGCACTTCATGCGGGCACCATTGTCGCAGACACTTCCACGTCTTCGGCGTCATCGAAAAGAAACACCTCGTAGCCAAACGCTGCCAACTTGTCTCGGAGCAGTTCGGCACTTTTCTTCATTTCATGCGTGAACGCGGCGTCAACGCTGTACGCCGTCACGATGCAAGACTTTGCGCCCACTGAACGAATCGCTTTTTCCACGTCTGAACTTGTGATTTTCATCGTCGTCTCCTTGGTTGCTGTTTCGCTCTTCATGGGGACACTATCGCATAACCCCTTACGACAAGCAATAACAACCCCGCCGAAATTTTAACATTTTTACAACCTCATCCCAACCAATATCCATGCGGGTTTGCTGCGAGTCCATCAACGCCAGCGCGATAATTCCCGCAAGCGAGCCCACGCGGATCACGCAAAGTTTCCGCTTGCAAACTTCCGCCAACTATCGGATATCGCCGCCTCATGGGACTCTCACCCGCCGAAAAAATGCGCCGTTACCGAGAGCGCAAGCGAGCAGCAGCATCAGCAGCCGGTAACTCCCTCGCGCCTTCGCCTCATGCTTCAATCTCAGTAACGCCAGCATTACAAGCATCTCCGGTAACTACAGCGTTACCAGTAACACCAGCGGTAACAGCGGTAACGCAATCTCAGGTAACTCCCGCAACTCAGGAAGCAAATGCCACCAAGCAGGTAGCATTAAGCGGGGGACAGAAGCAAGGGGTGAAGGGGGCCAGCGAGAGCGGAGCTTTAACGCACGCGCAAGAGAGGAAGCGCGACCCTCGATTCAACTTCCCGAAAGTCAAGGATCGCGTGCCGCTGTGTGCGCCTTCTCCAGCCGTGGATTACTACCGCGCCAAGAAGTTGCTTTTGACCGGGCTTGCGATGGGTGAAGTGTGCGAGAAGATCGGGAACGGTTGTACTCGCGCCTCGCTGATGGAGGCCGCGCACGTCCTGGACGATGTTGTCGAGTTCAACAACACGGAGCAATTCAGCAAGCTGGCCGTGAGCGACCGGATTACACGCGAGGCTCTGGCCGGCGGCGTTGCCCAAGATCGCGTGAAGCGGAAGCGCAAGGAGACGCCGGATGGCATCGAGGAGGTCGAAGAGTCCGAGCGCAGCATTGACGTTGCGGCCCTGCGGCTGGCCAGCGAGCACATCGCCCCGGAGATCCACGGCAAGCTGGCGTCGGGCAAGACGATGACCGCAGTGCAGGTCAACATCAGCCTCGCCGATGCGGTCGCCGAGGTCGAGCGGATGCTTGAGGCGTCGAGGTCATCGGGACAGGCCGACACCACTACAGGTTGTGGTTTGGGGGTCAAATAACATGACGATTTCCCAAAAAGTGGCAAATCATTGGGCTTTTCTGTTGTTTCTAGGCGACAGAGCCAAGATTATGCGACATTGAGCATGGATTCCGGCGACAAAACGATGGTGGCGGCGATCATCCGGTACAGATCGGATGTCGTCGCGTTTGTGCGCGAGGTGATCCACGCCGAGCCGGACGAGGACCAGGAAGCGATCCTGCGGGCGATTGCCGAGCCGGGGAGCCGGGTCAGCGTCAAGTCCGGGCACGGGACTGGCAAGACTGCAACGCTGGCCTGGGCAATCTTGTGGTTCCTCTGCTGCCACGGTGACTGCAAAATCCCCTGCACTGCGCCGTCCTCGAACCAGTTGTTCGACAACCTGTGGGCGGAGATCGGTAAGTGGCGGGCGAGGTTGAACGGGTGGTTCGCGGCCGGCCTTCGCCAGTTGTCCGACCGGCTGGAGGTGATCGGGGCCGAGCGGACTCGGTTTGCGGCCGCCCGGACGGCGAAGAAAGAGCAGCCCGAAGCACTCCAGGGGTTCCACGCGACCAACCTCCTGTTTGTCGTTGACGAGGCCAGCGGCGTGCCGGAGGAGGTGTTCACCGTGGCCGAGGGGTCGCTGTCCACGCCCGGCGCCCGGATGGTGCTCATCAGCAATCCGACGCGCTCCGACGGGTATTTCTACGATTCGCACCACAAGGACCGGGCGCGGTGGCGCTGTTTCACGCTCAACGCCGAACGGTCGCCGCGGGTGAGCCGGGAGGAAACCGAGCGGAAGGCGGCGAAGTACGGGCGGGAGAGCAACTATTACCGCGTCCGTGTTCTGGGGGAATTCCCGCTGGCGTCGGACGACACGCTGATTCCGCTGGAGTGGGTCACGTCCGCCGTGGGCCGGGACATCATCATTCCCGCCGGCACGATGCGCCGGGTGGCTGGGCTTGACGTTGCGCGGTTCGGTGACGACGCCTGCGCCCTGGCCGTGCGGCGCGGCCCGGTGCTGACGTTCCTCGACGAGTGGAGGCAGACCGACCTCATGGCGACGGTGGGGCGCGTTGTGCGGGCGTATCGGCAGGACCACCTTTTCGACCTCGTGGCCGTGGACGTGATCGGGATGGGGAGCGGGGTCGTGGACCGGCTGCGGGAGCAGAGCATCCCGGTGCTTGGCGTCAACGTGGCCGAGGCTCCAGCGATGCAGGGGCGATTCATGCGGCTGCGGGATCAACTGTGGTGGGAGGCGCGGGAGTGGTTTCAGGGGCGCGGGTGCCGGATCGAGCCGGGTCTGTGCGCTGGGAACCGGGTGACGGGCGACAACCTGGGCGACCAGTTGACGGCGGAGTTGACGACGATTCGGTACGGGATTGAGTCGAGCGGCAAGGTGAAGGTCGAGGGCAAGGACGAGATGAAGAAGCGTGGGCTGGCGAGTCCGAACCTGGCCGACGCGGTGTGTTTGACGTTTGCGGTGACGGGCGACACGGTGGCGGATGCGTTTCGCCCGGAGTACATGGCCGGGGGTGCGATGCTGGGCGAGATCGAGATACCGGCGGATTATCCGATGAGTCTGTAGCAAGGAGGCACGAAATGGGCGAGCATAAGCACAATCCCGTGGCGCGGCTGGCGAACGGGGCCGAGATTCGGATGGTATTCGCCGGGGAGCCGACGGAGGGCGATTCCCGGCACGATGTTGCCAGCGTCGAGGTCGTGTTCGTCGGGTCCGATGGGCGGGGGCGGCTGATCGAGACGGCACGGGTGGAGCAGATGGCGATAGCGCGGACGATCCTCACGGCTCGGCGGGCGCAGTCGAGGCTTTCGGTGAAGAACCCTGAGATGCGCTTTGCGGATGTGGTGGTAATGCCGCGTGAACTGGCCGAGGGTCTTCACGCGCTGGCGACGACGGGGCGGAGCGGTGCGGCGTTCGAGGCGGTGCTGCTCGATGAGGCGTGGGGATTCATCGGGGCGAAACAGTGTGGCGAAAACAACGAGCAGGAGGAAAAACCATGCCCTTGAAACGAGGCGAGAAGAATGTGAGCGCGAACATATCGGAGCTTCACCGTGGGCCGCAGTACGCGAGGACGAAGGCGAAGCACGGGAAGTCTGTGGCGGACAAGCAGGCTGTGGCGGCGGCGATGCACGCGGCGATGCCTGGGCCGTCGATGCGGATGAAGAAGCGGATGACGATGTAGCCTATGACTGAATCAGACTTACATGGACGACAGAACCGGAGTGATGATGACGGCGGCAGAGGAAGTTCGTGGCAGAAGGTTCTTGGTTCAAGCTCCAAGCGGAGAACGATTTGAGGGTAACGGCGACGATTGCGACGCCTTCTGCCGTAAACACGGTGGGCCACACAAAGGCTTTTCATGGTGTGAAGTGACGCCGAACGACGGCGTTACTGGCGCTGCTTCGCCGCGTACAGTTGACGCAGTATTGGCCGAGATTCAGGCTTCCGCCGATCTGGCGTGGGAACACGCACAGCAGCAGGAGGCCGCAGGCAACACGGTTCGCGCCGAATGGTTCAAGGGGC
>CAIPEB010000186.1 GCA_903863885.1 uncultured Planctomycetaceae bacterium | reverse complement strand
TTCCGGAAGATGATGGACCAGATGGGGATCGCGATGCCCGAGTCGGGCATGGCCTCCAGCTACGAGGAGGCGCGGGAGATCGCACTACGGATCGGCTTCCCGGTGATGGTCCGGCCCTCGTTCGTGCTGGGAGGCCGCGCGATGGAGGTGGTTCACGACGAGTCCATGCTGCGGCGATACCTGTCGGCCGCGGTCGAGGTCTCGCCGGAAAGACCCGTGCTCATCGACCGCTTCCTGGAAAACGCCATCGAAGTCGAGGCCGACGCGATCGCCGACGGCGAGGACGCGTTCGTGCCGGCGGTGATGGAACACATCGAACTGGCCGGGATCCACTCCGGCGACTCGGCCTGCGTGCTCCCGCCGATCAGCATCGCGCCCAAACACATCGACACGATCTACCAGTACAACCGCAAGATCGCGATGGAATTCAAGGTGGTTGGTTTGATGAACATCCAGTACGCGATCCACAACGACACCGTTTACGTGCTCGAGGCCAATCCTCGCGCCAGCCGCACCGTGCCCCTGGTATCCAAGGTGTGCGGGATTCCGATGGCTCGCATTGCCACTCAGGTCATCCTGGGGAAACGTCTCTCGGAGTTGAAATTGTCGCGCAAGGCGTTCGTGCACTTCGGCGTCAAGGAGGCCGTCTTCCCCTTCAATATGTACCACGACGTGGACCCGGTGCTCGGGCCCGAAATGCGCAGCACGGGCGAAGTGCTCGGTATGGCGAGTTCGTTCGGCGTGGCTTATTACAAAGCCCAGCAGGCCGCCCTGCCCCGCCTGCCGTCGGAAGGCACTGTCTTGATGAGCGTGGCCGGACCCGACAAACCCGGCATCATCGAGGTCGCCCGCCGATTTGCCGAAATGGGATTCGTGATTCGCGCGACTAGCGGCACCAGGGACTGTCTGGCCGCAGCGGGGATTCCCGCCGATCTGGTCCTGAAAATGAACGAAGGACGTCCGCACCTCGCGGATGCGATCATGGACGGCCAGATCCAGCTGGTGATCAACACGCCGGGCGGCAAGGAGAGCCAGCAGGACGATTCGTACATCCGCAAGACGGCCGTGAAACGCAAGGTGCCCTACATCACGACGCTGGCTGCCGCGCTGGCCGCCGCCAAAGGCATTGCTGCTTTCCGCAGCGGCCGGGATCCCGTCAAGAGTCTTCAGGAGTACCACTCGAGAATCGTGTGAGGGCTTGTTGAAGCATCCCCGTCCGTCGATTCGCGACGTACATGGATTGGACGGCCGTCTCTCCGCGCTCATCCCGGGATTTAGGCAGATCGCAAAAGGTGTGCCTGGATGTGCGGCGCCGTTTCGCAGCGCATAATGTGGCGGTTGGTCCCTCCGCGTGAGCCGCGCATTCGGCCGATCGTGAGAATCGCGAAGCACGGCGCGCGTTAACCACCTGTGGCACTGACCGACAGGACGTTTGTTTTCGCGCTAAGTCCAGCGACCAACGGGAGCGGGCTATTTACCCGGTGCGGCAGCACCGCTTTGGCCGGCGGTCCTACCGCCCCTGCCCTATAAGGAATTTGAGCGATGGCACCTGCCCGACTGTCCTTGCGCTGCTGCCCCTGTGATGCTGCCGATGAGGGTGCGACGGACGCACGCCGCGAAAGGCTGTGTTCCTGCGGCATCGAGATGACGGGTGCGACGTTGAGCGGCCTGAGTTGGGCCGAGTTGTCGGCCGTGGCCGCGAAGAAGACCGCAGCGGACTCGGCGGACGACCGGTTCGATCGCCGCCCGCTCGTCGTGCAGCCCGTCTTCACATATCCCGTACCGGTGCGGCAGCACCAGAACAGTTGGCGCATGTGGGGCGGTCTGCAGAGCCAGGCGGACATCGATCAGGAAGCCGATCGCATTCGCGGCGAACTCGATCGCCTCAAGGCCGATGCGGATTTTCCGCTGCAGTTCCTGCCTTTGGCGATGGGACGCCGCGCCGATGCCTTGCAGCCCAAGATCGATGCGTCCTCCGCGGACGTACTGCTTGTCTATGCGGCGGGCGACGGCGATGGTGACTTGATGGCCGCCATGAATCCGCTGGCCGCTGTGGGCAAGGACATGATCTTCTTCGTACGGCACAAGTCGGGACCCGTGTACTACTGGTACGAGGGGATGATGGCGCGGTACCTGCACCAGCACACCGACGAACTCGCGTGCAAGGGGGCCGACTACGGCGATGTCGTGACCGATCGGCTCGACGAGGTGCTCTGGCGGTTGAGAGCCCTCGCCGGTCGCAAGAACACGCGGCACACGAAGATGGTCGCGATCGGCGGCGCGGGAGGCTGGGGGCCAAGCGGTGCGAAGGCCCCCGATCTGGCCAAGGAAAAATGGCACATCGACGTGCACACGGTCCCCTACGATGAACTGAGCCGGCTCGTGAAGGACGCAACCGCCGATACCGCGGCCATGCGAATCGTGCGCGAAGAAGCCGATGCGTACCTGCGGGATCCGGGAGTCAAGCTTGAAGTTCCGCGCGAGCCGGTCGAGAACGCCTTTGCGCTGATGCACGTCTTCCGCTCGCTGATGAACTACACGAACTCGCGGTCGATGACCATTTCAGGCTGCATGCAGACCGTGATGCCCATCGCCCGGACGAGCGCATGCCTGGCCCTGTCGGCACTCAATGATTTCGGATACCTCGCGTTCTGCGAAAGTGATTTCGTCGCGATTCCCGCCGGCCTGCTGCTGTCGAACATCTCGGGCCGCCCGAACTTTCTCAATGACCCGACGTTTCCGCACAAGGGGCTGATCACGCTGGCACACTGCACGGCGCCGCGGCGCATGGACGGCAAGGTGCTTGAACCGGCG
>CAIPEB010000185.1 GCA_903863885.1 uncultured Planctomycetaceae bacterium | reverse complement strand
CTCGCGACAGGGCCTGCAACGCGGCCGTTCCGTCGGCAACGGCCTCACCGCGAACTCCCAGGGTGGCCATTTGCTCGAGCAGGGCAGTGCGTGCTGCGGCGCTGTCGTCGACGATCAGCACGCGTGCATTTCGCAATTCGCCGAAAGCCCGGTTCTCGCCGTTCAACAGGGCCTGTTTGCCGAGTCGCACCGTGAACCCGATTTCCGATCCGATCCCAACCTGGCTGTTCACGCCGATCTGACCGTCCATCAGTTCTATGAGTTTCTTGGAGATGGCCAGTCCCAGTCCCGTGCCTCCGTGGCGGCGCGCAGTGGAAGCATCCGCCTGAACGAATTTGTCGAACATCTTCTCCTGCTGCTCCGGTGCAATGCCAATACCGGTATCCCGGACCGCCAGGAGAATCTGAGCCTCGGTTTCGGTTTCCGATACGAGACTGACGATTATCGAGACTTCGCCAGTTCGTGTGAACTTGACTGCGTTGCCCGCCAGATTGGTCAGGATCTGACGCAATCGCCCCGGATCGCCAAGAAGTCGGGTTGGCACATCACGATAGAGACAGCAGATAAACTCCAGCCCCCTGCACTGAGCATCCAGGGCCAAGGGAGCGGCCAATTCATCGACCAACACCCTCAGGTCGAAGGCCGCGGTTTCCAATTCCAATTTGCCGGCCTCGATCTTCGACAGGTCCAGAATCTCGTTCAACAGCACCAGCAGGGAGTCGGCGCTGGTGCGAATGGTCTCGGCCAGGTAACGTTGTTCCTCGCTCAATTCCGAGTCGAGCAGCAGTCCGGCCATGCCGATCACGCCGTTCATGGGCGTGCGGAGCTCGTGGCTCATGTTGGCCAGGAACTCGCCTTTCGCAGCATTGGCAGCATCCGCCGCCTGCTTCGCCGCAACTAGACTCGCTTCGAACTCGCGTTGCGCGGTGATATCGCGGTTGGCTCCGCGCCGTCCCAGGGCGACACCGTTCTCGTCATAGACCGGGCGACTGGCCTGACGTATCCAGCGGATTGTGCCGTCAGATCGAAGGATGCGAAACACAATTTCGCCCGACTCGCAGCGGTGCGGCAAGTTCTCCGTGCGCTCGTAGTATTGAGCGCGATCCTCGGGGTGGATGATCTGTTCGAGAAACGTCGGATCCGACGTGTATTTTTCTGCGGTGTACCCCGTGACGTTCTCGCAGGATGGTGAGCAGTAGACAAATCGCCCCTGCTGATCCGTCCAGAATTCCCAGTCGTGCGTGTTGTCAGCGACTACGCGGTACTTCAATTCGCTGATGCGGAGCATTCCCTCAAGATGCTTGCGATGCGTGATGTCGTGGGCGACGCAAAGCAATTCGACGAGATTCCCAGCGAAATCGTGAATTGACGATGCGCTGACTTCGGCCCAACGGACCGCTCCGTCTTTGCACCGCACTGCCACCTCTTGCGAGTGGATTTGCACGGGCAGTCGGGCTTGCACATTCGCACACACCTCAGCCAGGCTTCGACCGACCGTACCCCAAGACTCCGGGTGAAATAGCTCGCCCCACGGTTTGACGATGACTTCTTCAGAAGTGTAACCGGTCAATCGTTCGACCGAAGGGCTGATATACGTAAACCGGCCGTCCAGATTCAACGTGCAGATCACGTCGGTGGAGCGTTCAGCGATCAGTCGATGCCGATGTTCGCTGATCTGCAACTGGCGTTCGGCCGACACCGGACCGGGCGATTCGGCCGCGACCGAACCGAATGCCGAAGAATCGGCAAGACCCTCGCGGGCGCGAGAGCGAGCGACCGTCCGATGAACCGAGTGGCCTTGATCGATCCGATAGGTTTTCCCGGAAGCGGCAACTCGACCGTCCGACTGTATTCTGGACTTGGGAGCCAACTCCGCATTTCGAGCGACGCGATTATCCGCGTCGGTGTTTTCCGGACCGAGCCCGGCTTGGCCAATGACTTCGCTCATTTCGCCTGTGCCCCGAAGCGCGCCGGTCACATTGGCCGGACAGGGATCCATCCCTGCGGCGACAAGCTCGTCCCGACGCAAACGCTCTCGGCGAAATGTGCCGGCAGCATCGGACAGCGCAACGCGATATCACCCGTTCATTTGCGGGAGAAAATGCCCCGGAACGACCGCATCCCGTCCTGAGCGGTGGGGGATTCTACTAGCCTCTTTGAAAACTCGAAATATCAAATTCCGAGTCGAATTGCGGCTACCGAGACGAATCGGCAGATTCACCGCGACCGATGGCCTTTTTCAAACGCACGGTCAGGCGCACACCCGGCGAGGAGAGATTTTCGATGGATACCGATCCTCCGTAGAGCGAAACAATGCGTTCGGCAAGAGCCGGGGCAAGACCCGGGTCGCCATTCGGGACGAGTTGCGAGGACGTCCCCATCAATTGAAAGAACCGCGGTACGGATTCAGGCGGAACGCCGCAACCGTCGGCCTCGAAGAACAGTCGAATCTCGCGCTGATCGGTCGCGTGTGCGATCCGCACAGTCGTCCCTGACCGGGCGAACTTCACGGCCAATTCGAGCAACGACTTCAACGCGCGGCGCATGTGTTCGGGTTCGCCCGGAATTGAGCCCGGCACTGGGGGCGGCGATTCCAATTGCACATCGCGAATTTGCGCAACAGGAGTCACTCGCCGACAAGTTTCCTGCAACAGCGAATCCAGTTGAAATGTCTTGCCAAGACCGGTTGCTCCATCCGGTCCGACCTGGCAGAGAAGCAGGGCGTCGTCGACCAGGGACACGAGTTGGCTGCGGCACTCCTGGAACACTTGAGAATGCCTGGCGACGACCTCCGATGGTGACTCCTCCATCAGCCGTTCCGCGACGCCGATAACGCCGCCGAGCGGCTCCCGGAGTTCGCGGGAAATCAACGTGAGGAAATCACTCTTGGCCTGATCCAGAACGGCCAGGTGCTCGTACGCTTCGGTCAGTCGCTCATGCGCTCCGGTCAATTCGGCCGTCCTCTGCATTACCATGTCCTCGAGATGCGAATTGGTTCTCTCGAGGTCGAGGCGCAGTCTTGCCAATTCCAAGTGCGTGCGGATTCGGGCCTCAACTTCGTCAAATTGAAAAGGCTTGGTCACGTAGTCTACGGCGCCGACGGCAAAAGCTTTGACTTTGTCTACCGCCTCATCCATTGCGCTGAGAAAAATGACGGGAATTGCGGCGGTCCGCAAGTTGTCTCTCAGGCGGGTGCAAGTTTCGTATCCGTTCAGACCGGGCATATTGATGTCGAGCAGGATCAGGTCCGGCGGCTCCCAAGTGGCGACCTCCAGCGCAGTCTCTCCCGACAGCACGGGACGGACATCGTAACCGAGTGCTTCGAGTCCGTCGGTCAGCATCTGAAGGCTATCGAGCACGTCGTCCACGACCATGATCGTGGCGGGTTGGGAAGAGGGGTCATCCGGATTCATCAAGTCTCCCTCGATTCGGGTTTGCCCAGCAGCGTCTGCAGAGCGTTGAAGTCAAATCGCTGCAGGAGATTCCGCAACTGGTCAGCAAGCAAGGCATCCAGGGGTTGAACTTCCTTGATCAGCTCATGCATCTTTCGGTGGTTCGCACCGAGGCTGGCTTCGCGCAGCCGGTCCGTCAGTTCCGGGGGCAGACTGCCAAGGTTCTCCGCTGTCGGCAGTTGCCGCACATCGGCCTCATCGGCTTCGTGCGGTCGGGAATCGTCGTATAGGTATTCGATCCCCGTCTGCACTTTAATGAGGTCGAGCAGTTCCTCGCCGCGGAACGGCTTCCGAAGTACTGCATCCGCTCCGGTGTCGAGCGCCCGCTGAGTGTCATCGGCGAGCACGCTGGCGGTCAGCGCGAGGATCTTCACGGGCCAACCTCGAGCGGCACGAATTCGACGGGCGGCATCGTAGCCCTCCATGGCAGACATGCAAAGGTCGATTACCACGAGATGGGGCATCCAGGACTGGCAAAGCGGTATGGCGTCGGCTCCGCTGGCAACGACGCGGACTTCAAACCCGATCGGAACCAGCAGGCGTTCGATCCGTTCGCATTCTTCGCGGCGGTCGTCGACCACCAGCACGCGGCAAACAGGCGATTCGGGCGACAGATACAACTCTCGCCTGCGCTGCGTATTTTCCGACGCGATGGCGGCAGGGTCCGTCAGTGTGACGCGGAAATCAAAACGGAATGTGCTGCCGTGCCCGGACTGGCTGGTTGCGGTCAATTCGCCGCCGAACAACCGAACGTACTCGCGGCTGATCGACAGTCCCAGTCCGGCGCCATCGGTCGCTCGCCTGGCCGCCTCGACCTGATAGAACGGTTCGAACAGGCGGGGCAGATCCTTCGGGGCAATGCCAATGCCGCTGTCATCCACCTCCACGTAGATCCGCAGTGCCTGATCCGCTTCGTCGACCGCACGCAGCCGCAGAGTCACTTCACCGCCGTCCGGCGTGAACTTCACTGCGTTGGCTAGCAGATTGATGAGGATCTGGTGCAGTTTTGTCTTGTCGGTGTTGATGTAACGCGGCAGATTGCCTGGCCGTTCAATGCGAAACCGAAGCTGCTTTGCCCGAGTCCGCAGACTGAGCATGCGTTCCAGATCGTCGAGCAACTGGTGCAGATCCATGTCCACCGGATTGAAAGTGATGCGGCGGGCATCGATGCGCGACATCTCGAGTATGGCGTCGATGATCTCCAAGAGGTGCTCGCCGCTGCGCGAGATTGTCGTCAACTGGCGTTGCTGATCGGGGGTGAGCTTTGGATCCCGAAGCAGCAGTTGCGAAAAACCGATGATGGCATTCAGCGGCGTACGGATCTCGTGGGACATGTTGGCCAGGAAGTCGCCCTTTGCGCGGCTGGCCGCATCCGCTGCTTCCTTGGCATCGCGCAGTTCTTGAGCGGCCTGCCGGCGGGATGTGATATCCTCCTTGACTGCGACAAAGTGTGTGATGATTCCCGCGTCGTTCTGCACGGGGGCGATGGCCGCCGCTTCCCAATACAGTTCACCGTTCTTGCGGCGATTGCAGAATTCGCCCCGCCAGACCCTCCCCGCGGTGATTTCGCTCCACAATTCGGCATAGAACTCCTTGGAGTGCAGTCCCGATTTCATGGCTTGCGGTTTCTGTCCGCGGACCTCATCGAGACGGTAGCCCGTGCACTGTTCCCATGCGGGATTGACGTGTTCCACCCTGCCGAGTTGGTCCGTAATCATGATCATCGACGGGCAGAACGTAACGGCCTTGGAGAGATTCCTGAGGATTTCCTCGGTTCGCTTTCGTTCGCTTATGTCGCGAGTGATCCCGACAGTTCCGGTTACCTTCCCGGCCGCATCGAACAGCGGGGCCTTGAAAGTGTCAAACGTGTGGAGCACACCGCGCTGATCCGGCACGATTTCTTCCCAGTGAAGCGGCTTGCCGGATTCCATCACTGCCCGGTCCTGGGCCTCAATCGAGGCGGCGAGGTCGGGCGGAAACAACTCCGCATCCGATCGACCGATCCCCTGCTCAGGCGTCATCCCCAGGAACTCGAGCCATGCCTTGTTCACGATCTCGTTTCGTCCGTTCAGCCCCTTCACCCAGGCCGGATCGGGGATGTTGTCGAGGATCGCGCGCCGAAGGTACTCGCTTTGCCGCAGCGCCTCCTCGGCCCGCTTGCGTTGTGTGATGTCGCGCGCGATTCCCATCGTTGCGACCACCCGGCCGGCGGAATCGCAAAGCGGGGCTTTGAAGGTGTCGTAGGTGCGTTCCACGCCGTTTCGGTCCAGGACGCGTTCCTCGCGACGAAGCGGTTTGCCCGTGGCGACAAGAGCCGCCTCGTCTTCGCGATATTGTGCAATCGCTTCACGCGGAAAAAACTCCGTGTCGAATCGGCCGACCATTTCGTCGGGGTTCAAACCTGCGAATTCAAACCATGCCTGATTCACCGCCTCGATGCGCCCGTCCAGCCACTTGACCCACGTGAGGTCAGGAGTGATATCGAGGATCGTTCGCTGAAAATGCTCTTTACGCTGAGCTTCCGCGTCAATCCGGTCGCAGTCGGCCAACTGAGTCTCAAGTTCAGCGGTCCGCCGCCGCAGTTCGCTGAGTTCAGCCAGCAGTTGTTCCCGGGACTTTTCGTCGTCGCGCATGAAGAACCTGGTCTATTCCGTAACCGTGAACGAAAGACGGTCAAAGGCCCGACGGGCTCTCTTGCCGGCATACTTCATCAGCGGCATTACGCGAAACAACGCTGCCCCGCCGATCCGCTCCCGCAATGGTTCCCCGCGATGCAGTCCACTGCGGCGGGCTGCCCAGCCGTTGCCGCGGCCGATTCCATCTTGGCGGTACTCCCTGACGAGTGCCCGCATAATATGCCTGAGTGTTGAATGATTGAAAACACCCGGACTGCAGAAACTTGGATTGAGGTCCGGCATGGCCGATACGAAATCGGTAGGATGGGACGCGGTGAATGAGGCTTCAATGAACTTCCAGCTGCAGAGGCTTGCCATGAAGTTCGCGATTCCGTTTGCGATGGCTTTATTGCTCGTCCTTCCCAGCGCTTCGGCGCAGGAGACTCTCCACGCGTGGGAGTTCAATGCGGACGGCGATGCGGAAGGGTGGATTCCGGCCCATTCGCTCGCCCCCTTCGCCGTGCAAGGCGGGACGCTGCGGACGACGGTCACCGCAGGTGATCCCTATATGCACTCGTCCCACGACCTCGCTGCCCGCGTCGACGGGAATGACTTTCAGTACATCGAGGTCCGCCTGAAGCTCAGCGGACAGGGGTCGGGCGCTGAGTTCTTCTGGTCAAGCGTCATCGACGGAAACGAGCAGGGTTTCGTAGCGGGCAAGGAACGCGGTTTTCGATGTGTCGCCGATGGCGACTGGCACACGTATTTCGTCTACCCGCTGTGGCGGGGAAAGGTGTCCAGCCTGCGATTTGACCCACCCGAAGGCAAAGGGACCACGGTCGAACTGGACTACATTCGCATCATGCAGGGACAGCGGGGTGAGCACGACCCGAAGAGCGCGGCCTGGGATTTCTCTCAGGGAAACGGCGCGTGGCTGGCAATGTCAGGAGGCACGCACTTGACGAGCGCCGCTGCGGGGACGTCGAGCACATTGTTGGCCGACGGAGTCACACTGGTCAGCCCTGCCTTGGACCTGAAGACGGAAGCATATAAATTCGCCCGACTGGAGTTTCAGACCACCGGCAAACTCGATTGCGGCCTGTGCTGGTCCGATACCGACGACGGGAATTTCCCGGGCTGCAATGCGGTGCAGTTCGAGGCGGCGGCCGGCCGGGTTGTTGCATCGCTGCGACTTGCGGAGCATCGCATGTGGGCCGGTTCTCTCAAGCGGCTGAGCCTGCAGTTCGATGGACAGCCGGGAACCGTGATCACGCTGCGTTCGCTGGTGCTGGCGGATAAACCGGTCGGACCGGGACAATTGCAGATCAATTCGTTTGCTGGGGAGGATGCCTTTGCCACGCTGGATCAGGCATGCAGACTCGCCGCGCGAGTCGAGAACATCGGCGGCGCACCGCTGAAAGGCGTTTCGCTTGCGGTGCGAAATGAGGCAGCGGAAGCCGGAGTTTCAGGGGACTCGCGGACCGTATCGGATCTTGCGCCGGGCGAGGCGGCCGATGTGACCTGGACCGTCGCACCCGCACGTGAAGGCCGCGCGGCCTATGTTCTCGAGAGCTCCGACGGCCAGCGACGGCGGACGGAACTCGTCGTGTCGCGGGCCTTTCCGCATCCCCAAGCGACCCGGCAGCCCGCTGCGGAGATCGGGCCCTCCGCCGCCTGGATAGGAAACGACAAGGTGCTGCTTTCTCTCGTCAAGGGTGACAGTGGTTTCACCTGCGGACGACTGGACGCCGTCGAAGACGGTAAGACGCGGCCGATGGCCGTACTCCCGCATTTGGCCAGCCTCTGCTTGAAGGATTCCGCCGCCTTCACGGATCTGGCGTTTCAGGAAGCCGAGTCGGAGCAGGTCGGCGGGCGGGCGACTCTCAGGCTCAAGGGCATCGCGAATCTCGGTGAGGCGCGGGTATCCGCGGGATTGAGCCTGACTCTTCGTCAAGGCAAGTCCTACATCGATGTGACCTACACGCTGAGCGCGGACAGATCGTTGAGCATTGCGGCATTCCGCGGTCCCTGGATGTGGGCGGGGGAGGGCAGTTTCGGCGCAAAGCAGGACCTCGCGTTGTTCCCGGGAAGCGAATACATGGAAACGGGCGAGCGGTCTTCCAGTACGCTCGACATCGTGGCGCCCCTGAACGTGCGATTCGCTCCGCATCCTAACACGGTCACGGTCCCAAGCATGGCGATCGAGAAGGACGGCGCGACGGTCGGCCTGATGTGGGATCCGCTGCAGAAATGGGACGGATTGCACGATCGCCCGACCGCCGTGTTTGCCTCACCGAACTTCATTGAGGGGCACGCCAATCACCTTCTCGGTCTGTGCCTGCCGTCCATTCCCGATTTCATGGAACCGAACAAGCTGCTGGCGAAGAACGCATATGACCTCAAACCGGGCGTTGAATTGAGTCTCGGCGCGGCGATTTACGCCGAGGCAAGGTCCGAAGTGCTGCGGTCGATGGACCTGTACTTCGACCGTTATGGCCTTCCCGAACTGCCCCCCAAGCCTCGCAGCTACGAGGACACGGTGGCGATGTCCCTGAAGGCATACGATACGGTGCTCTGGGATAAAGAAGCAAAGGGCTGGCACGGAGTGCTGCAGTGGGCAGCCGGCCCGAATCCGGACGCAGCGCTGCGGTATTGCGTCCTGTCGACGCGACTCCTGCAGGATCGGGCGCTCGCGCGAAGCCTGGCCGAGAAGGGCAGTGCGATGGTCAATCGCGAGGATCTGGCGACGGCCTTGCATTTGGGCGGCGCGCCCGCCCCGCTGCTGAGCAGGATTCTCGTGGCGGCCCGGGCGGGAGCGACACAAGTGCCAGCCGACGGCAAGTACGGATTCTCGCCGCGGGAAACGACGCGTGCACTGGGTCCTGCCGGGGCGCCCGAATCGGGCATCTGTGCGCAGGCAATCCGAGGCACGCTGCTCAATGCGATGCGCAGCGGAGATGCCAGTGCCCTGGATGCGGCGATGCGGACGCTCAAGTACATGGATCGTTTCAGGATTCCCCGCGCATCGCAGGTCTGGGAGTGCCCGGTTCATTCGCCGGACATCCTCGCCTCGGGCGATTGCTGCGAGGTCTATCTGCTGGCCTACCGCATCACCAAGGATCCGGAGATGCTCCGGCGCGCGGTCTATTGGGCAAGGACAGGTCTGCCTTTCGTCTACATGTGGCAGGCACCGGACCAGAAGCCGCTGATGAAGGGCGGTTCGATTGCGATCTTCGGCGCCACGCAATACGTCGGCAGCTGGTTTGCCCGTCCCGTGCAGTGGAACGGGTTGGCTTACGCGAATGCGCTGCTCGAACTGGCCAAATACGACCAGTCGCTGCCGTGGAAGCATTTTGCCGAGATGATCACGATCTCGGGAATGAACCAGCAAAGCACGCGTGAAAACGACTTCGGTTGTTACACCGACAACTGGGGAGTGATCGACGGAGTCGAATGCGTCGGCTGCATGCTCGCGCCAACGGGCATTCTCGAGAACGTGCTCGAAATCCTCGAGGCTCCGACCGGCGTCCAGACCGAAGTGTTCACTGTCGGAGATAAGCGGATCGTCATCAATGCAGCGCCGCGAATCCGAAATGCGGTGGCGAAGGACGGAGCGATTGAGTTCGGTCTGAAGTATTTTGCAGGTGAGGCGGCGCACACTACCGTTATGCCGATTTCCGAGCCCGAAGGCGTCGAAGTCGATGGAGTCTCATTGCCTCGGCAGACATCGCTGGAAGGAGCGGCCGAAGGCTGGAGCTACTCCGCCGACATAGGCTGCCTGACCATCAAGCTCCGTTTCGACAAGCTCCCGCGGCAGGTGCGGGTGATCACGAAAGCATAAAGAAGCCACGGATGGGCACGGATCAAACACGGACAGCAAATGCCTTGATCCGTGAATACCCGTATTGGTCCGTGGCCTCTTCGTTCACAACCGGCATCACTTGATAATTCGTGCTTCGACGGCTGCGAGTTCGCGGTTGGCGAATTCGTCCGTGAGGTACCACTCCTGGTAAAGAGTCTCGAGCTGGCGCAGATACCACTCGACGGACGCCTTTTGCAGCGTGGGCTGAACGTCCTTCGGCCGGTCCTCGTCGCGGATCGGCGGCCGGATGCGATCGGCGGGAGGCTGGTAGTTGGGATCGAAGACCATCGCGGGCAGCGTATCGGCGGGCAGCAGGTGTCTCCAGAGAAACGCCTGCATCTTGTCTTCGGCGGGAACGGCGATGTGCACGATTTCCTGATCGCCGGCCTTGGCGGTACCCGTCACCGTCACATTAACGGGCTTTTCCGTGGTTGCGACCGTGGTCTTCAACGTGAGTGCGACTGCTTCCTGACCGGCGGGCAGCGTTGCGCCCGGCGACTCGAAGCCCTGCGGCAGGTCCTTGAAGTTCAGCTGGATCGGACCGTCAAATCCGTCCTTGCGGATCGCGAACACGGTCAGATTGGCTGCGCCGTTGCTCGGCATCACGATTCGGGAGGGGACGAGTCGCAGCTCGAAATTCGGCAGCGGCGGGCTGATTCGCAGTCGATAGGCGAATTCCTTGCCGGCCTGCCGTCTTGTATCACCGAGATGGACGAGATACTTGCCGTCGGCCGGAAGTTTCAGCATGAGATACGAGTCGGCGTGATCGGTGTTCATGCCCGAACCGGCGTCGTGGTGATCGTCGTTCAGCGCCAGCACTTTTCCGTCCGGACCGGTCACTTTCACGAACGAATCGAACGGTGAACCAAGCCGGCGGGCGTTCACTTCGGCCACGATGGTCTCGCCGGCCTTTCCCTCAACCTCGAAAACATCCCAATCGCCCGGATGATCGGCTCGCCCATTGATAATCACGGGCAGCGTGACTTTTTGCGCGCTGGCCGCATCCTCGTTAGGCTCCTTATCGAGCACCTCGGGCAACGTATCGATGGCAAACGGCACATCGTTGGATACGAGTGGCCCGCTGGTGGCGGCGATCCGGCAGATGCCCGGCTTGGCGTCTTTGGCAGGAGGCGCGAGTGTGGCCTTATCAAGATTCCAGCCGTTCATTTCGATGTTGACCGACTCGCCGGCGCGGCAGCCGAGCGGGAAAATGCTCGTGATAAACGGCAACTCTCCCACCGTGATTCGATACACAAAACTTTCGCGGCCGCGGAAAAGGGCTTCGTTGATGGTCAGCACATACTCGCCGTCATCGGGAACCTCGTAGTAGATCTCCGGATCCGGATTGGAACGGAAATCGTCATCGAACGCGACCTCTTTGCCGCTGGCGTCGTAAAGCTTGAGCACGGCCTGGAGCCAGCCCGGAACACCGTCGGCAACGTATGGGATCAGCTGGCGGGCCTTGACCGACATGACCAGTTTCTGGCCCTTGCTCGCCTGGAATCGGTACCGGTTTATCTCACCGGGAGCGATCTGCCCGTTCATCGTGCAGGGGATGGTGACCTTCAGCTCTTCTTCCTCGGCCGGCCGTCTGCGCTGAGCCTGGGCTTCCTTGCCGAGAATCGAGATCTGGCAGGTCTTCATCGGGACGCGGGCGACTTCGGGGACCTGATCAATGTAAAACGAGAGTGCATTGGAAACACCGTGTTTGGTGACCACGCGGATTTCCCGCCGACCGGGCTTGGCGTCCGGCGCGACGGTGACCTCGGCAAAGATCAACTCGCAGTTGGACCAGACTGCCGGCGAACGTTCGTCTTCCTGGAAAACGCGGTTGATCCGTTCGATGAGGTTCTTCTTCGCGATATCCAGTTCCGAGGGTTGCGGGGCGTCTTTCGCAGGCGCTTCCGCCGGTTTCTGTTCGAGTTCGGGACCGATGCGTCCGGGGAACTCGTAATAGGCCAGCTTCGCCGCCATGACCTCGCCGACCGACACTTCTTTCTTGTTCAGCTCGTTCAACTGCTGTCTGAGCAGGCCGTGTTCCTCGTTGCTCATGAACCGGTAGTATTCGACGAGCCGAACGGTGACCCCGTCGCCGCTCACAATCACGTCGGAAGGATGGATGAGGGATTGACCACCCAGCTTGATTGCAAAGGTGCTGCCCTGCTGTCCGCCGGCGGGATAGACGTAACCGATGTACTGGTTCTGTGCCATCACCGAGGAGACGGCCGCCAGGAGCAAGGCCAGTCCCAGGATCGGAAGCCTGTTGAAACGACTCATGAAGTTCCTCCGCTTTCAGCCACTTCGGCACCGGCAAAAATACTGTGAAACGCAGGCGTGGAACGGGGGAGCCGCGGCTGGGCGGCCGCCCCCCGGGGTCGTTGTTGCCACGCGTTGCGGTTGGTTACATCAACTCTTCGAGAAGGCCGCTCGAAGTCATGCCTTCGTTTTCAGTGTCGAGCACATAGGCATCCAGTCCCCAGGGGTGCGGCAGCTTCGCGGTGGCGTCGATGCCGCCCAGCAGGTAAATGCTGCCCAGCAGGTCGGCCGGGTAGACCGGCCGTTCCTTGACCTTTTCGCCTTTATCGTCGGACGAACCGACAACGCATCCGCCCTTGAATCCACCGCCGGCGACCAGCACGGTGAAGACGTCTCCGAAGTGGTGACGTCCGCCGTTCCATGGCGGTTCCCACGAGATCTTCGGCGTTCGGCCGAACTCACCGGTGCACCAGACCAGGGTCGAATCGAGCAGGCCGCGCTCCTTCAGATCCTGGAGCAGCGTCGCCAGGCCCTGATCGAGCATCGGGCACTGGGCTTTCATCGTGGCGAAGTGATTCCCGTGCGTATCCCAACCGCCGGGAAAACTGATCGTGACGTAGGGCACTCCCGCTTCGACCATGCGCCGCGCGGCGAGGCATTCCTGTCCGAAGGTATTCCGGCCGTATCGGTCGCGGAGTTCGGTGGACTCGTTTTCGAGATTGAATACTTCCTTGCCCTTGCCGAGGATCAGTCCGTACGCGTTCTGCTTGGCTGATTCGGCCGTGGACATCTCGGGCACTTCCGCCAGGCCGTAGCCGAACAGATTGATCTTGTCGAGCAGGTCGCGGCGGGCACGCTGCCGTCCGTCGTTGATGCCCTGATTCACGATGCCCTCGACCTCAAAGCGGGGCGCGTTCGGATCGCCGCCCGTGGCAAACGGCTTGTACGCGGGGCCGAGGAAGCCTTCTTCCGAGAAGCGTCCGGCCGCCTGCAGCATCACGACGTACGGCGGGAGCAGACCTTTGTAGACTTCCCGCTTGAAGAAAGCGAAAAGGGCGCCGACGCTCGGGTAGGCAAGCCGCCCGCCGGGAACGTGCCCCGTCTGCATCAGGTAGGCCGCGGTCTCGTGGCCGTTGTTGCCGTGGGTCATGCTGCGGATCAGCGAATACTTATCCGCGTGCTGGGCCAGCTTGGGAAACAGGCCGCTGAGCTGGATCGCCGGGACGTTGGTGGGGATGACCTTGTCGAACTCGCCCTGAAAGTCGTAACCCGATCCCGGCTTGGGATCCCAGGTATCGTTGTGAGACATGCCGCCCCAGAGGAAGACCTGGATAATCGATTTGGTCTGGCCTTTCTTGGCCTTGGCCTTGGCGGCCGCATCGCGGGTGGCCTTCAATTCGGCCGCAATTTGTTGCGGCGTCTTGGCGGCTTCCTCCGCAAACAAACGGGAATTCATTCCGCCGGCCGCGATCATTCCCGCTGTGCCCAAAACGCCGCGCCGCAGTGCTTCGCGCCGCGACACATGCTCCGGACCACCCGGCATGTGATTGCTGCTCATGTTCTCACTCCTCCTAACGCCTGCCCTTTGAATGTCGTTTCAGCAATTCGTGCGTTCCGCGTTCCATCCCACAACTTCCGCGCCGATCAATGCCGCAGCAAGAACTCCGGACTGTTGAGCAGCGCCCAGGCAATGTCGATCCACATGTCCCGTCCCTGCGATACGCCGGCCTTCGCATATTCCTCGACGGCCTTCACGTCCGCTTCCGTCGGCAACCGCGACAGGATGGACAGATACAGTCTTTCTGTGATTTCATTCGTGGTACCCGAAGCGACCATGGCCGCGAGCTTCGGACCGTTTTGCAGCTTGCTCTGAATCTGGCCGGAGTTCAACATGAACAGCCACTGCGGCGAAGCAAGTTCGCTGACCCGCTCGCTGGCCATCCCCGTGGAGCGGGAAGAACGGCCGAACAGCGTCAGGAACGAACTGGTGATGCTGCCGTCGGCCACTTCCACGGCGGTCATGGCATTGGGAATGTAGGTGAACGGTTCGGGAACAGCGCTGGTGAACAGATCGGTGCTGCCCGTGATCTCGTTCAGCGCATCATTCAGCACTTCGGCCTCGACCCGCCGCAATGGATAGCTCGCAAAGTTGGCCCTCGCCTCCGGCGTATTGAACCTCGGCATCGACGAGAATTGATAAGCGGTCGAGGTCAAGATCAAGCGTCTGAGCTGCTTCATGTTGTAACCGCCGGCGACGAATTCTTTTTCCAGGTAGGCCAGCAGTTCCGGGTTGCTCGGCGGGTTGTCGTCGCGAACGTCGTCCGTTTCGTGGATGATGCCGCGTCCCATGATCCATGCCCAGGTCCGATTGACGACGGCCTTGGTGAACCACGGGTTTTCAGGGCGGATCAGCCACTCCGCAAACACTTCGCGCGGATCGCGGTTGGGCGGGACGGTGACCTTGGTGCCATCGGGGAACATGCCCTCGAGCGGACCGTTTTCGCTCAGCGGCTGAGCCAGGCCCTGTGCGATCTGGTTCGTTGCGGTCACCGACTTGCCGACCGCATCCACTCCCGGGGCGACGCTGCCCGGTACGGCAACCGACTTGAGGGGATCCCAGAAGACGACCTCCTCTTTCCACTCGCTCGTCGGTTTGTAGCCGACCTGCGAGAAGAACACGGCCATGCCGGCCTTCCGCTCCGGCGGCCAGAGGTGGATTCGCGAGCCCATCAGCGTCAGGCCCACGACCGACGCAATACCTTCGGGAGTCTTGTCCTGGATAGCGCGATAGAAATTGACCGAACCCACGCGGAAATTACTGCCGCTGGAAGTGAGCAACTCTCTGACGAACTGGTCGTACGGCTTGTTCTGCGCGAGGGATTCCCACACCCAGCGGTGATAGGCCTGGGCCGCGTTAGGCCATACTTTGACGGGAAACTCGGCCTTGATTCGCAGGATATCGCTCCACTTCATCGCCCAGAAGTCGATGTGCTCCGTTCGTTCGAGCAGACGGTCCACCAGAGCGATTCGTTTGTTCTTGTCCGGGTCCTGAATGAACGCCTTGGCCTCTTCCGCCGTGGGGAGCTTGCCCGTCATGTCGAGATACACGCGGCGGATGAAGACCGCGTCGGAGCAGAGAACCGGCTGGATATTCAACGTCGCGAGTTTTGCGAACACGATTTCGTCAATGCGGTTGGCCGGCTTTGCCGGTTCGGAACTCTCCGTCAGGCTCGCGACCTGTCTGGCGGCGACAAGCCGGTAGAGCGCGGCCTTGGCCTGTTCGGCGAGCGACCGTTTCTCGTCGGCCACTCCCACGGCCGCGACGTAATCTGCCCGTGTCTTTTCGGCCTCGACTTTCAAGGGGGCAGCGGCCGCCTCGGCGGCGACGGCCGCCTGCTCATCCGCCACGTTCGACTGTTTGGCCGACTCGATGCGGGCCTTCAGGTTCACCAGTCCCTCTTCCGCCGCCTTTTTCCTGGCTTCGGACCTGGTCAGTTCCTGTGCGATGTTGTTGGCCTTGACCGCAGCCTCATCGAGTTTCTGCTGGACGGGATTGAGCGCGGCCTTGGCGTCGTTAGCGGCTTTGCGTTTGGCGGCAGCGTCATCGGCCGCCTGTTTGTTTGCGTTGTCGAGCTGCACGATTTCCTTGGCAGCATCCTGCGCCGCCTGACTGGCAGCGGCCGCCGCCGCGACCTGGTTCTTGGCGTTGGCGAGCGCATCGTCGAGAGGCTTCTTCTGAGCTTCCGCCTCAGTGACTTTCTGGGCGGCCGCCATGGCGGCCGCCAACGCTGCCTGCTCGCCCTGCTGCGCCTGGGCAAGAGCGGCTTTGGCAGTCTCGGCTGCCTGGCGAATGGCGGCGGCTTCGTCAGCGGCCTGCTTGGCCTTGGCCTCCGCGGCCTGGGCTGCCTGATCAGCGGTCTGATAGGCAGTCGTGGCGGCGGCGGTCGCGTTCTTGGCGTTGGCCGCAGCGTCATCGGCCGCCTTCTTCTGGGTCTGAATTTCCGCCAGTTTCTGTGCCGCAGCGACAACCGGGGCCTGGGCCTGCTGCTCGGCCTGCTGCATTTGGGCCAGGGCCGCCAACGCATCCGCCACGGCCTTGCGTTTCGCCGCAGCCTGAGCGACGGCCTGGTTCTTGTCGTCTGCGACCTTCTGAGCGGCGACAGCCGCCTGCTCGGCGGCCTGAGCCGCAGCGGTGCCGGTCACGATCTGGTTCTTGACATTGGCCAGCGCGGCGTCGGCAAGTTTCTTCTGCGCCGTGGCTCGGACCAGTTCCTGTGCGGCTTTGTCGGCAAGTTTCTGCGGAGCCTGTTGAGCAGCCTGAGCCTGCGTGAGAGCCGCCTTGGCATCGCCGGCCGCTTTGCGTTTGGCGGCCGCATCGGCGATGGCCTGCTGCTTCTGCTCTTCTGTTCTTCCCGCAAGTTCCGCTATGGTCTTGGCGTTTGCCTCGGCAGCCTGGGCCGCCTGCTCAGCTGCCTGGACGGCGGTCGCCGCAGCAGCCGTCTGGGTCTTGGCGTTGGCCAGGGCCGCGTCGGCGGCCTGCTTCTGCGCCGGAGCCTCGGCAACCACCTTGGCCGTGGCGTCGACCTGTGCCTGAGCCTGCTGTTCGGCCTGTTGTGTCTGAGCCAACGCAGCCTTGGAATCCTCCGCTGCCTTGCGCAGGGCTGCGGCGTCGTCCGTCGCCTTCTTCTTTTCTTCGGGCGTCTTGGCGGCGTCCTCGTTGATGGCCTTCGCAGCTGCTTCGGCGCCTTGAGCAGCCGTTTCAGCAGCCTGCTGTGCCGCGGTGGCAGCGGCGACCTGATTCTTGGCGTTGGCCAAAGCCGCATCGGCCGCCTGCTTCTGTGCAGGAGCCTCGGCAACCACCTTGGCCGTGGCATCAACTTGCGCCTGAGCCTGCTGTTCGGCCTGCTGGGCCTGAGTCAGTGCGGTTTTCGCGGCTTCCGCAGCCTTGCGTTTGGCATCGGCGTCCGCCGCAGCCTGCTGCTTCTCGGCGTCGGTGACCACTCGGGCATTAGCCTCCGCAGCCTTGGCGGCTTGTTCGGCTGCATCAAACGCTGCGGCGGCCGCGGCCGTCTGGTTCTTGGCATTGGCCAGTGCATCATCCGCAGCCTTCTTTTTCGCCTCGGCTTCCGCGACCTTCTGCGGAGCGGCGTTTGCCTTTTCTGTGGCCTGCACCTCGTTCTGCTGCGCACGCGTCAGCGTAGCCTTGGCGATATCGGCGGAGCGTCGGAGCGTGGTCGCTTGATTTACGGCCTTCTTCGCTTCATCTTCGAGCTTTCCAGCCGCATCGGCGGCAGCCTTGGCGGCAATTTCAGCCTCTTTGGCAGCTTTCTCGGCTGAATCAAAAGCCTGCTGCAACGGCGTCGCCGCAGCCTTGGCTTCGACCAATGCCGCATCCAATCCGGGCTTGGCGGCCGCTGCATCGGTAAAGGCCTTGGTGGCCGCCGGCACATTCGCCTCGGCCTGCTGGAGTTCCTTCACTCCCGGCTCACCGGCCAGGTTCTTGGCATCCGTCGCCTGCTGACGTTTTGCCTGCGCCGTCTTGCTCGCTTCCGCAAACGCCTTGTCCGCCGCCTGCATGGCCGCTCTCAAGGGAGCCAGCGCCGCTTCCGCCGCTTGGGCTGCCGCCTCAGCTGCTTCGTAGTCGGCCTTGGCCTTGGTCTCGGCATCCGACGGCTTCGGCTCCTCTGCGGCGTGGGCAAAAACACCCATCGACATCGCAAGAGCAACCACGAACGGCAGCACGGCATTGGTCTTCATCGCAGATTCCCTCGAGGACAAACCGTGGCAAATCCCCACGGTGCTCATCGAACTCTATTTCACGGTCAGAACGTCGCCGGTTCTTATGAAACCAAATCTTCGTTGTCGTGTTTTATCGCCCCAAATCGGGCGACCTTCCGTGTCTTTGACGCAGTTTCGCAATCGTAAATCAGCCGGAGCGTCTGTTCGGCTGGGAACGAGGCAACTTGCGTCCCTGGTGAAGTTGCGGCGTTCGCGTCCGGCGTCATTCCGACAACCGGTCTTCATTGGCGTGTGCGGTTACAACGACTGACGTGCAGCCGAGGTACGGCACTGCAGGTTGGATTCCAGGCAGGGTAACAACACTGAGCGTAAGCTACGGCACATCGACTTGCAACATGCAACTTTATGCTACAGACATTTGGAAGCGATTCAACACATCTGTTACAACCGAAATCGGGGCCCGTGTCGCCCCTCTCGCGAGGCGAAAACCTCACCGCTCGGCGAAATGCCATTCGGAAGTTGCGGCGCAATGAAGGACGCCGACGCACAGACATTCTGCGCGGCCTGACCGGCCGGGCGTCACCTTCTGCCGCAATTGGGAGGAAGGGGCGGTTATTCCGCCGCGCCTCCCGCCCGCAATTGTCGGCGAAAGCGGGCCGGGGTGGTTGAGTGAACTTTTCGGAACACCTGGATGAAGTAACTGGGAGTGCTGAACCCCAGCGTTTCTGCGATTTTGGGGACGGACAAGTTGGTCTCGGCCAGGAACTGAGTGGCCCGCTGCATGCGGATTCGCTGCAACTCCGCATGCGGCGTCCGGCCGATGGCCTTGCGAAAGCGGGTCTCAAGTCCGCGTCGCGAGATCGAGAGATGCTTGACGACATCCTCGACCTGGATGAACTCTGTGGCATGGTCGTGAATGAACCCGACGGCTTCGGCGATTTCCGGGTCTTCGATGGCGACGGCGTCGGTCGAGCGGCGGGTCACGACGTGCAGGGGTTCAGCGACGAGTTTGCGGGGTTTGCGGACCCGTCCGCTCATCATTCTGTCAAGCAGTGCGGCGGCCCGGTAGCCGACACCTTCGGCGTTCAGCGCAACGCTGGAAAGCGGCGGGTCGGACAGTTCGCAGAGCAGTTCGTCGTTGTCCACGCCGATCACGGCCAGTTCCTCAGGCACGCGGATCTCGGCGGCGCGGCATGCTTCGAGCACTTCCCGCCCTCGATCATCGTGGCAGGCCATCAATCCCGCGGGCTTAGCCAGATCTCCGAGCCATCCGGCAAGACCCGACTGTTCTCGGTCCCAGTCCCGGTCCCGCAGCGCCCGTGGCGGGGAATAGAACTGGACGGTGAAGCCGGCCTGCCGGATCGCGTCGCGGAAACCGGCTTCTCGGCGCTGAGACCAAACGCGACCGGCGACTCCGACAAAGGCGAAGTTCCGGTAGCCTCGGGCAAGCAGATGTTCGGCCGCCATCCGGGCCGCGCCTGCCGAATCGGATGCGACTTCGCTCAATCCGGCCAAACTGCTTTCCCATCCGGATTCCCGTTCGGACAAATCGAGCCCGATCGCGGGAAGCCGGGAATCGAGAATTGCCCTGGCAATGGCCGGCGTCTCAATGCGTGCGATGATGCCTGTCCCGCCCCACTGCTGCATCCTGGGCAGCGCCTGCTCGAAATCGCCCGGAGTGATGTAGAAGCCCCAGGGGCCGTGCAATCTCGCATAGCGGACGATGCCGCGGAGCATCTGCCGTCCGTAACCGCGAGCCGTCTCGATCAGCAAAGCCACTTTGGGTGTATCGCTCATTCGATGGGTTCCCGAAAGACGGGCGGGGAGGTCCTCGCGTGAATCTGCCGTGTTGCGCAATTTTAATATTTTTTTGCGCAAGGTTTGGATAGGCAGCAGACCGTATCTCCGTAAATTAGATTCGCGGCAGGTGCGTCCGATCGCGGGGAGTCGAAATCACGCAAGGCGGCCGATAGAATCCAGGCACCCGTGCAGCGCAACGGCGTTGCGAAAGACGTGAGGGCAGGGGGCCCAGACGCTGGTAATTCTACTACGCGGCAACCATTTTCCGGCTCGGTTGCCAGACTTCGAGGAATCTCTATGCAATCCAAGAAACAGTTCGCCATCGGAGTGGATTACGGCACGAACAGCGTCCGCGCGGTGGTCGTTGACCTTGCGGACGGTTGCGAAATCGCCACACATGTCTATCCGTACCCGAGCGGCGAAGCCGGCGTCTTGCTGGATGCGCGCGATCCGAACCTGGCTCGGCAGAACCCGGCCGACTACGTCGAGGGCTTTTATCGATCGGTTGGCGGAGCGGTCAAGGCGGCGGCCGCGGACAAGGAATTCCGACCCGAACGAGTCGCGGGAATCGGCGTTGACACGACGGGATCGACGCCGCTGCCGGTGGATCGCGATGGAATGCCGCTGGCGTTCTCGGCCGAATTCAAGAACGATCTGGCCGCCCAGGCCTGGTTGTGGAAGGACCACACGAGTCATGCGGAAGCGGCCGAAATCACACAGGCAGCCAAGAAAGTCCGCCAGCGTTACCTGAGCAAATGCGGCGGCACTTACAGCAGCGAGTGGTACTGGTCCAAGATTCTGCATTGCCGGCGGACGTCGCCGAAGGTTTTTGCGGCCGCTTATTCGTGGGTGGAACTGGCTGATTTCGTGCCGGGTTTCATCACCGGCAATCTGAACCCCGACACGATGCCGCGCGGCATCTGTGCCGCCGGGCACAAGGCCATGTTCCACGAGGACTGGGGCGGACTGCCCAGCGCCAAGTTCCTCGCGGGCCTCGACGCGGATCTGCCCAAGGTCCGGGAACATTACGCGAACCACGCGATGACGTCGGACAAGAAGGCGGGGACGCTCACTGCCGAAGTCGCCGCAAAGATCGGCCTGCCGGCCGGCATCGCGGTGGCCGTCGGAGCGTTCGACGCACACATGGGGGCGGTCGGCGCCGGCATCAAGCCGGGCACGCTGGTCAAAATCATCGGCACGAGCACTTGCGACATGATGGTCGCTCCGGGCGACGCCGATCTGCCGGATATTCCGGGACTTTGCGGTATCGTGCCCGGTTCGGTGCTGCCGGGAGCCTACGGTCTTGAGGCCGGCCAGTCGGCGGTGGGCGACATCTTCAACTGGTTCGCCCGTTCGCTTGCTCCGGGCCAGCCCGAAGGCGGCGACGACTCGCACGCCGCGCTGACCCGCGGAGCCGAGCAGTTGCGGCCCGGTTCGAGCGGCCTGCTGGCTCTCGACTGGAATAACGGGAACCGCACGATTCTCGTGGATCCGCTGTTGAGCGGCCTGCTGATCGGCCAGACGCTGCACACGACGGCCGCGGAAGTCTATCGGGCGCTGATCGAAGCCACGGCGTTCGGAGCCCTGACCATCATCAACCGTTTCGAAGAATACGGTGTGAAGGTCAAGGAAGTTGTCAACTGCGGCGGCATTGCCGAGAAAAACCCGCTGGTGATGCAGATCTACGCCGACGCGTGCAATCGTCCGATGAAGGTCAGTCGCTCGGCTCAAACCTGTGCCCTCGGCGCAGCGATCTTCGGAGCGGTGGCCGGCGGCGCATTCCGCTCGGTCGAATCGGCTCAGAAGAAGATGACCGGCACCAAGGAAGTCGTCTATCGTCCGACGAAGCAGGCCGCTGCCGTGTATGCCGAACTGTACAAGCTCTATCGGACGCTGCACGACGCGTTCGGCACACCGGCTCGCGGGCCCTTGAACCACGTCATGAAAGACCTGATCGCGATCCGGAACCGCGCGCGGGGGACCGCCTGATGCTCGAAGACCTCAAGCAGTCCGTGTGCCGGGCGAACTGCGATCTGGCCGGGAGCGGCCTGATCACTTTGACATGGGGCAACGTCAGCGGCATCGACCGCCGGGAGGGACTGGTCGTCATCAAGCCCAGCGGAGTGCCGTACGCGGACCTCCGCCCGGAGAACATGGTGGTCGTAGATCTCGACGGACGCACCGTCGAGGGAAACCTGCGGCCGTCCAGCGATACGCCGACTCATGTCATGCTGTATCGCGCGTTCGAAAAAGTCGGTGGCATTGTCCACACGCACAGCCGTTATGCCACGATCTTCGCGCAGGCGAGGCGGGAAGTCCCCTGCCTGGGCACGACCCACGCCGACCACTTTTACGGGCCGGTACCTGTGACGCGACCGCTGAGCGAGTCCGAAGTGAACGAGGACTACGAAGGCTGGACCGGTCGCGTGATCGTCGAACGGTTCACCGGTCTGGACCCGATCGCCATGCCCGCCGTGCTGGTGGCGGGACACGCGCCGTTCACCTGGGGCAAGAGTGTCGGCGGGGCGCTGGACAACGCCATCGCCCTGGAGGCGGTGGCCGCCATGGTCCTCGGGACCTGGTCGATCGCACCGGGAGCCCCGGAACTGGAGCCCTGGGTGCTGGAGAAGCACTACCAGCGAAAGCACGGAACGAAAGCGTATTACGGACAGAAGTGAGAACTCATCGATAACACACGGAGCGCCGCTCGTGGATCGTACGAACTTGGAAATATGGTTTGTCACTGGCAGTCAGCATCTCTACGGCGAAGCGGCTCTGCGGCAGGTTGCCGATAACAGCCGCAGTCTGGTCGACGGACTTAATGCGACCGCGGGTCTTCCGTTCCGCGTCGTATTCAAGCCGGTCGTCACCGGCCCGCAGGCGATTCTCGACGTCTGCCGCGAGGCGAACGCCGCTCCGCAGTGCGCGGGCGTAATTGCCTGGATGCACACGTTTTCTCCAGCCAAGATGTGGATCGCCGGCCTGACGGCGCTGGCCAAGCCGCTGGCCCACCTGCACACGCAGTTTTATCGTGATCTGCCCTGGGCAACGATCGACATGGATTTCATGAACCTGCATCAGGCAGCCCATGGCGACCGGGAGTTCGGTTTCATCTGCACCCGGATGGGCAAGCCCCGCAAGGTCATCGTCGGACACTGGCAGGATGCCGAAGTCCACCAGCGGCTGGCGGCCTGGATGCGTGCGGCCGGTGGACTGCACGAGATCCGCAGCCTCAAGGTCGCACGTTTCGGCGACAACATGCGGCAGGTGGCGGTGACCGAGGGCGACAAGGTCGAAGCCCAGATGCGGCTGGGGATCGAGGTCAACGGCTACGGCGTATCCGAACTGGTCCGCTCGATCACCGAGGCATCGGACGCCGACGTGGACAAAGTCGTTGCCGAATACGACGCGCAATACGCGATGGCCGCCGCTCTGCGAAAGGACGGCGACAAGCGGTCCGCGCTTCGCTACGCCGCGCGTACGGAACTGGGCCTGCGCCGGTTCCTCGACGCAGGCGGCTTCCGGGCCTTCACCGATACGTTTGAAGATCTGCACGGGCTCGAGCAGTTGCCGGGCCTTGCAGTCCAGCGACTGATGGCTGCCGGCTACGGCTTCGGCGCCGAAGGCGACTGGAAGACAGCCGCCCTGGGCCGGGCGATGAAGGTCATGGCCGAGGGGCTTTCCGGCGGCACGTCGTTCATGGAAGACTACACCTACAACCTTGATCCGGCCCGTCCCCTGGTGCTCGGCGCGCACATGCTCGAAGTCTGCCCGTCGCTGGCCGCCGCGAAACCGCTGTGCGAAGTCAAGCCGCTGGGTATCGGCGGCAAGGCCGACCCGGTCCGTCTGATCTTCACGGCGCCCGCCGGCCCGGCGGTCAATGCGGCTCTGATCGACATGGGCGACCGCTTCCGCATGCTGGTCAGCGAAGTCGACGTGGTCACGCCTCCCCAGGATCTGCCCAAACTGCCCGTGGCACACGTGGTCTGGTCGCCCCGCCCCGACTTCAAAACCGCGGCCGCGGCCTGGATCTATGCGGG